>DATHMS010000184.1:0-4500 GCA_035486795.1 Candidatus Sulfotelmatobacter sp. | reverse complement strand
TCTCAGTTCTCAGTTCTCAGTTCTCAGTTCTCAGTTCTCAGTTCTCAGTTCTCAGTTCTCAGTTCTCAGTTCTCAGTTCTCAGTTGGGATGCCACGGACCTTTCAAGTGTTCGCCGGAGATTGCGGTTCCTTCATCACTTTCGCACCACTACTTCGATTACAGGAATTACCCGAGCGGAAGTTGGGTGCGGCGGGCAGAGAATTTCTTTCAGCACGCCAAATTTCTTTGAGAGGTGGAGTTCATGACCATCGATCCGGTATGTGGCATCAAAGTGGACGAGAACAAAGCTGCGGCGCAGACGGAATACAACGGCAAGACGTTCAGCTTCTGCTCGGAGGACTGCAAGAAAAGATTCGACCAGAGTCCGGAGCAGTACGCGCAGCGAGTTGCGTAAAGATACGGCTGCAAAAAAAAGGCCCTTGCTTTTCGCAAGGGCCTCATCTCTTCTGGCCTGTACGCTAGCACGACGAACGCTATACGCAAGTTGCACAGGTCCTTCGCTTCGCTCAGGATGACAACGTTTGCGATGGCGATCGCGTCTGCCTAGCGATGCGCTAATGCTGGTTCGTGCGCGCTTTTGCCGGCTTTGAAGGTGGCGAAGCGCTTGTTGATTTCGTCCCAGTTGACGACGTTCCACCACGCGCTCAGATATTCGGGGCGGCGGTTGTTATATTTCAGGTAGTAGGCATGCTCCCAGACATCGTTGCCGAAGATGGGATAGAGGCCTTGCGAGATCGGGCTGTCCTGATTCGGCGTTGAGAGGATCTGAATTTCGCCGCTCGATTTGCCGGCGAGCCAGACCCATCCGGAGCCGAACTGCTTGACGCCGGCGTCGTTGAACTTCGTCTGAAAGTCCTTGAAGCTACCAAAGGATTTTTGGATGGCCTCGGCGATGGGGCCGGTGGGATCGCCGCCGCCCTGAGGCTTCATGATCTTCCAGAACATGGTGTGGTTGACGTGGCCGCCGCCGTTGTTGCGGACAGCGCCGCGGATATCTTCGGGGATTGCATTGAGGTCGCGGATCAGGTCTTCGGCGGATTTGCCGGCAAGTTCGGGATGCTTCTCGATGGCGGCATTCAGGTTCTTCACATAAGCGCCATGGTGCATGTCGTGATGCAGAGTCATCGTCTGCTTATCGATGGTCGGTTCGAGCGCGTCGTAGGCATACGGTAAAGGGGGTAGTTCGTGAGCCATGATTGATCATTCCTCCAAGCTGTTGAGATGACAGGAGACGGAGATTCGATGCAAGGGTTCGGTGGAGATTATAACTCGGGTCGGGTTGTTGATGGCTGGCCTCGTACCTCTGGCGGCGAAAAGCAGGTTCCTCGCTGCGCTCGGAATGACAATGCTGGCAGGTTCCTTCGCTCGGAATGACAACGCTGCCCGGCATTTACAGAGGCCAATGCGAATCTCACTGGCTTGGAATGACAAATCTAATCGTGGGTTCGCAGCGCGGTCACTTCCTGCCGAGCAGGCGGATGCGCGAGGTGAAGGCGCGGCCAAGACAGGCGCTGAACGTGGGTTCCGGGTGACTGACGGGATCGATCACATTGTTGACGACGAAGGGATCGCAGCGTCCCGTGATGTTGTCGAAGCCGCCTCGGACCGCCAGGTAGTAGCCGAGGAGATGGAAGCGCTTTTCGAGTTGGAGATTGAGAGAGGCGTAGTCGGGAAAGCGCTCGGCTCCGGGCAAGCTGATCAGTTGCTGCTGGGGATTGAGCAGGTTGAAGGGGAATCCGGTGCGTACTTCCATGGAGTAGGCGACTTCGAGCTGATGAACTATCGGCAGCTTGAATAAAGGAAAGTATCCCCAGGAGAGAAAACGGTTGGGGGTATCCCAGGGATAGGGTCCAGGGAGCTGGCTGCTGAGAATTGGACTGTCAACGTTGAAGTCGAGAGCCTGATTGGAATGCGCGCTGGAGCGAGTATAGGAGCCCATCAGCGCATAAGCTTCGCGGAAGTTGCGGCGAAGGGTGATCTGGAAGGCTTTGTAGCGGTCGTCGCGGGTGTTCTCGAGGACGAAGTCTCCGCTGGCTGTGTCGTTGCGCGTGTCGTAGACGAATCCACGGGAGCCGCGGCGGTCGAGATATTCAGCCTTGACGTAGATCGAGGCAGGAAGCTTCTTCTCAAGACCGACGCTCCAGTTGATGAAGCGCGGAGAATTGAGCGCGTTGGCGTCTGCGCTGAAAGTGGTGGCGATGGGGCCGGTCGTGGTCACGCATCCGGTGCTGGTGGTGCAGTTTGGGTTGACGGAGAAGAACGTGTCTTCACGGCCTCCAGCATAGGGCCGGGCGATCAGGAAGATTGGAGTTTCTTCGTAAATCAGGCCGATGCCCGCGGAAATCTTGGTGTGCCCGGAGTTGTCGAGGACATAGGTTCCGGCAAGGCGTGGAGCGAATTCGGCGTGGCGGACGATTTCGTCCCAGTCAAGGCGCACGCCGGGTTCGATGAGAAGGCGGTTGCGGATGCTCCAGCGATCTTCGACATACGCGCTGAATTCCGCGTTGTATTGCTCGTGAAGCGGGGCGGGCGTAAAGGTCGAATACCGCGTGCAGGGGAAGGATGAATCCTGTGGCGCAGTCAGGCAGAGATCCGGCGAGGTGAGCGTGTCGTTTCCGCTTAAATAAGAGACGGGAAGCCGCGCGAACTGGGCGTCGTAGGAGATGCGATCGAGATCGGCGCCGAATTTGAAATCGTGGCGGCCGAGCCACTGCTGCGACGGAAGAAAAAGATTCACCAGACTCTGAAATCGGCTGGCGTTCGTGTGCAGGTCGAGATAGTAATTTCCGCCGGCAGTGTCGACGTTGAGGAAATAAGGCAGCGTGCCGTAAGGAGCCAATTGCACGTTGTACTGATCGAAGCCGACTCCGGTTTCCAGAAGCTCGCCACCCTTGAAATAGTGCTGGTCCTTGATGCTGGCGATGTAAGCGGTCTCGATGTCCTTGGGATTCGAGAGCTGCGGGCTTTGCGGCGAGAGAAAAGCGTATTGGTCGTGAAGGTAATTCAGCAGAAAACTGGTGGTCAAAATATTCCGGCTGGTGAGGTTGCTCTGAAACTTGGTGAGATCACCGATACGGAGAGAATGATCGTTGTCCGCGCCGACGGGGAGCTCGGTGTAAATCGTGTTGTCGTACTCGCCATCGAAGGCGTTGTAAAACCAGATTTTTCCTTTCTCGATCGGGCCCGAGAAAGTGAAGCGCGGAAGAAATTGGTCGAAGCGCAGTCCGTGCTTTTCCTGCACGGAGGGAATGAAGTCGGTGGCGTAGAAGCGGAAGTGATCGTCGCCGATGCCAGTGTTCAGGCTGAGAAGACCGCCTGGTCCCTTGCCAGCTTCAGCGGGCTCGCGTGACGACTCAACCTGGATTGAGCGGAAGGCGTCGGTGCTGACACGGACAAGAAGCTGTCCGTTGCCGGGCTGAGTCACGTTGAAGCCATCGAGCAGCGTTTCTGTCTGGTAGGTCTGTGCGCCGGCGACGTGGGGCTGGCCGCCTTGATCCTGTACGACTCCGGGAATGAAGTTGATGACGTTGCGATAGTCGTTGGTGCCAGGATAGACGATGTTGATGACGTCGAGTCCGCTGATCGATTCCTGGGATGAGACCTGCGCGGGATCGATCGCGAGTGGGGATTCGTGGACGTCGACTGTCTCGCGAACTTCCTGCTGGTGAGAGATCGCGACTTCGAGGATCGATGCCTGCGTGATTTGCACGATCGGTTCATCGACTGCGTAGTAGCCTTCTTTCTCGACGCGGAGTTGATATTGGCCGGTGGGCAGACCGGGGAAAAGGCAGCGCCCGGTGAAGTCAGTCTGGCAGTGGATCGTGGGCACTTGCGGAGATTGCAGGGTGACGCGGGCGGAGGAGACGGCGACTCCATTTTCGTCGACGACCGCGATGGTGGGCGCGGGGACCGACTGCGCCGCAGCAGTGCAAATCAAAGCGATTATGAAGACCAGAGCACGCATGCGGTAAGAGTCATTCTACGTTCGTTTGGGTTGCGTAATTTCTTCAGCTTCTTGGAAACCCCGGTGCGGGTTGCATGGTTTGAGCCCCCCGGAGTTCTGCTTAGATGTTAATGACCGGGGCACTGTTAGAGTGTTCACTGGTCGGACGAGTCCGATTCCCTATGAAATCGTCACAAGGCAGAATGTTGCGGGTCATTGCAGTATTCAAGTTCCTGAAGGCGGCGACGCTGGTTGTGGCATCCTTGGGCGCGTTACGTCTGCTGCATAAAGACGTGGGCGCGCTTGCCGAGCATTGGACTCGCGTGCTGCACCTCGATCCGGGAAATCGGTATGTCGAAGCCGGGCTGGCCAAAGTCTCGCGCTTGAGTCCTGCGCAAATCAGGAATTTAGGATTAGGCGGATTGTTCTATGCTGCATTGTTCCTCACCGAAGGAGTAGGCCTCTGGCTGCGCAAGCGATGGGCGGAATGGCTCACGACAATTATCACCAGCACTCTTGTGCCGCTGGAAATCTACGAAATTTGGCGCCGTCCCAC
>DATHMS010000183.1:0-38788 GCA_035486795.1 Candidatus Sulfotelmatobacter sp. | reverse complement strand
CCGAATTACCACAAATGGCTGACACCAGCAGAGTTCGGCGACCGTTTCGGAATGACCCGGAACGACATTAACCGCGTCGTCGCCTGGCTTGGAGCCCAGGGATTCACTGTCACCTCGATCGCCAACAGCCGCAACCAAATCTCATTTGATGGGACGGTCGAGCAGGTCCAAACTGCCTTCCGCACCGAGATCCACAATTACCTGGTGGATGGCGAAATCCATCTAGCCAACGCCACCAACCCGTCGGTGCCGCCCGCGCTTGCGGGATTAGTCCTGGCGGTGGGAAATCTTCACAACTTCAGCCCCAAGCCGCGGGCGATATTTCGGACGAGGCCTTCAACCGGGGCCCAGCCGCATTTCACCGATCCTGCCGGCGATCATTTCCTGGCCCCAGGGGATTTCGCGACTATCTACGACCTTCCCTCAGGCCTCGATGGTACGGACCAGACGATCGCAGTTGTAGGGCAGTCTACCGTCAGCGCCAACGACCTTGCTAACTTCCGCATTGCCGCCGGCCTTGCAGCGAAGGCCCCGCAGTACGTCCTCTATCCTAGCACCTCGACTGCAACGCGCTGTGCCGGCGATGAGGGCGAATCCGATCTTGACCTGGAGTGGTCCGGCGGAGTCGCCGCGAATGCCAATATCATTTTTGTCTACGCCGGCCTCACCTCCGGCGACACCTGCACCTCCCGTTTCAACAGCGTATGGAACGCTCTACAGCAGACTGTCGACAATAACTACGCCCCCATCATCAGCACCAGCTACGGCGCCTGCGAGACGGCAAATGGCGAGGCCTTCGACGACGAGGTGCAGGGATGGGCCCAGCAAGCCAACTCCCAGGGCCAGACGATTATGGCTGCCTCGGGAGATGCCGGCGCCGCCGATTGCAACGCTACGGCCAGCCCATCGGCTACCGAGGGGCTGGCCGTCGACATTCCCGCCGCCATCCCCGAGGTCACCGGCATGGGCGGCAACGAATTCGACGGAGATGCCGCAGCCACGGTTACAAATGGAAATGCAAACAGCACTACCTACTGGAAAGGGACGACCGGCGGAACGAATACCCTCTCCTCGGCGCTTTCCTACATTCCGGAGATGGCGTGGAATGACACCGCTGACGTCGGTGGCCTGCTGGCTTCCGGCGGTGGCGCCAGCATCTATTTCGCAAAACCTACCTGGCAGACTGGCACCGGCGTCCCCGCCGATGGTAAGCGCGATGTGCCTGACCTCGCACTGAATGCGTCGCCCGAGCACGACCCTTACCTAATCTGCAGCGAAGATGGACAGGGCGGCACGATCGTATCAAGCTGCACCGATGGTTTCGTAAATGCCAGTGGCGAAATTTTCCTGGTTGGTGGTACCTCTTGTGCTGCCCCGACCTTCTCCGCCATCGTCGCGCTGCTCAACCAGTCCATGGGATCGTCGGGATTAGGGAATATCAATCCTACCCTCTACAGTCTGGCGGCCAGCAGCCCTACATCCTTCCACGATGTGACCACCGGGAACAACGACGTGCCTTGCACGAGCGGAACTACAGATTGCCCCAGCGGCACGACCGAGTACGGTTTTAGCGCCCACGCGGGCTATGACCAGGTGACGGGCCTCGGGTCCGTCGATGCCAGCAAACTCTTTACGGCTTGGGGCGGATCCCGTACCGGCAGCTCGATCGCGATTACGCACGTTTCTTCGACGAGCGTCAACGTGGGTACCAGCGTAAGCTTCACGGTCGCCGTCACTCCCGCGAGTGGGGTGGGTACTGTCAGCTTCTCAACTCTTAACAACGGCACCACGACGGTTTTGGGAACGGTCACCCTGAATGTTCCCTATCCTTCGACAACAACCGGAACGGCAACGTTCGCCACCTCGGCGCTTCCGGGTGGTACCAATAGCGTCACAGCCACCTACGAGGGAGACACATCCGACAAAGCCGCAACGTCTGCTCCCACCACGGTCAGCGTGACAGTGCCGTTCACTATGACCCCGACCCCATCATCCCATAGTGTTTCCGCCGGACAAACTGCCTCTTACAGCATAATGATTACACCCGCCAGCGGCTTCACCGGGTCCGTGACTTTTGCGAATTCATCAAGCAGCCCAAACTCCACACCCGGGAGTTGCACCGCCGGACTGCCCGCCGGAGCGCTTTGCAGTTTCAGTCCCGGGAGCGTCTCGCTCACCGGATCAACCCCGTCGACGGTAACCCTCACCATCACTACTGCGGCCAACATGGCGTTGCCTTCGGGCGCGCAGGCCATCACAGTTACCGGCACCAGCGGCAGCACAGCGATTACCACGACCGTCAACCTGACGGTGACCGCAACCACCGAGACCTTCACCCTCACAACCCAAAACAACGCCACCACTTTCCCCGTGGCTGTGGGCGGAACTGCCGCAGTTTCAGTTAACGTTAACAGTAGCACCGGCTTCATTGTGGGTAGCGGCAGTGGCGCCACCACCGCTATCCCGGTCACCTATACCTGCACCGGCACCCCCTCTCTTTCTACTGCGGAAATTTCCTGCCAAATCAGCCCCGGCAGCGGCCAGCCCACCAACGCGACCGCAATCACAGTCAACCTCGGGACCATAGCCCCGACATCCCAACTGCGTCGGCCCTTCGGCGGCGGCATCTTCTATGCCCTGCTGCTCCCAGGCTTGTTTGGAATTATTGTTGCTGCAGGATCGCGGACTCGCGGCCTGCGCCTGCTCGGCATGATTGTGGTTCTCGGGTTCTCAACGCTGTGGCTGGGCGCTTGCGGCGGCAGCGGAGGCGGCGGCACCACCACCCCGCCGAACCCAGGCTCGACTCCTGGAACTTACACGGTGACTATCAACGGCACTACCGGCGGTGCGAACCCAGTCACCAGTTCACTCGCGTTTACGCTCACTGTGACGCAGTAGGCAGCGAAGACAAGCAGCGCTCCGTATCAGCGGAGCGCTCTTTATCTGTCACATAGGTTCAGTCTGTCGCATACCTTCAGGCCGCCGCCTGGTAGTCATGTCCTCCTGTGCAAAAACGCTCCCACTTTGCCCCTTGCGCGCTCGCGCAGGGACGAGTACCATTGGTTTGTTCTCATTGGCCTCGTTCCCGCGTGGGCCTTCCGCGCCCCAGGCCGTTCCCGGCGGCGCGACGGATTCCGATAACGGATAACCGATACGCAAATTTAGAAGTTTTTTTGTTAGTACGAGTTTGCATCACCAGTGAGCGGTCGATCGCGATTGCATTCCAGCCCAACCCGCAATTCCGCATGGAAAGTGGGCCCTGTCCCTTGAGTGCATTCGCTAAGAGTGCATTCGCGAAAGTTGATGGTTGACGGGTGTGACCGAGTAATGGACTGAGCAAGTGGAGAGGCCCCGCAAGAAGAGTGGCGATGCGCCAACGCTGTGAGAGCCTGCCGCAACCAATGGGGAATCTGGACATCGTAAGATTTTGCAGCCCTGCACCGGGTCAACAACCCGGCCCAGCAGGTTTGAGAGGACTATGAACGCAGGACCATCAGGACAAGGACCAGGAAGACCCTCCGGTGGTGGAGGCAGAAGCCGACGGCGTCGCGGACGCCGCCCTAACAATCCCCGCGGACCCCGCTCCGCCGGACCAAGCCAGGCGCGCCACAATCAGGATGGCATCTACACGGCGCCCATGGACCACAGCTACCGCGCCGCATTGGCCGGCAACGGCAACAACGGCCAGGGAGGCCGCCGCCAGCGTCCCGGCTTCGCTGCGCCTTTTGCGCCCGCCGATCCCGAACCGCTACCCGCCTTGCGTGAAGATTCCAACTCACGCATCTTTGCCTTCGTCGACGATTTGTTCTTCGCCGCCAAGATTCAAGAGACCGCGCGCAAGCTCAACGTCAAGGTCGAGTTCGCCAAGAACGACAAAGACCTGGCCGAGCGCATGGAACAGAACGGCGAAGAGAAGCCTTCGCTCATCATCTTCGACCTCAACAACGCCAACGCCAAACCGTTGACGTTAATCCCCAAGCTGAAGGCAAAACTGAAGAAGGGAACCTCGATCATCGGATTCCTTTCGCACGTGCAAGGCGATCTCAAACAGAAGGCACATGAGGTAGGGTGCGACATGGTTCTGCCTAGGTCGGCTTTCTCACAGAACCTGCCTCAACTACTGCGCCGCCACGGAGCTCCGGAAGACGAGAATCCTACGGTACAGTAGGCACCTGCAGACGGGAAACTGAGAACTGCCCTATCCCGGCGGCCAGCTCAGGTGGCGTCCTCCCAAAAGGTGGACGTGCAGATGAAACACCGACTGCCCCGCTCCCGGACCCACGTTCAGCACAGTCCGGTATCCCTGCTCGATGTTTCGCTGGCGCGCAATCTCAGCCGCTGCCAGGTGGCAGCGGCCGATCACTTCAGCGTCTTCGGCCTGCGCTTCTTTCAATCCAGCAAAATGTTTCTTAGGGATGATCAGCACATGCGTGGGAGCCTTTGGGCTGATGTCCTCAAAGGCGAGCACGTGCTCGTCTTCGTAAACTTTCTTGGCGGGAATCTCGCCGCGGAGAATGCGGCAGAAAAGGCAGTCGCTCGTGGCCTCGGTCATCCGTTGGTCACCATCTTCCCTCACTCTGACCGAAACGATAACACTTGATTGGAGGGACTGCCAGCCGGAGCGAATCAGCGGAACTTCGTGACCAATTCGGCAAAGGGCTCAGAGCCCACGTTCCAGGTGCCTTCGAACGGATTGTCGAGGTCGGTCAGCACGAAGTGGGCGAAGAACAGCAGCATGGTCGTAATCGCGATCGATACCAGGCTCAGTGAAAGATTGCGGAACGGAAGAAAAAAAAGCAGAAAAAGGATCATGGAGGCTGTGAGGGTCACGAACGCCAGGAGCGTCTGCGGCATTCGCTTTACACTCAGCGCAAGCCGATCATCGCGGTGCGCGCTCGCCTGATTAGCGATCTCAAGCAGCCTCTGGTAGAGGATGCGCTCGGTATCGTCGTCGGACTTCACCTCGGTGACGCTGGTGACGACTGCAGCGAACAGTTTATCGGTTTTGTCAGTTTCTTTACGCGCTGACAGCGTCTCCCATTCCGTCTCCGCAACTGCGCGGGCGTAGATCTTCACCGCCCGCACGACCGGTTCACGCACAGTTTCTCTCAAGCGCTGGCTGAAAAGGAGCAGGTCTTTCAACGCTCCTGACTCTTTCTGTATTTCGTTTTCGACGGAAGTGAACTGTCCCCAGATGACGTAGATGGCGAACGCGTAGACGACGCTGTAGAGTGTGCCGATGATCTGCAGAAGAGCACCGATCCCCTCGGCGTCGTTCTCGAACAGCTTCTGAAAGCCCAGTAGGTGGAGGGCGAAGTAGAGCGCCACCGCTCCGGCAATCAGCTTTACGCCACGCAGGCGTGCGGTTCCGGGAATGACGTCTAGCATCATGAAAACTCCACGAGAGGATAGCAGAAGTAGTAAGTGGATTAATGGTCAGTGGTTGCGATCCCTCGCCTTGCTGACCACTGGCCACTGATCACTGACCACCGGCCACTGCCCTAGTCCAGTCTTACCAGAAACACCGCGCCCTCCGGCGTTTCGGTTTCAGCGACCATTTCCTGGGCGCGCTGGCGATCGTCGCCCAGGACGCGCACCCGCACCCACCAATCGCCCGCAGGACTGGCGAAGCGTTGCACTTTTGCCGTGCGATAGCGGTGCGTAAGGTGATCAGCAAGTTTCGTGGCTTCGTCTTCGTCGGGAAAACCGCCAATCTGCACCGCCCACTTTCCGCCGGTATCGAGCGGCGCCGGGGTCTGCATCACTTCCACTTTCACTTCCGCAATCCCAGGCAGGTAGACATCGAGCTTGCGCGCCGCGGCCAGTGATAAATCAAGAACCCGGCCGGGGATAAACGGTCCGCGATCGGTAATCCGCACTAAAGCCGTGTGCCCGGTCTTCAGATTCGTGACCCGCACGATCGACCCCAGAGGCAGAGTGCGATGCGCCGCCGTCATGGCATGCATGTTGTAGACTTCGCCATTCGATCCGCGTCGATTGTGATACGGCGGGCCGTACCAGCTGGCCCGGCCGATTTCGGTGGCCAGTGGCACAATACCCGCGGGAACTGCAGGCTCGGCAAGGTCTACGGCGCTTTCCTTGTTGCTACCTTCGGTTCCCGCCAGATGGTTATTCTTCGCGGCGCTCGCGGGAGGGGACGTGGCCGGCAATTCCGTCGAGGACGTCTCGGGCGTCGCCGCCGGCGGCGGCGGCGCATTCACGTGCGCCTGCTTGGGATGGCCGCAGCCCGTGAGGAAGAGCAAAATCGTAAGCAGCAGAGTCAGGATCACAGTACAAGGGGCAAGGGCGGCGGGGCGCAGCCTCACTTTTGCGAAGCTTTTTGTTGCTCTTTTTGCTGCTCCAGGAAGTCGGCCAGCTCGATCAGCTTCACGCTCGCCGTGCGCAGGGCCTTGGTCGAATGCTGGCGCACCGCAGGAACGACCTCGTCGTTCAGATACTTGATGAACTCGGGAATCTCTTTCTCGATCCGTTCGGCAGCTTCGGCGACGGTCTTGCTGACGCGCGCCGATGCGTCTTCCACCTTGCGGTTGAAGTCGTTCATGGTGCTCCTCGATGCTGCTGGGCGTGGATAAACTCACGCAATGTTGCGGATGCCAGGCCCGACCATTATTTCGCGCTTTTGAGTGCGGGGTCAATGGCGAGGCATATCCGAGAGCAGCAGGGATGGGCGACGGTTCATCATCAATTAGAATCCAGTCAGCTGTGAGACCAATTGAACGAAGCCAATGACTTTAGGTAGGCAGATCGAGGGGTTGCAACGGAACGACCGGAAGCAATTCCGGCGACGGTTGCTTGCGTGGTATGGCGCATACCGGCGCGACCTCCCCTGGCGCGCGAACCGCGATCCCTACCGCGTGTGGCTTTCCGAAATCATGCTGCAGCAAACTCGCGTGGCGGCGGTGATCGAGCACTATCAGGAATTCCTGCGGCGTTTTCCCGCGGTGGAGAAATTGGCAGCGGCGCGCGAGGCTAGCGTGCTCGCGGCCTGGAGTGGCCTGGGATACTACCGGCGGGCGCGCATGCTGCACGCCACAGCGAAAGTCGTAGCGCGAGAGTACGGAGGAAAGTTTCCGAAGACCGCCGAAGCCTGGCGTGCTTTGCCGGGAGTGGGCCGCTACACTGCCGCAGCGATTGCCAGCATCGCATTCGATGAGCCGGTCGCCGCGATCGATGGCAACGTCGAGCGCGTGTTACAGCGAGTATCGGGCAAGCGGCTTGCCGGAGAACGGTTGTGGCAAGGCGCTAACGATCTGCTCGATGCCAAGCGTCCTGGCGATTTCAATCAGGCCATGATGGAACTGGGCGCGGTCGTGTGCACGCCGCGAACACCGGCGTGCTTGACCTGCCCGGTAATCGAACTATGCGTCACGCGCGGAGAATTGGCCGCGACAACCAAGCCAGCGCGGCAGAAGAGGCAGGAGATTCAATATGCTCTGGATCATCGAGATGGTGAAGTTTTTCTGATTCGGCGACCGTCAGACGCGTCCCTGATGCCCGGAATGTGGGAGTTGCCCGAACTGGTGCATCCGAATGGTGGGAGCAGTCCGTCCTTCACGCTGCGTCATTCGATCACGGTGACGGATTACACGGTGCGCGTCTGGCACGCCGCCGCACCAGGGCGCTTTGCTGGGAAATGGATTCCCCAGGAGCGGCTAAGACGGGTTGCTCTTACTGGTCTGGCGCGGAAGATTCTGCGGAAAGCGGAAATGCTCTGACGGGAGATCAATAACCCACGGGCAACCAGGCCGACGCCAACAGCTCGTATCTCATATCAACTAAAATAGAACCAGGTCAGAGCGAAGCTCGATGCGCTGGCTGCGAAAGATCCTGAAAGAACAAACGGGAGGACGACTGATGGCGGCATTGACTGCGGGCACCAAGGCGCCCGACTTTGAACTGAAAGCGATGGATGGCAGGCGTTTCATGTTGCGCGAGGAGTTGGCGCACGGTCCCGTGGTGCTGGCATTCTTCAAGGTTTCCTGTCCCATCTGCCAGTATGCGTTTCCATTCCTGGAGCGGTTGGAGCGGGCGTACGGGCACCAGCGCGTCAGGCTCATCGGCGTTTCCCAGGACGATCCTAAGCACACGGCGGCTTTTACCAAGGAATTCGGCGTGACATTCCCCGTGCTGCTCGATGACAGGGAAACCTATCCTGTGTCGAACGCCTACGGGCTGACCAATGTCCCGAGCATCTTCTGGATCGCGCAGAACGGTCAAATTGAGGTTTCCAGCGTCGGCTGGGTAAAAGCCGACTTCACAGAAATCGGCCGCAAGATGGCCGAGTCAGGGAAGATCCCGCCCGCCGTGTTGTTCAAGCCGGGAGAAGATGTACGGGATTTCCGCGCTGGTTGAGGCTCGAAAAACTAATCCCGCGGTCGCGGGACTCGTAACCAGCAGGAAAACCAGGGCGGACGCCTCGACCCAGAGCGCAACAATCGCAGGTACAACCGGAAACTTGCCCAGAGGTTCCGGTGGTGACTGACCTGCCGTGCATACGGTTCGTGCTGCTCCTTTACAATCAAGCTCCTTCGGTCCGTTACAATTCCCTCAGTCATAACAATAAGGAATTCCTGGCCATAAGGATTGGTCCGCGCCGATATTGCGCTTCGCCGGGGGAAAAGACAGATCTATGCAAGCATTCGCGAGAAGAAGTGTTCTTGGCGGCGTGATCGCCGCTCTGAGCCTCCTGGTGTGGGCGGAGGGCGGCGCGCCCGCAGCCCCGGTGCCGGCCGCGACCCAGCGCGAGGCCGTTTCGGTGCGCCTGCCAAGCGCGGCATTTGCCGCGATGGAGACCATCAACCCCGAACACATTCGCTGGCACGTGCGCTTCCTCTCGCATGATCTCCTGGAAGGCCGCGGCACGGGGCAGCGGGGCGGTGACCTCGCCGCCGAATACATCGCCACCCAGTTTGCGGAATATGGTCTGAAACCAGCAGGCGACAACGGGTCGTACCTGCAGAAAGTACCACTCGTAGGGATCACGACTCTGCCTGAAACTCAGTTTTCACTCGTTCCCAAGCAAGGACAAAGCGCAGCGATGCATCTGAAGCCGCTCGACGAGTACGTCGCCTACGATCAAACTCAGCAGGCACAGTCCGATGTGGACGCCGAGATCGTCTACGTGGGATATGGCATTGAAGCTCCGGAATATAACTGGGATGACTATAAAGGCGTGGACGTTCGCGGCAAAGTGCTGCTCATGCTGGTGAACGAGCCACCGTCGGACGATCCGAAGTTCTTCAAAGGCAAAGCCCTCACCTACTACGGCCGCTGGACCTACAAATACGAAGAGGCGGCGCGCAAGGGCGCGGTGGGCGTAATTCTTATCCACAAGGAAGACATGGCAAGTTATCCGTGGGAAGTGGTGCGGAACTCGAATTCGGGAGAGAAGTCTTATTTGAAGGTGGAAGGCCCGGTGTTGAAGGTCGCGTCTTGGGTGCAGCTTGATGTGGCGCGGAAACTGGCAGCGGCATCGGGCATGGATCTGGAAATGATGATGGCCGATGCGCGCACGCGAGAGTTTCATCCCGTGAATCTGGGGGCGAAGCTGAGGGCGCACATGGTGAGCAACGTCCGGCACTTCGAGTCGAATAACGTGGTGGCGATGCTGCCGGGTTCTGACCACAACCTGCGAGACGAAGCGGTGATGTACACGGCGCATTACGACCACTTTGGCATCCGTCCTGACATGCCGGGCGACAACATCTTCAATGGCGCTGCCGACAATGCCACGGGCTGTGGCATTCTGCTCGAACTGGCGCGGGCGTTCAGTGTCGCCAAGGACCGGCCGGGAAGGTCAATCGTTTTCGCGGCAGTTACCGCCGAGGAGCAGGGACTGCTCGGATCGGAGTATCTCGGCAAACACCCGCCTGTGCCCGCGGGGAAGATTGCGCTGGATTTGAATTACGACAACGTGCAGCCGCTGGGAGCGCCCGAGGAAGTAGAAGTTTCAGGGGCAGAGCGCACGACATTTTATCCATGGGTGCAAGCCATGGCAAAAGAGTTTCGACTGGCGATCCGTCCGGATGCCCGCCCAGAAGCGGGACACTTCTACCGCTCCGATCATTTCAGTCTGGCCCGCGTGGGCATTCCGGCGTTCTCGATCAACGAAGGCATGAAGTTCAAAGGTCACGACGAAGCCTGGGGTCTGGCACAGGATAAGGAGTACACGGAGAAGCGTTATCACCAGCCGAGCGACGAGTATCGCCCTGAGATGGATTTCGTCGGTGATGGCGCGATGGCTCGATTCGGCTTTGCGCTGGGCTGGGAAGCCGCCAGCTTCACGAAGCTCATCGGATGGCAGAAGGGCGATGAGTTCGAACCGGCACGAGTGAAGAGCCAGTAGCGATTATCTAGTACCGAGTACCCGGTACGCAGAGACAACTTCACCTCACCGGGCATGGCGCTCCTGCCGCCTGCCATTGTTTTACTTTCGCGGAAAACTCATCGTGAGGCATGGGGACGGGAGTTCGACCTTCGCCGGGATTCCAGGCCCACATCACCAGCTTGTCTTCCGTAAGATGCTCGACGAGTTGATCTAAGTTGCGGTTTCTGTTTTGCTTCCGATCCTTTATCGATTCGCAAATTTGCGCGTCCGTTAAGCCTTGCCAGATCATCGGTGTGCTCGCAGGTGGCAAACCCCAGTTGGGCGCTCCGGGCGGCAGATGCGCGCCTGCGAGATTGTGGTCCTGGTGACACGCACTGCATCTTTCCGCCGTAACTCCGTGACCGTCTGGTCCCCGTCTTACATTCATGGCGTGCCGATGTCCGTCATCGCCCTGCCGCGGATAATCTCCTTGCGAATGACAATTCATGCAGCGCGGGTTCCTTAAAACGGAAACGAACGCGGTGAAGAGCGCTCCTTCATCGCCGACTGCAGCTGCAGCAATTCTCTTGGCGGCCGGCTCTGCGGCGGCTGCGGGATGCGAGAACCAAATCGCGCCAGCAATGACCAACACGATCAGGCTCACGAGAAGAAAACCGGTTCCGACCTGTGCTTGCTTCATATAGCCTCCGTCATCCGGATCGGCAACCGGCGAATTCGTTTCCCGGTCACTGCGAAAATAGCATTCGCGATCGCTGGCGCTGCACACGGAACGCCCGGCTCCCCGATTCCGCCGGCCTTTTCGTTACTTTCCACGATGTGCGTTTCTATTTCCGGACATTCATTCATGCGGATCACTGGAAAAGTATTGAAGTTGGTTTGCTGCAGGCGTCCATTCTCGAAGGTGAGTTCCTGAAAGAGTGCCGCCGACGCGCCGAAGATCGCACCTCCTTCGGTTTGCGCCGCGATAATGCCGGGGTTCACATATTGTCCGCAGTCGATGGCACAGACCATGCGATGCACCCGAACTTTGCCATCAGTCACTGAAACCTCGGCCACATGGGCGGAATAGCTTCCGAAGGCAAAGTGCACTGCGATTCCGCGCCCCATCCCTTTGGGCAGAGGTTTGTCCCATCCCGATTTTTGTGCGGCGAGATCCAGCACACCAAGATGTCGAGGCTGTTTCAGCAGGAGCTGACGTCTAAACTGGTAAGGATCTTTCTGCGCCAGGAAAGCCAGTTCATCCATGAAACATTCAACTGCGAAAGCCGTGTGAGAATGCCCCACCGAACGGAGCCACTGGACCGGCACATTGATCTCCGCCTGATGCGACTCAACCGTCACGTTCGGGATCGCGTAGGGCAGATCGTCAACCCCCTCGACTGATGCTGGGTCGTAATCTTTCCCCTTCATTAGCATCGCCGCAAACGGCGTCCCAGCCATGATCGACTGACCCACCAGTCGCGATCTCCAACTCACCGCATTGCCGCCCGCATCAACCCCGCCCTCGATGGCATGCAGAAAGGCCGGACGGTACCACCCGCCCCGCATATCGTCTTCGCGCGTCCAGATCACTTTCACTGGGGCCCCTGCCGCTTTCGCGATGTGGACTGCTTCCACCACAAAATCTGACTGCGGATTCGCCCGCCTTCCAAAGCCGCCGCCCAGGAAAGTTGTATGAAGTTGGACTTTCTCGTTCGGCAATCCCGCTACTTTGGCTGCGTTTGCGCGATCCACGGTCTGGAACTGCGATCCGGTCCAGACCTCGCACGAGTCCGGCCGCAAGTCCACCGTACAGTTCAACGGCTCCATCATCAGGTGCGAAAGGTAGGGAACCTCATAAACCGCTTCGACCTTCTTGGCTGCATTCGCCAGCGCGCCCGCCGCGTCGCCGTCCCTGCGGACGCTCGTACCCGTCGATTTCGCGCGTTCGCGGAACTCCTGCATCATCTGACTCGTGCTGAAGTTCTGCATGCTGCCTTCGTCCCAATCCACCTGGAGGGCTTCGCGCGCAATCTTCGCCTGCCAGAAGGTGTCCGCAATGACCGCGACACCAGAGGGCACCGCGACGATCCTGCGCACTCCCGCCATCGAACGCGCCCGCGAATCGTCAAAGCTCTTCATCTTTGCGCCGAAAATGGGAGGGCGGGCGACCACTGCCGTCAGCATCCCCGGCAATTTAACATCGATTCCGAAAACCGCTTCGCCGTTCAACTTAACAGGGGTATCGAGGCGCTTGATCGGTTTGCCAATCAGCTTGAATGTCTTCGGATCCTTCAATTGAACGTGCTCAGGTGGAGCGAGCTTCGCCGCGGCGCCAACCAGTTGTCCGTAAGTCAACTTGCGATTGGATCCGTTAAAGACTGCGCCTGATTCAGTGCGGCAACTCGCTGGGTCCACGTTCCACTGCTGCGCTGCCGCCGCGACCAGCATGGCGCGCGCCGCCGCGCCAGCTTGCCGGAATTGCTCCAGTCCCGACCACACGCTCGAGCTTCCTCCCGTAATCTGCATTCCGAACGCGGGGTGGTTGTACTTGGGGTCAACCGGAGCGGACTCATAGCCAACCTTCGTCCAATCGGCATCAAGTTCTTCTGCCAGCAGCATGGGCAACGAGGTGTATACTCCCTGCCCCATCTCTGAATGATTCACGATGACCGTGATCCTCTCATCGGTTCCGATCCGCACGAAGGCGTTTGGCATGAACGTACTTACGCGGGCCTGCGCCGACGCCAGGGGGCTGATTCCGGGAAACTGAAACCCGATCAGCAGACCGCCGCTTGCAGCCACCGAAACCTTCAAGAAGTCACGACGTCGCATCCCACTGCGCTCTCTGACGGTGCTCGCATTTAGAGGGTTCATAGCGTACCTTCCTTTGCCACCATTTCGGCCGCGCGGTGGATGGCTCTTCGAATGCGCAGATACGTTCCGCAACGGCAGACGTTGCCGGTCATCGCTTCATCAATATCGTCATCGGTGGGCCTCGGTTTCTCGCGCAGCAGCACCGCCGCGCTCATCAGTTGTCCTGACTGGCAATAGCCACATTGCGGAACGTCCTCTTCCAGCCAGGCCCGCTGCAAAGGGCTACTTAGATCGGCCGAGAGCCCCTCAATGGTCGTCACCGCTTTTCCTGTTGCGCGCGACACCGGAGCCACGCAAGAACGGACCGCCTCTCCATTGATATGCACCGTGCACGCACCGCACTGCGCCATGCCGCATCCGTATTTTGTTCCGGTGAGGCCCAGATGTTCGCGGATGACCCAGAGCAGGGGAGTGGAGGGATCAACATCGAGATCGACGAGTTTGCCGTTGACGGAGAAGGCGATCATATAGTTCTCCTGAGTTGTCTCGGTTTAGTCGTTGGACAAGGCTGCCACGACGGCATCGATTTTACATCTTCATAAGGTGACGCTTTGATGCTGGAGAATCCTTTTGAAGCGAAGCTAAAAACCTCATGTGAACCACATAACCTAGGTAACTTTAGCCGCCGCGCCTGGCGTGCTAGCCTCGATATGTACATGTGTAATCAGTAACTTCCAAGAATTCTGAACCATCACGATGCCGCGATTACCCATCTTCCGACTGGGCGGAGCGCCAGACAAACCGGCGCTGCCTGAAATGATCGCGGCTGTGCCATCGATAGGGCTCGAAGGGCTCGCGGTCGGGGTTGACAACTTGCGGCACGATGTGGCTTTGAGCCCGCGCTTCATAGAAGCGGCGCGGGCGCAGATCATGCGGCTGATCGTGCGCCACGGCGAGTTGGAAGGACTGCTGGCGGCCGAGACGACGCAACGAACCCAGGGACCATCGTGGATGCGGAGCGCCGCGGCCGGGGCAGCCCGCAACCCAGCCGAAAAGTCTGAATGGAAGCCGCTGCTTGCCGAGTTGCATCTGGCAGCTCTCAATCGCGCCAAGAAAGAAGAAAAGATTTCCGTCGACCTGCTGGCGCGGCTGGCGGTGACCAAGCTTCTCCGCACGGAGATGAACCTGCAGTTCGCCCAAGTGCTGGAGCGCTGCCGCGTTCTGCTCAAGTCTTACGAAGGCATACGGCAAGGCAAAGGGGTGGAGTATCGCGAGCGCGTGGCCGCCTTCCAGGTGCGGAAGAAAATCATCCTGCGCAAGACCGGGCAGGATCTGTTCGAGACGCTGCGCGAGATTGAGAAAGAGACGTTGGCGCGCACCCGGCGGTCGCTCTTCGGGGAATCGAAGATGGGAGAATCTGCCGAGTCGAAGATAGCGGAACCCGGCGGCGCGACCCTCGGCAGCTACGGCCTGTTCGTAAACCGCCTGGCGTTCTCCGAGGACGGGCGTGACGACTACCTTTGCGCCGAACATTATGTGATGCTGGGCAACTGGGATCGCGATCCCGATCGCTACGGACGCTTGCAGGATGTGGTGTGGGGCTTCGTGCGTTCGCTCTATGGTGAAGAGACCACTAGCGAGACCATTAATTCCTGGCTGTGTGCTCCGGAGAATGCCCGCGCTCTCGTCGGTACCGGAACGCCCGATGATTCCACGCCGGAAGGTGTGGCCAAGCAGGAGCGCCTGGCCCAATGGGTGCGATTGCTCGAAGATGAACAGGTGATGGAGCATGTGATTGCCTCGTATCACACCGTGCCGCTGCTCAGCGAGTACGCTCCACGAATCAATCCGCAGCAACTGAAGAATGCACTGATCTCGCGTCCCGAGTGCGACCGCGTAGAACGCATGATTCAGGAACACGGCAAGCTTTCGCCCGCCAGCTTGTACGCGGCCGTGGGCAAGGTTGCGGGATGCCGCGGCGCGGAGCGGGCTAAGGTCGCAGCGCGCTTTCTGCAGGATTTCTCCCACTATCACCGCGATCTGCGGCGGCTGGAAGTGTTGAACGGGGCGCTCGACTCGGTGAACCTGGCGAGCACCGAGAAGCTGCGCGAGCTTTCGCGGATGAATGGCACGCTCTACGAATTCCTTCTTCCCCAGGAGCAGCAGCAGCCGGAGGAAGACCGTGTGTTGCGGCACGTAGTGCTGAAGGCCGACGTGCGCGACTCCACGCGGCTCACGCGTACGCTGATGGAGAAGGGACTGAATCCGGCCTCCTACTTCAGCCTGAACTTTTATGATCCGGTGAACAAGCTTCTGGGCAAGTACGGAGCGCAAAAAGTTTTCCTTGAGGGCGATGCCATTATTCTGGCAATCCTGGAGCGCGCCGGCGAACCTGGACTCGCGGTGAGCCGCGCTTGCGTGCTGGCGCGAGAGATCATCGAGATTGTGCGCGGCTACAACGAACTGATGCAGCGCTCGGGCATGCCGGGGCTGGAGTTGGGCGTGGGCATCACGCTGCAGGAATCCGCGCCACTGTATCTGATGGATGGCGAGCACCAGATCATGATTTCCGAAGCGCTGAACCAGAGCGACCGCCTTTCCTCATGCGACAAACGCGCCCGCAAGGTAATGGAATCGCAGGCTGGACCATTCCACGTCTATGTGTTCCAGGCTGCGGCCGCGCCAACCAAGGACAAGGGGGAGAATCCCGAAGACTCCATCCTCAGCTTCAACCTCGGAGGCATTCGGATGAATGAAGCGGCCTTCCGAAAGCTGGAGCAGGAGATTTCACTGGTGCCGCTGGCGGTTAAGCTGCCGCCGTCGATCGCCTCCTCGGATAAAGGAGAATACCGGCTGCTGAGCGCGACCGTGCCGGTCGACCGCGACATTTTTCGCAAGATCGTGGTGCGGGCAAGCCGCATCCCACGGATTGATGTAGAAGATTTCTCGGTGCAGGGCTGGACCGAGCGTACCTACTACGAAGTTTGCACCGACCCCGCAATCTACGCCGCACTGGAAAAGAAAAAAGGCGCCAAAGCGTAGCGACTATGCTGTGGATTTCTGACTGAGAATAATCCTGGCGGAGAGTTGTGTGCGCTGAGCCATTCTCGCTCGATTCCGGTATACCCCCCTCCCCCTGATCTATTGGAATCATCGGATTAGCGGCAGAATGGTGATTGATCTATGTGGTCCAGTGAGTTGCGGGCAAAATCTTGATGTCAAAGAGCTTAGGGAACGGTTTGCGGGACGAGTTGAGCTGGTGCCAACCGTCACGGCCTCGACCATGATCGCGCGACTTTGAGGGGCGACGCAAGGCCGGATGTCACAACACCGGTGTGGAAAAGTGAAGGGCGAAGAGACCGCGCCGGCCGCGAACCTTTCGCCATCAGCAAATCCCACGGGTTGGGTTTCTACCGGATTATGACTGGGGGAGATCCAGCAACAGCACATCGGAGTGTCCCTGTACTCGTTCGAGGACAACTTCACGACCATCTGGAGAGATGTCAAAGTCGTGAATGTCGAAGTCGGGAGCGAGGTTGGTCAACTGCCGTTCGGCGCCCGTCTCCAAGTCAACGAGCCAGAGATTCTTATGTTGAATCTCTCCACGCAGGTAAATGAGCTTTCGTCCACCCGGCAGGAATGCCAGGTGTCGAGCCCCGCGAGTAAGGGTTAAAGCCGGCAGGTGATGCGCGGCGGCCTCGGCCGTGACGGCCTTCACTGAAAACGTGGTACCAATATCGGGTCCCGAGTAGACAACGAACTTGCCGTCGGGCGCCCACGCGGGATCAACCGAGTACTCACTAACAAAAGGCTCCGAGACTCCGCCCCCAACCGGCACGCGGAAAAGGTGTGGAACGCCGTGATCGCTCGCCGCCGAAGTGATGGACTTGCCGTCGCGTGCCCATGCTGGAGCGCCCTGCAGATCGAGCGAATCTGTAACGATGTGAGCGTTCGTGCCGTCAGCCTGCATTGCATATAAGAGTGTCTGCCCATGCTGCCGGACGGAGAATGCCACTGATCGTCCATCGGGAGAGATGGCGGGGCCGCCGAAGATTTGTGCACCCTGACCATTCCACAATTCGCTAGCAGTTTCGTTGGCGACTTTCCAGATACTCTGGCTGACTCCTGTCGCAGAAACGTAAAGAAGATAGTCTGGACCTAGTCGTGGGGAGGCGCCCGTGCTGGTGTTCAGCGGTATTCGAGCAGTGGCCGACATCTCGACGGGTGAATCGGCGAGCCGCAGTCGCCAGAGGGTACTTTT
Source organism: Candidatus Sulfotelmatobacter sp. (assembly GCA_035486795.1). Lineage (GTDB taxonomy): Bacteria > Acidobacteriota > Terriglobia > Terriglobales > Acidobacteriaceae > Sulfotelmatobacter. The sequence continues at coordinate 21,383 of DATHMS010000183.1, read as the reverse complement.
CGGAGTTGCGAGGGTGAGAACCAACCGGTGACCGTCAGCGCTGGCCGCCAGCGAAGTGTACCGCTCAAGACTCGGGGTCAGCCGATGAGGGACGCGGCGTTCGACATCCAAGCCATAAAGCGAGGGTCCTGAACCATCGGCATCGCTGGCCAAATACAAGAGCGTGCGGCGATTCAACAGGACTGGATAAGTCACGCGCCCGTTGGTCGACGTGATTTTCTCGGGCCTTCCGCCGGCGGGAGGGATGCGCCAGATATCCAGTTTGTCTGGCAGGGATCCCTGAACGAAGTAAATAAATGCCGAGTTCGGCGCCCACAAGGGGAAGTGAGAGTGCAGACCGGCTGGCGCAGAGAAGATGGGCCGATCCTCCGGTCGCCGGCTGCCGTCTGTCACAAACAGCGGGTCTCCCGGTCCAGGCGTGTGGTACGCGAGCCGGGAGCCGTCAGGGGACCAGTCGAACTCAGCCACACCCTCCAGGTATGGCTTTGGCTGTCCGCCCAGCGTTGGCACGGCCCAGATGCTGATGTCTTCGCCGCTCGAGCCATTTTGCTTGCGAGCCCAAAACGTGACGAACGAGCCATCGGGCGAGAACCCCAGCGTGCGGATCGATGGATTCACAAGTTCTGACGCGCTGCCGCGGGTCAAGTTATGGAACTGTCCGGAACCGAGTTGCGTAACCCAGACGTCCATCTGTCCGTCCCGATCAGACAAGAACGCTACGAAATGCCCGTCGCGCGACAGGGCAGCGGCTTGCTCCACTCCGTCGAAGTCCGTGACCGTCTGAAATCGAGCGTTAGCGATGGGGCTTCGCCAAAGATACTCCGTTTTCTGAAGCCAGAGGCTTGCGCCGATCGCGAGCGCGGCTCCCACGGCTGCCAGCGGCAGGATGAGTCTCCACGTGCGCAGGACCTTCGGCACGGCCAAGGGCAGCGTCGATGCAGCGGGATCGGCCGCGGCTGCACCGTTCGCATTCTCTTGCCCGGTTCGAAGATTCCGGCCGCGCGCCCACGCGTCTAACTCTGCCGGAAACGCGTACACGGACCCCATCCGGTTGTGAAGGTGGCGGTGGACAGGCATCCCCTCCCGTTTCTCCCAGCGCTGGACCGTGGTTACATCCCGGTTCAGGTATGTGGCGATTTCCTTCCACGAATCCAGCCGGTCTTCGGGGGGTCTCACGGTCGAGGATGTGCCAGGGAATACTTCGCCCATCGCGTTTCTCCTGACTAGCTCGGGGACGGCGAGTCTGCAAGCCGCATTGTAACGTCGCGAAGCGGCGACCGCAAAACACGGCATTCGACGGTAAGCAGCGGCATCAGAGCAATTCCACGCATTGCCGCTTGAAGTAACGCACCCGCATGTCTGAGTGTGAACGCGCGTCGTAAGTGAATCTCAAGTTTGGAGGACTTTCATGAAGAACAAAGCTTTTGAGTGGACGGCACGCACCATCGCAGTCCTGGTGCTGGCAAGCATCGCTGCGCTGGCGCAAAATAGGGAACCGAAGAGGTTTATCGGGGTAATCAATGCTTATTCTCCCCAAACCACCAAAACGACTGGAACGACTACAACTACAACGGGTCCATATGAGGTTCGAGGCCCATGGTCCTTGACGTTCAAGAGAGACTCAGGCAAGGCGGACTTTTCCGCTGCCCTGAACATGGAACTGTCTGATGGCTGGGTCATTACGGAAAATGGAGGCAATTTTGATCCCGCCGCCAGGGGTGCCCATACCCACCACATCACTCTCTGCGATGTCGACGTCACCAGGACTTCGACCGGGGGACTTCTAATAAGTGGACCGGCCACGATTACGCTCAACGGAAACCCCGCGCCCGTTTCGCCATCACTTCTGACGATAGAAATCACCGGCGGCACGGACGTGGAATTCTCCAATATCACGCTAACGTTTGGATCCCCGGGCTTGATGCACTTTGGAGCCGAGCCCCTTCCGGGTGTCGTGCAGCGCACGGAACGATGGTAGATGTGGGGGGCAATGCTCTCCGGAGAATTGGTACGAAGCCGGCGGGGCAAAGCCCACTTTCGTGTTATTCGTGGCGCCTTGTGGAATTACGGAAACGGCGGTCGGCTGGATGCGAGGGCGAGACCCCGATCTCAGAAGTTCGGCTTCACCGGATGGAAGGGAATCCAGAAGGTTGCTTCCACATCCACGGGGGCGCCATTCTTCGTAGCAGGTTGGAACTGCCACTTGGCGATGGCTTCACTGGCGAACTGGTCGAGGCGGTCATCCACGCTGCGCAGCACGCGCACTTTGCCCACGCTTCCGTCAGCGTGGATGATGGCATAGAGGATGACGGTGCCGGCTACATTCTGGCGCATCAGTTCCAGAGGATAAGCGGGATCGACTTTGCGTGTGGCCACGGGCGCGGAGAGATCGGTGGAGGGTGATCCGTCAAGGGATGGATTGCCCGCCGCTGCGGCTCGAGCTGAGGGACTGGCGGCGGCTGAGTCGGGCTTCAGAGCGGCGAAGCGGATGATCCAACTGCCTCCAGCGGAGTTCAGGTTGGGCATGTTGAGGCTGAGGGAGTAGAAGTGGCGGTCGCCGAAGACGGCCTGCTCCTCGCTGGAGAGCTTCACGGTCTTGTTCTCGACCTCGGGTTGCGACGTACGCGCTGCCAGGCGTGGCGGTCGCATGCCGGCAATCAGATTGGGATTGACGGAGTATGCTCCCGAGTTCTTTGGGGCGGGATCCGCCGCAACCGGTGAAGTGGGATTCGAGGCTTTGCCCACATACAAACCTGAAGGCAGGTTGCCGCTGCTCTTGCCGGCTGTGTTTCCATCGGTAGCTCCATCTGCTTTGCCGCTTGCGCCCGGTGCACCTGAGGCGCCGCGATGGCCTTCCGGGGTGGTGGCGAAGTTGCCGCGGCGATTGCCTGCGGGCGGGTCGGGTGGCGCGCCTATTGCGGGATGGAGGTTGAGTGCGATCATGCCTCGGTCGACCGTGTTTCGGTCGACCATGCTTCCGGCGGAGTGGGAGCGTCCTGATGCGGGTAGAGATGGGGGCGGCGCGATCACTTGCTGTGAACTTCCCTGCGGCGATCTCAAGGCGGTTGAAATTCGGTTGGGTATCTGGCGCTGTTCTTCCAGGGAAAGCTGCGGAGCGGGCGCAATTATGGAGCTGCGACCGACATTGAGATCGCCGAGACGGCGGCGAGGCTCGGCCTCCACTGGGGGTGGGGGAGCGATCACGCTCGGCTGAGGAGCGCGCGAAGTTTTCGGCGATGCGGCCTGCAGGGCAGGGGGTGGTGCGATGACCGAGGGTTCGATCGCCGGCGCCAGGCGCGAGATCTCCGACGTGGGAACGGCTGGGGCCGGGCCGATCGGCATCCGCGGGTCGGCGGGCATTTTGTCTAATAGAGCGACGACGTTGGGCACGGCCGCGTCATTTTGTAACCGGACTTTGGGCGGTGTGACGATGGTTTGCGAGCGGTTGTCGGCCTCGGGAGGCACGGAAATGATCGGCTGGGCAGAGTATTCGGGATCGGCCGGGCGGGCGTGAGCCGAGCTTGAGCGGCGAGTGTCGAGGGGCGGCAGGTCCGAGGGCGAGTAGTAGATGACGTCGGAATGCGTGAATGCGGGTCGAGTTTCAGGAGGAGGATGCAAAGCGATAAATCGTGATCCCGCCCAGATCAGGGCGAGGGTGAGAACGTGATAAAAGCCCGACTGCAAGAAGCGGTGCCAGGGCAGTCCGCGGTCGACGAAGACGTCAGGCCAGAAATCAGCGGGCGCCGAGTTAATGCGCGGAAAGGCGAGTTCGCTTTGGCGAAACAGATCGCGAAGATTCCGCAGGAAGACGCGAAACCGGGGTTCGGGCGCAATCAGGAGGATCAACTCCGGGGCAGGTGTTTCAGTCTCTTCCAGTTGGAGCGTCCCCGGAACTTCGCGCATCGTTCTATGTTAGATGGAAAATGATCTTTCAGGGTAGCCACGAGGACATGCGAGAAGGCGCCGGCAAGGTAGTACGATGAATGTTCGCAGGAGAGACTTCATGAAGAGTTGGCAGGGAATTTTCGTATCGGCTGTGGCGGTTGCCGCCGTGGGGTTGGCTTGTTCGGCTGCGGCGCAAGACTCCCCACAAGAATCGAAGGCCGCGCCGAAAGCGGCAGACTCGGCTGCCGCCGCGCGTGAGGCGAAGGGCGCCCGCGAGTTTTCAGGGATGTACAGCTTTTTGAAGGACGGAGAGTTCGTGCAGATTACGGTGGAGGACGAAGGCAAAGTCACGGGATTCGTCTCGCGGTACGGGGAAGGCGAAAGCGATAAGGGAGCGTTTCTCGATCAGTACTTCCGCAGCGGGAAGGTGGAGGGCAACAAGCTCAGCTTCACCACCGAAACAGTGCGCGCGGTGTGGTTCGAGTTCACGGGGACGGTGGAACGGGGCGAGGGGAAAAATCCCGGAGACGAGGGGTATTACGCTTTGAAGGGAACGCTTACCGATAACACCAGTGATGCTGCGAAGAAAGTCACGTCGCACTCGCAAGAGGTAGTGCTGAAGATGTTCCCGCGGAGTTAATGGTGGGTACCTCTTACCCAGAAAAAGGCGGTCGCGGCTCGTCGCGTGCCCTCAGGGGCTAAAGCCCGGGTTCTTGGGAACCTAGACGGCACGACTGAAGTCGTGCCCTTCCCGATACTGACCCGTGCGGCTCGGCACTGGGTGCGGCTGGACGCAGTGCCCCCTCCGAACGTGCTCGGGATTGGATTCTGGGTGCTGGCGACTGGGTACGGAGCCTACTGGCCGGCGCGGGCGGGCGTGATGACGAGGCGGCCGGGGGCTTTCTTTTTTGGGTTGGATTTTTCCTGGTCGTAGACCAGATCGAGACCGCCTTCGGAAGTGGGGGAAGCCTCGGCCAGGGCTGCGGCCAGGGCGCGGAACGAGCGGCTCACTTCCAGACTCTCCTGCAAAACTACCGGCGCACCGTGATCGATGGCGGGCAGGATCGAGTGAAATGCGTTGGGAATCTTCCACAGCACTTTGCAGTTCGTGGCGGTTTCGATGTCCTCATCAGTGAAGCCGGGAATCTTTTTGTAACGATTGAGGACCATACGCAGCCGATTACGGCCTGCTCCTGCTTCGAGGAAGGCATGAATGCGGCCAGCGCTCCACAGAGTGACGACGTCGGTTTGAGCGACCATGAGCACCGCGTTCGAGAGGTCAGAGAGCAAGCGGGTGGTGGAATCGAGGCGGCTGGAGGCATCGACCACGACGTAGCGATAATGATTTACCAAGAGGTCGAACAGGCGGGCCAATTCGGCCGGCGTGGGGATGGCATGATAAGGCTGCTGTGAGCCGGCCAGGAGATGCAAGCCGTCCTGAGCAGTGGTCATGAGGCCGTCGAGCAGAGAAGCGTCGAGGCGGTGCAGATTCTCGAGCGCGTCAGGCACTCCAAAATTAGGGCGAAGGTTGAGATGCAACTGGGCGTGGCCTACAGGGGCGAAGTCGACTAGAACCACATTTCCATAGGCCTGCTGCAGGGCGATGGCAGTGTTGACGGCAGCGGTAGTGGCGCCGGCGCCTCCCTTGGCACTGAGAAAGGTGAAGATGCGGGCCTTGCCCGCGCCCCCGCGAGTGCGGGTGCGGTTCGAACTGAAACGGGTCAGGGCTTCGAGCAGAACCTCGAACCCGGCGCTGTCATCGAGGTACTCGCCGGCACCGGCGCGCATGCTGGCTACGATTGTCCCGGGCTGCTGCATGCTTCCGTTAGCAAAGATAGCGAGCTGGAGGGTGTTGGCTTGAATGAGTTCGATGGCAGCGATGGCGGATTGAGGATTTCCGGCAGAGATATCAACGATGACGACCTCAGCACGCAAATCCTGAATCTGGCGCAGGATGGAGTCTGTAGGTCCCTTGGGAAAGCCGACGTTGCTGAACACGACGCGGGCCAGGCGGGTAGCCTCCAGGCGGCTGTGCAACTTCGATAATTGTTCCCGGTCCTCGGACAGGACGGCTACGGCGATGCCATGCATTGCGCGGTTCTCGCTGATTTCTCTCGGTGTTTGCATGTTAGAAAGAGAACGTACTGTTCGCCAAGTGACCTTGGTAACCGCCTGCCTGCTTGCCTGCACACAAATCACGGGGAGAAGCAAAAGAAACGTTCTGCGGGATAAGAAACATCAACGAAAGGTGCACAGCAGAAAATACTCCCCCAAGAATCCGCACGGTGAAAAACATTCTAAGCCAAGCAGCAGAGATTGAAAAGGACGGAAGAACGACTGAAAGAACTAACCCGCGTGCGCCGAGCCCAGACCGGGATTTTTACGCGATTCGTATCGCTAACGCGATGCCTTCACTGCTGGATGGGAATCGGATAGACACGAATGGGGATTGTTTGGTGGATCGTGACGCCTGGTCCTCTATGGAACCATGGCTCTATCGAATGACTCGATGAATCATGACTCGATGGATAGAGAGGCTAGTGAGCCGCAGCGGCGCGCGGACTGAGGGGCGCCGGCGTGGCGGAACGCTCTGTCTCGCTGGGGCTGTGCAGGGCTGAAATTCGGCGGAAGTCGGCGGAACCGTCCTCCGTTTCGGGAAGGTACTCGTAGCCCTTCAAGCAGACAGCCACGCCGATTTTGGTCTCGGCACCTTTGATCCCGGTCTGGTCCTGGGCGACGGATTTCCAGTTGTTATCTGCGGGCTTGACGATGCGCAAAACGCTTCCTCGGCAACGGACACGCATGTTTTCGCCGAGCGTGATCGCGGAGGGCATTTCTAACGTGAGTTCGACCTCTGCGCCTTCGCATAATGCCATGTCGGTGAACAGAAACGCTCCGCGGGAGCTGAGATCCTGGGTGAACCCGAGTCCTTCAGCAGCGGTCGCAACGTCACGCAGGGAGACTGGCAGGTTAAAGGCAAACCGCTGTCCAATACGGCGCTCAACAACAACCGGAGGAGTCGTCATGGTCGTGTCCCTTCCTTGAGGGAATCGCCGAGGAAAGCAACAGCAACTGTAGCGCAGTCCGGACGGTCTGGGAAGTCAAAAGTTGGCGGGCGGTGCGGAGCAAGGCACTGATCTGTGGAAAACTCTAATATGGGAACATTCCGGGGGAACCTTTGCCGGGAGCACGCACGTTATAGTGATCGTTAATAGTGATCGTTAATAGTGACCCAGAGGGGTGAAGCGTCATCGAAAGAAGTGAACGTGTCAGAGTCAAGATTCCCAGTCCAGGAAAGTCCGGCGGTGAGGGGTGCTGAAGCGACCTCAGGGGGCGGATCGCGCTGGCAGGCAGCAGGGCGGGCGCTGCGCCACCGCAACTTCCAGCTCTTTTTCAGCGGACAACTTATCTCACTTATCGGCACCTGGATGCAAAGCGTGGCGCAATCGTGGCTGGTGTACCGGCTGACTGGTTCGGCTCTGCTGCTGGGATCGGTGGGATTCGCGAGCCAGGTTCCGGTGTTTCTGTTTGCGCCGTTGGGAGGAATCGCAGCCGATCGCTTCAACCGCCGCCACATCGTGATCGCGACGCAAGTAGCGGCGATGCTGCTGGCGTCGGTTCTGGCAGCGCTGACTTTATTGCACAAAGTTCAAGTCTGGCATGTGTTTGTGCTGGCGAGTTTGCTGGGCGTGGTGAATGCGTTTGATATTCCCGGGCGGCAATCGTTTCTTGTGGATATGGTGGGCAAGGAAGATCTGATGAATGCGATCGCGCTGAATTCCTCCATGTTCAATGGGGCGCGCGTGATCGGTCCGGCGATCGCCGGGATTCTGGTGGCGAAAATTGGCGAAGGGTGGTGCTTTTTTGCCAATGCGGTGAGCTACATCGCAGTGATTATCGGGTTGCTGCTGATGCACGTGATCCGTCCAGTACGCGCGGCCATGGCCTCGCCGTTGGAGCACATGATGGAGGGGTTCCGCTTCGTGAACCAGACTGCACCCATCCGGGCGCTGCTGTTGCTGCTGGGGTTGGTGAGTCTAGTGGGCATGCCCTACGTAGTGTTGATGCCGATTTTTGCTGACCAGATTCTGCACGGTGGGGCGCGGGGGTTGGGCATCCTGATGGGTGCGACCGGCGTGGGAGCGCTGCTGGGCGCGCTAACGCTGGCTTTTCGAGAGGGTGTGAAGGGTTTGGGACGCTGGGTGGCTTGGTGCTGCGCCGGTTTTGGAACCAGTCTGATGATTTTTGCCATGTCACGCACGTTCTGGGTTTCGGTGATTCTGTTGCTACCGGTGGGCTATTGCATGATGCTGCAGATGGCGTGCTCGAACACGCTGATCCAGGTGATGGTGCCGGATGCTCTGCGGGGGCGGGTGATGGCGGTGTATTCGATGATGTTTATGGGGATGGCTCCGATTGGAGCGCTGTTTGGGGGAGCACTGGCCGAGCGTTTAGGCGCGCCCCACACCGTGGCAATTGGCGGGTTGGCGTCGTTAGCAGGCGCGTGCTGGTTCGCGCTGCATTTGCCGAAAATTCGAGTGGAAGCGCGGCGATTGATTGTGGCTCAGGAGGTCGCTGGCGGCGAACCATCGGAGATGGCGGCGCAGGCGGTGGAAGACTAGTTCTGAAATTGTGCACGGGTGCCTGCATTGGCACGCACGTTGCATGAGAGATTTTCAATATCTCTGTAGTTGTGATGCTGACCGCAGTCCGATCCCTGATTAATTAATAATTCCTTTCTATTAGATCCACGGCGTGCGTCCGATGCGCCGTAGTAGTGCCGTGTGATGAGGAAGCGAGCCAAACGCGCGATTATTGCGTCGCAAAGAACGCGACGCTTCGCGCGGCTCGCCCGGATCCTTCACTGTGCAAAGAACGTTTGTTCAGGATGACAATCAAACTGCACGACTGGCGCGCACGCATAGTTCTTGAACACGGGTGAAGGATCGTGATATATCGGCAGTTACCGCATCGTGCTACTGGTCGCGCCCGCAAATCCGCACCGTTTGAGTGGGTGGGCGAGCAACCGAAGTCGTCCAATTGGAGGACAAGATGAATTCACTTTGGAAGATGATGGCATCGAGTCTTTTCCTGGCGGTCTTCAGTGGGATGGTGTTCGCGCAAGGCGGCGCCACCGGCGCCGTCGGTGGCGTGGTTCAAGACCCAACAGGAGCCGTAATCGCTAACGCCAGGGTGAGCGTCAAGAGCGAAGCCACAGGTGAGGTTTTGCGGCAGGTGACAAGCGACGCATCCGGGTTGTTCACGGCGACATTGCTGCCGGTCGGGACGTACACGGTGGAAGTGAACGCGGCGGGTTTTCCCGACACCAAGTTCCCCGGTGTCGTGGTGCGTATCACGGAAACCACGCGCATGACCGCGGTGATGAAAGTGAGCACGGTGAAAGAAGTGGTGGAAGTGCAATCCCAGGTGGAGCAGGTGAACACCACGGATGCGACAACGGGGCAATCGTTGGGAGCGCAGACGATTACGGACCTTCCTCTGGCGACGCGGAACTTTCAGCAGTTGCTGACGCTTTCCACCGGCGCGTCTTCTGACTTGAACAATGCGGCGCAGTTGGGCCGCGGCAACGTCTTTATCCACGTAAATGGTGGGAGAGAGGACAACAACAACTATCTGATTGACGGCATCACGGTGGCCGACTACGCCTTTGGCGAACTGACTTTCACCCCTCTGCCCAGTCCGGATTCGATTGAGGAATTCAAGGTCAGCACCAGCCTCTACGACGCCACGCAGGGGCGCAACGGTGGCGGCAACATCAACGCTACGCTGAAGACTGGCACGTCCAGCTTTCACGGCGATCTGTGGGAGTACTTCCGAAACACAGCGCTGGACGCGGATGACTACTTTTTGGGTAAGGTAGTGGTCAAGCAGAATATTTTCGGCGGTGACGTAGGCGGACCAATCGGTCGCGGAGCCAAGCTTGGTTATTTCTACTTCAATCTTCAGGGCACGCGCCAGCGCAGCGGAGACTCGGCGGGAACCTTCATCAACAGTCCCAGCATTTACTACGTTCCGATACAAGACCGCGAGTCGGCCAGCCTGATGGCGACGGACTGCGGAGTCCCGAGCGTCGATCCCGTGGCGTTCAATATTCTGAACTTTAAAAGCAATCAGTTTGGCGCGGGAGCGGGCGGATACCTTTATCCGCTACCGACCAACGTGCCAGCCTCGACGCCATGCCTCACGACGGTGCCTTTCGTGGTCACAAATCCCGGCAAATTCACCGACAACCAGTTCACGGAAACGTGGGACCGAGACTTTCGTGGCGGCAAGGACCGTTTGTCGGAGCGCTTCTTCTGGTCGAACTCCGATACGTTCGAGCCTTTCGGCGCCGATTCGTTTGGAATTCAGACCGGAGGGCTCCCGGGTACCACCAATCTGAACTTTCCCCTCGAAATCCCCCTGCACAGCCGCTTTGGGAGTATCACTGAGACTCACGTCTTCAGCAATGCGCTGATCAACGAGTTTCGCGCCGGGGTCAACATCATCAGCGACAAACTGAATAACGAAGCGCCCGTGACCGGTGCTGAGGTGGGGATCAACCTCCCGACCGCAAACGCCGATCCTAATATGTACCGCCTGCAGTTCGGGACTTTTGGGTTTGGAGCGTATCCCACGCAGGAGCAAACTGCGCTCTCTGACAACTACACGTTTCTTGATACCGTGAGCTGGACGCATGGGGCGCACCAGCTGCGTTTTGGCGGCGAAGTCGACCGCGTTGCGATGCGGCGCAACTTGCCGATTGCAGACAATGGACTGGTCTTTTTTTCGCCGCCTACGCTGGCCACAGATTTTCAAAGCTTTCTTGCGGGTTCCCCATTCTTCGCTGAGGGCGGTGGAGGCTTGGGCAACCACGACTATCGCGTTCCTGGCTACTCCTGGTTTGCACAGGACGACTACCGGGCCAGCAAGACGCTGACTCTGAATCTCGGCTTCCGCAACGAATTTCTGGGTGCACCTTACGACACGCTTTGCCACACCGGCAACACCAATCCTGATCTGGCAAATATTACGGGCCAGCCTTACGTCTATCCCAAGTGTGTAAATAAATTCGGTCTTACGGGAATCACCGGAACACTCAATCAGGCCGGGCTCGACAACGAATACGCCACGGTCTGGGAGCCGCGCATCGGCTTCGCGTACGACGTCGCGGGACGGCATACCACATCGATTCGCGGGGGGTATGGCATCTACAGCGTGCGCGAGGATTTGGGCGCGGTTGATAATCTGGCCATTGGACCGCCGAGCTATCCCTTCGGCGTGAATTTCTTGCCTGGAGCCGGCAGTCTGGCAAACCTCTTCCAGCCTAGTGCGACATTCCAGGGTGTTCCACCTTTAGGTGCAGCCCCTAGCCAGGCCTTCGTGCCTACGGCCGCTTTGTTCAGCGGGTTTCTCGTAGGAGGTCCACCCTTTTGTCCATCCACCTTCAACGCGCTCACCGACAACGCGGATCAGTGCACTGCAATTTACTCGGGAAACGTGAACAGTCTGATCCAGCTTGCTGTCCCACTGCACTGGGTAGTAGGGACCACCCAGCAATGGAACTTCACGATTCAGCACGAACTTGGGCGTGATTGGTTCCTGGAACTTGGCTACGTTGGCACAAAGGGCAGCCGTCTGCGCTCGACCTACGATCCCGATCAAGCAGGGATTGCTACGGCGCAGAATCCGATTATTATTCCGATTAACGCTTCCATTCCGGGGTTCACTTGTCCCGCAGCCGATACGGTGGGGACCTCCTGCCGCATCATAGATACCACGGCGGAGAACGCCTCGGCGCGTGCGCCGTTTCAAGGGATGGCACCTGCTGATTTCGAGGACTTCGCGCCTAACTCTGATTCCCATTACAATGCGCTGCAGGCTACGCTGGCGCATCGCTTCAGCAAGGGGCTCTATTTCCAAAGCGCCTATACCTGGTCCAAGTCGATTGACGACGTTTCTACGGCTTCGGTGGCATTCGTGACCCGGGTCAACAACCAGACGGATGCGGCGGCATCCCGCGGCCTCTCCGATTTCGACCGGAGACAGCGCTTCGTAACCAGTGCCGTCTACCAACTTCCCTTCTTTGCTAACGCCAGCGGATTCACCAAGGGAGCGCTGGGAGGGTGGGAAGCCAGCGGAGTGATGATCCTGCAATCGGGCGCGCCCTTCTCGATTTACGATCCAGCCGGTGGCAGCGCTTTTGCGCTGGCCAGCCCGGCCTCTACAGCCACTTTCAACCCAAACTTCAGTTGCGCCAATGCAGCTAGCTCAGGGAGCGTGACGTCGCGGCTCGGCAATTGGGTGAACCCTAACGCCTATACATCGGATCCGCTAGCGCCGACGCTCTCCAATGGCGAGCCGAGCGACGCTACGCTCTACGGCAACACGCCGCGTAATTGCATTATTGGTCCACCGCAAAAGAACGTGGATTTTACGCTGGATAAGAGCTTCAAACTGGGCGAACGGCAAAGTCTGCGGTTCCGGGCGGATTTCTTCAACCTGTTCAACCATCCGTCGTTTGCCAATCCTGAGACGTTTAACGGCGATGGCGGAGTCGTTGGGGATGGCGGCGCACCCATCACTACGGTGGTCGGCACCCCGCGGCTGATTCAGTTTTCGTTGAAGTACGGGTTCTAGGGTTTGAGCGCAGAAGATTCTAGCGGTAAGCTTCCGGCGGCAATCCGGTGATGCGGATGCCGCCGTGGCCTTTGTGGCGGATGTTGAGGCCGACGAGCAGGGCGGTGAGCTGTTCGAGGATGCGGGCGTTTTCCAGTTTGCCGCCGTCGATAGCGCGAACTCCGGGAATCTTCGCGGCGAGGGCGCGCGCGAATTGAGCGGCGTTGGCATCGTCGCTGCAGACAATGACGTCGCAGTCGAGAGGCTCGTCTCCATTCAAAAGATCAGCAGAAAGATTGTGAAACGCCGCGGCGACGCTCACGCCCTTGGGGACGAGTTCGGCGGCTTGCTGCGCGGACGAACCTTGCCAGACGCCGAGAGTGCGTGAGGCGCGTCCTCCGACTGCTGCGGCGAGCGCGACCGTGGCATCGATCAGAATGCTGTTAGGGCGGATTGCAGGCTTGAGTTGCTTGAGCAGCGCGGCCTGACCTTCGAAAGGAACAGTGAGGACGAGAAGATCAGTGGCGGCGCAGGCGGCGGAGTTTTCCAGGCCGGAAACGCGGGCCTGGTCTCCCGTACGTTTCTTGATCTTGTCGGCGGAGTCCTGCGCGCGCTGCGCGTCGCGCGAGCCGATGAGGATGGTTTCTCCGGCGCGTGCCCAGCGCAAAGCGAGACCCACGCCTGCTGCACCTGTTCCACCCAGAATGGCGATGGGGCGCGAGGCGTCGCTCATGCAAATTCCGACTCCAACATTTCTTCCGTAGTGAAGTCTTCCGGGGGCAGCTTGAGCTTTATGCGCGTGTAGGTGGTATTGCGTTCGGCGGGGACGCGGCCCATTTCCAGAATCAACGACTGAAAATCCTCCGGGCTGGTGTACTGGCCGGCGGTGGCTCCGGCTTCGCGCGAAATGTTTTCCTCCATCAGCGTGCCGCCGTAGTCGTTGGCACCGGCGTGCAGGCAGAGTTGCGAGAGCCGGCGATTCAACTTTACCCACGAGACCTGAATGTTGTTGATCGAACCGGCAAGCAGAAGGCGGGACAGTGCGTGCACCTTCAAGTGCTCGGCCAGCGTTGGCCCGCTGCGCGCCAGGTGTTGGTGAAACAACAGCGTGTTCTGATGCACAAAGCCGAGCGGGACGAATTCGGTGAAGCCTCCAGTTTCCGCCTGGATTTCGCGCAGTAAGAGCATTTGGCGGACCCAGTGTTCCGGCGTTTCCGTGTGACCGTACATCATGGTCGAAGTGGAACGAATGCCGCGGCGGTGGGCAGTGCGGATAACTTCGATCCACTGCGCGGTGGAGAGTTTGTTGGCCGAAAGAATGTGCCGGATCTCGTCGTCGAGAATCTCGGCGGCGGTGCCGGGCAATGTGCCGAGGCCGTTGTCGCGCAGCATCGAGAGATAGTCGGCGAGCGGCATGCCGGTGAGGTCGACGCCATAGACAATCTCCATGGGCGAGAAGGCATGAATGTGCATCGCGGGGACAGCGTTCTTCACCGCGCGCAGAATGTCGCGATAGTAGAACGGAGGCAGGCCGTGCGGCAGTCCGCCCTGGATGCAGACTTCGGTCGCTCCTAATTGCCAGGCCTCGAGGGCCTTTTGCGCGACCTCTTCGGGCTCGAGGAAATATGTGTCGGATTCGCGGGGGCCACGGCTGAAGGCGCAGAACTTGCATCCCACAAAGCAAATGTTGGTGAAGTTGATATTGCGATTCACAACATAGGTGACGAGGTTGCCGGCGAGTTCGGCGCGTAGCAGGTTAGCGGCAGCGAGCATGCTGAGCAGGTTGTCGCCTTCTGCGTGAGCCAGTGTGAACGCGACTTCCTGCGAAATGGAGGCACCGTCCTGCGTTTCCAGGATTCTTTCGAGCGCGGAGCGAACTGCAGGCGTAACTCGTGGCGCGATCTCAAACCAGTCGAGGGAAGGGAAGCTTTCCAGTTCCGAGATCGAAAGTTTGCGGGCCACAGGAGCCTCCGTAGAGATAGCTTGCTACGTCTCCGGCGGGAGCCGGCAAGACGTTGCAAGCAACGTGTCTACAGTGTAGCGGAAGTCTAGCGGAAAAGATTGTTGGCTTTGGGGCGAAGCAGATCGAGCGCGCGGCCGCGAGCTGGCTGGTAAGGAAACCCGCGAATGATGCAGGCCGGTGTGCGGTTGAGCTTGCCGCAGATCAGCCCGGCGGCGCAAGCCAGTTCGTCGGCGACGGCTTCCAGGCTGGCTTGCAACGTGTAGCCGTGGGGATCGCGGCGGCCGCGGTCGTCGCGCAGCGCTTTCATCCCCGCGATGCCGATGCAAAAGTCCACGAGGCCTTCGCGCCAAGGTCGGCCAAACGTGTCGGTGATCAGAACGGGGATAGCGAGCCCGGTGCGCTGCTTGATTTCGCGATAGAGTTTGCGCGCCGAGCGGTCGGGATCGGCGGGCAGCAGCAGGGCGTGGCGGCCGCCGTCGACGTTGGAAACGTCCACGCCGCTGTTGGCGCAGATGAAACCGTGACGGGTCTCGGTGATGAGCACGCCGTTCTTCTGGCGGATGACGGCGCGGCTCTCGCGGATGGCCAGCTCGATGAGGCGCGGATCTAGATTGCATTTTTTGGCCCAGGCGATGGAGCCGGCAGAAGGTTTGATGTTTGTGAGGTCTACGATGCGGCCTTCTGATTTGGAAACGATTTTGTGTTTGACGACGAGAATATCGCCGGCGGTGAATGCGAAACGGTTGTGGCGGAGGGCAAGCAGTAGTTTTTCAATCAGAGAATTACCGGATGTGATCTCATCCGCGAGAGGGATTGGCACGATATGCAGAGGGAAGGATGTCAACTTCTTCCTTCCCTTCGGGGCTGTCCGTCGTTCCAGTTCTAACCCACGGCTTGCGCCATGGGCTGCACTCCTTCGCCGCTTCGTGGCTGACTCCGCAACGGGGCGTCGGGACGGGCTCACGATCCCTCCGTTCCCGTCGCAGGAAGGCGGCTATCCAATGACCAGCGCCGGAGCAGGCTCTGGGTGCGGGTTTCGCCGGGATGCGCGAGCAGTTTCCGCAGGTCTTCGGGATTGTCGACATCGATAGCGATTCCCGGCAGCTTTAACACAATACAGGGCTTGCCCGTGGCCTGGGCCGCCGCCAGATGCGGCTTGAAGCTGTCGTTCCCGAAGCGCAGAGGGAAAAGATTCGCAGGGCGGCGGAAAGCGGCGTTGGTTCCGCGTCCGTCGGCGGCGGGCGCGAGCACCGTGCCTTCCGCGGGAGCGCGCTCCAGAATCTGTTCGAGCTCGCTAGCCTCTATCAGAGGAATATCCGCGGGAATGACGAGCGTGCTGTCGATGCCGCGCGACACGCAGAGGCGCGTGGCCATTTCAATGGCGCCGGTTTCACCGGGATTTGCGGGGTCGGGAATGATCTCGAAATCGTACTGCTGCGCGAGGTCGATCGCGAACGGATCGCTGGTGACGAGGGCGCAGGCCGGGCGGTGCGGCCAGCGGGCAAGTGTCGCCACAACGTCATGCAGCATGGTACGCGCGAGTTCCGTGCGCGCGGGCTGATCGAGCACGGCGGCGAGCCGCTGCTTGGCAGCCGACAGATTCTTGACTGGAACGAGGATCACGGTAGGTCGGAAGCGGTGCGGGCCGCGGGTTTGCCAGAAACGGGTTGGTCAGAAAGCAGTCCGCTTATGGTCGAAGAGAGAACAGCTCGAGCCAGGTCGGCGCGGTCTTCAGAGGAGCCCATGATGGTCTGCGTGCACTGTACGCGCAAACCAGTTTTGCGAAGCGCTTCGGCCGCGCGGACATCGCGGGTGTCGCAAACGAGGAGATCGAGGAAATCTTCGTAGGCCTTGGCCACGCCCACGATGGAGCAAGGCAGTCCCTGCGCCGTCATGAGAATGCCTGCAGGCCCAGCGACGGGAGCGTTCCCTACGATCGGGCTCACGGCGGCGACTTTGCCCCGGGTATTACGCAGAGCCTCGCGAATTCCCGGCACAGAAAGGATGGGGCCGATGCTGGTGATGGGATTGCTGGGAGCGACGAGCACAGCGTCGGCAGAGGCGATGGCTTCGAGCACTCCCGGAGCAGGTTCCGCGTCGGAGGCCCCGGCGAAGCGCACTGACTTCACGGGATCCTGATACCAGCGCTGCACGAAATACTCTTCGAAACTCAACTCGCCCGAAGGCGTATCCACACGGGTCTCGACGCGCGAGTCGCTCATGGGAAGGATGCGCGCTTTCACGCCGAGCTTGTCGCAAATCGTTGAAGTGGCTTCGGAAAGCGTTTTGCCCTCTGCCAGCAGACGAGAGCGCAGCAGATGTACCGCCAAGTCGCGGTCGCCAGTGTGGAACCAAGTGGGCTCGCCCAGTTGTCCCATGGCTTGCAGACAGAGGAAAGTATCGCCCTTCACGCCCCAACCGCGCTCACGGCTGAGGAGGCCGGAGAGAACGTAGGTGATGGAATCTATGTCAGGAGAAACGTAAAGCCCCCACCACAGCAGATCGTCGCCGGTATTGACGACCAGGGTGATTTCTTCCGGCGGGATGACTTGCCGCAGACCATCCACGAACTTGGCGCCGCCCGTGCCGCCGGTAAGGACGCAAATCATGCAGCCCTCTTTCTGGCGAGGCCTTCGCCGTCGCGAGCGGCTTGAAGTTTTTCCGAAAGCAACCCATTTCTCAAGTCACTTCTCAAACTAGGTCTTGAGATGAGTGCAGGCAGGAACTCGGGATAGACGGGCAAGCGCTGGCGCAACTCGAATCCCTTGCTCGCGGCGCGCAGGCGGAGTTGCTCTAGATGAGGCCAAGGTTTCTCGGGATTGATGTAGTCAGGTGTCAGCGGAGAAATTCCTCCCCAATCGTTGATGCCAGCGTCCAGCAACTCCTCATAATACGGTGCATTCAGGTTGGGAGGCGCCTGAATATTGACATTGGGCATTAACAAGCGAGTTACTGCCACGGCGCGCAGCATTTCCCCCTGGCTGGGTTCGGGCACGTGAGCCATGGGAATCGTCGGCTTGGCACGGAAGTTCTGGACGATCACTTCCTGGATGTGGCCGTAGCGGTCGTGCAAGTCGCGGATGGCGAGCAGCGTGTCGACGCGGTCCTCCGGCCCTTCGCCGATGCCGATTAGCAGGCCGGTGGTGAAGGGAACTTGCTGCTTTCCGGCCTCTTCGATGGTGCGCAGGCGCTTGGCCGGGACTTTGTCTGGCGCGTTGTCGTGGGCCGCACCGGGGGCAAGCAGGGCGTGGTTGGTGGTTTCGAGCATCAAGCCCATGCTAGGGGAGACCGCGGCCAGACGGGCGATCCATTCGGCGCTGAGCAGGCCGGGGTTCGGGTGGGGCAGAAGACTGGTCTCGCGCAGTACGAGTTCGCACATGGCTTCGAGATAGTGCAAGGTGGATTTGTAGCCTAACTGATGCAGCGTATCGCGCATCTCGGGGAAGAGAAGCTCTGGCTTGTCGCCTAGACTGAAGAGGGCTTCGGTGCAGCCGAGATTTTCGCCGGCACGGGCGACGGCAAGAACTTCTTCTGGAGTCATCGTGTGTGCGCCGGGATCTCCGGGATCGCGGCGGAAGGTGCAATAGCCGCAGTAGTCGCGGCAGAGGTTTGTTAGCGGGATAAAGACCTTGCGTGAGTAGGTGACAACACCGGGCTTGAAGTTGTCTCTGGCGGCGCGGGCGGCGGCCAGCAGGGCGGGGAGATCGTCGTCAGGGCAGCAGATCAGGCGCAGGGCCAGATCTCGTGAGATGGGCGACCCCGGCCGCAGATCGGCCAAATCTGCCGCGCATGATGCGCTGTGCTTGGCGGCGGTCTTTCCGATGGCGGTTTGGGTCACCATGCTCGGTTCCGCGACGCGCGGATGCATCGAATCATACAACAGTGGTCAGCGGCCAGTGGTCGGTGGCCAGTCAACGCAAACCCGCCAGCATAGATCCCAGCTTACTGCGAGGCGTCCTTGCAAGAGCACGCCCCATTAAACTGCAACACGAAGAAGCAAGACTGAAAAAGGTCCTCGATCTCGGCTGAAGTATTGAGGGACGAATCCGTCAAACTAGTCTCGGTGATGCTGAAAGCTGGTGTCCCGCCGGTCGCCTGAATGTGAGTGAGCCAGGCCTCGAATTCCAGTATGCAGGTCCCAGGGAGCGGACTCCCCGAAAACCGTACCGGTAGGTGTACAGGTCGCGCTTCCGGTATCGGGAACGTTACTTGAAATCACGCCGATGATACCCTGAGCCGTAGCGGTGCCAATTCCGAGCACGAAAGCAACGGCCAGCAGGGCCGCCAGTGTACACCCAGGTTTATTCATCCGGGTTTCTCCTGAAGTCGCGCCCAGTGGCCGGGGACGAGAAATCAACTACGAGCGCACTTCCGGGGACTCTAGTTGGTGGCGCGATCTTTACAATCCCCCACGCGGCCTAGTTCGGAAGTGTTAGGTCCCTTCAAGCTCCCTCTCACTTGTTTCGCGCCTTCGCCGCTGCGTAAACCGCTGATAACCTTTGAGAACAGGCAAGTTTACTCATTGACCCAGGCGGGTCACTGGCATGCTAATGTAGGCAGTCGCGGCAGGAAAACTCCGCGTACGTTATGAGCCTCGGTGCAACGGAATTCCGAAAGGCGATGGGATGCTTTGCCACGGGAGTGACCATCATCACTCTTGATCTGGAGGGCGAGGTCCATGGCATGACCGCCAATGCCTTCGCCTCGGTGTCGCTCGATCCGCCTCTGGTGCTGGTGTGCGTGGAACAGAGCGCACGGACGCACGCCCATCTCCATGCCAAGAAGCGCTTTGGAGTGAACGTTCTGGCCGAGAACCAGCGTGTGATTTCCGAATACTACGCGCGGCCGGTACACGTTCACGAAGACGGCGAAGAAGCTGTGGCACGTTTTGAACGCACGGCGCAGGGAACTCCGATCCTGCACGGGGCGCTGGCCTACCTGGAATGCCGGCTGCAATCGGCGCAAGAGGCTGGCGACCACACCATCTTTATCGCAGAAGTCGAGGATGTAGTCGTGCGCCAGGGCGAACCGCTGTTGTTTTTCCGGGGCAAGTACCGCAAGATCGGGGAGCAAGTGGCCGAGTAGATGGTAGAACGCCCGGCGCCTTGTTGGAGGGGTCGCCGGGCGGGGGGAGTTCGCAGACGTTCCCTTCAGTTTGGGGTCGCGGTGCCGTGGAGGACAAGGTTAGATGTCACAATGACCTTGTGACGGACGTCATAGACAACGTGGGGCAAAGTGTGAATTGGCTTTCGCCACTTTTCCAGTCCTAGAACATCTAAGAACAGTGGCCAGTGATCGGTGGCCAGTAAAACCTAGAGCATAACCTCGTGGACCCGTCGTTTTACTGACCAGTGACCACTGATCACCGACCACTGGTTCACTGACTTTGGAGGCTTACATTCATGACAGAGAAAACGGCAAAGAGCGAGTCCGAGTGGAAGCAGCAGCTTACGCCTGAGCAGTATCACGTGACTCGTGAAGCGGGGACGGAGCCTGCCTTCACCGGCAAGTACTGGAAGACTAAGGACGCCGGGACGTATCACTGCGTTTGCTGCGGAGAGCCGTTGTTTGAGTCCTCGACGAAATTCGATTCCGGCACGGGCTGGCCGAGTTTTTACAAGCCCGCGGAGGAGAGCAAAGTCGAGGAGCACAAGGATTCCACCTACGGCATGGTCCGCACGGAGGCGCGTTGTGCGAAATGCGGGGCTCATCTTGGGCACGTGTTTGAGGATGGTCCACAGCCCACCGGGTTGCGGTACTGCATGAATTCCGCGGCGCTGGACTTGAAGCCCAAGCAGACGAAGTAAGGGTGTTGGGCCCGAAAAAGCCTGCGGAAAAGATCAGGGGCACGCTGCTGCGTGCCCCTTGTTCTTGCGAGGTCTTTAACTGTGCTTACGCGCTGGCGGTTGCGGCCAGAGCCTTCGCTGCTTCTGCTGCGCCGTGCTTCGGCGTTTCGGCCGATTTCGGCTGAGACTGCGCCTGGTTCTGCTTGTGGTCGGCGCTCCGCACCTGGATGCCGCCCTTGAGCACGGCGCCGTCCTCCACGCTGATCCGTACGGTGGAAACGTCTCCCGTGACCGAGCCTTCGCTGCGGATATCCACGCGGTCGGTGCAATCAATGTTTCCGCTCACCTTACCCATGACCACAACCTCGCGGGCGGTGATGTTGGCCTGCACGCTGCCGTTGCGTCCGATGGTGACGCGGTTGTCGGGCATGCTAATCTTGCCTTCGATGCGGCCATCGATGTAAAGCGCTTCTGCACCGCTGATTTCGCCCTTGATGATGAGCGTCCGGCCAATGGTGGCCTGCTCGATGGGGGCGCTGACGGTCTTGGTTGGATTAAAGGTGTTGGGGTTGGAGGCTGGAGAGTTGGACTTCCCGCCGTACGTGTACTCTGAGGACTGGAGCATGCGACCTTCCTTCATCCCGCGCGGCACGTACTGTCGGAGCCGCTCCTGCGGTTGGTCTGAATTTTGGGCTTCGGGTTGGTTGCTGTCCCTTCGGCCATGCTCACTATCGCACAGAGGTAAGTAATCCTCCGAGATTACGGAAGAGGCTGTACGGTTGGGGGAATGCAGTGGTGTCACGCTGCTGGGCGCGGGCGGAAGAGCGAGACAGCACGGAGCCTCTCATCGATATTCCGCGACCTTCTCTAGCTGAACGCCCGCGCAATCTGACTGCGGGACCCTCATCTCCGGGATTGTGGGTTCCTGGGCAACAGGATCCAATTCGACCGCAAGGTCGCCGCTCGCAGCTTCCGTCTTTTTGTCCTTGTGGGGCGGAATAATTCGAACAACGTAGAGGCCGGGCTTAACTGTAGAAAACCCGTAAGAGCCGTCGGCGCTTGTGCGCTGCGTTTCAATGACGCGCGAGGAACGCAAGTCCACAAGTTGAGCCGTGGCGAACCGAAGTGGG
>DATHMS010000182.1:0-18988 GCA_035486795.1 Candidatus Sulfotelmatobacter sp. | reverse complement strand
CGGTGCGCCGAAGTAACATCAATCTCATAACCGATCCCAAACTCCTCCAGAGCTTTCCCAGCCTCGCGCATAATCTCAAGGTCAGAATCGCTCCCCATCACAATAGAAACCAGAGTCTTACTCATTTATCTCCTTATCTTGTCATCCTGAGCGAAGGTTGCGCTTCGTGAAACGAAGCGCAACCGCAGTCGAAGGATCCCTTTCACTCCTCGCTACTCTTGGCTCGACTGGGAATTTCCATCACCGGCTGCGGGCGTTGCATGCGTCTGAACTACTTCTTCAATGCCCGCACCGCAATGTCCTTCCGGTAATGCGCCCCATCAAACCGAATCTTCTCGCAAGCCTCATAAGCCCGTGATACGGCAGTCTCCAAATCCGCACCCCGCGCCGAAACCCCCAGCACCCGCCCGCCAGCCGTGTAAAACGCTCCATCGCGCTTAGAAGTTCCAGCGTGAAAAACTTTAACTCCCTCAACCGCGGCGGCCTCATCAAGCCCGGTAATCTTCTTCCCCACTTCAAACGTTCCCGGATATCCTCCCGAAGCCATCACCACGCACACCGACGCATCCGCCGACCATTTAAAATCGCCCGCGCTGACCCGCCCGGCAATCGACGCTTCCATCGCGTCCACCAGATCGCTCTCCAGCCGCATCAGAATCGGCTGCGTCTCCGGATCGCCAAACCGGCAATTAAACTCCAGCACCATCGGACCGCGAGCCGTCATCATTAGCCCGCAATACAGCACGCCCCTGAACTCCGCACCCTCCGCCTTCATCCCCTCCACCACAGGACGCGCAATGTGATGCACCAGCCAGTCCCGCATCTTGTCGTCGATAATGCTTTGCGTAGAGTAGGCGCCCATCCCGCCAGTATTAGGCCCCGTGTCTCTATCGCCCACGCGTTTGTGATCCTGCGCCGCCACCAGCGGCGCAACCCGCTCCCCATCGCTCAGCACCAGAAACGAAAGTTCGTCACCCTTCAAGCACTCTTCCAGCACCACCCGCGACCCAGCCGCTCCCACCATCTTTCCGCTGAACATCTCGGCGGCCACGCCGGCAGCCTCTTCCTTGCTCGTCGCGATCACCACGCCCTTGCCCGCTGCCAATCCATCAGCTTTCACCACCACCGGCAAGTGAAAGTGTGTCAACGCCTCGCGCACTTCCTCCACCGAATCGCAGATCGCATACGGAGCCGTGGGAATACGATGCCGCTGCAGGAATTCTTTCGCGAAGCTCTTGCTTGCCTCCAGTTGCGCCGCCGCTTTGGTCGGCCCAAACGCCGGCCATCCCCGCCGCGTAAACTCATCCACGATCCCCAATGTCAACGGCAATTCAGGACCCACCACAGTAAGGTCCGGGCGCACCTCCTCACCCAGAGCGACCATTGAGTCCAGGTTCTTCAAGTCAACCGCCAGGCATTCCGCCTCGTCTGCAATGCCTCCATTGCCCGGCGCACAATAAAGCTTCGAGACGCGAGCAGACTGCCGCAGCTTCCATACCAAAGCATGCTCGCGTCCCCCGTTACCGAGAACCAGAACCTTCATAACTAGAGAGAATCAAGGTTAGGTGCAGAGAAGGAACGCTGTCAAACTGCGCCCAGCACTACCCTGTGATCCTCTGTGCCCTCTGTGGTAAAGGTTTATTCTCTCCCGTCAAATTAACCATGCTTAATAACCATCGTATAATCCTTCCAGATGATCACCGTCTCGAAAGAAGACTATCTAAAAGCCATCCTCGAAGCTGAGAGCGAAGGCGAATCCGTAATCTCTGCCCGTCTAGCCGACTGGTTGAAAGTCTCAGCCCCTGCCGTAACCATGGCCCTGCGCCGCTTGAAAAAAGACGGCCTCGTCCGCGTCCAGACCGACGGCCACGTCCGCTTAACCGCCGCTGGCCGCAAGATTGCCCGAAAACTCACTCTCCGCCATCACCTAATCGAGCGCATGCTGTCCGAACTCTTCGGCATGGAGTGGTGGAAAGTCCACGACGAAGCCGAGCGCCTCGAACACGCCGTCTCACCCGACTTCGAAGCCAAGCTCCTCGCTAAATTGGGCAAGTCCGGTGCCTGTCCCCACGGCAACCTCAGCGAGATGGAAAGCCCGGCCAGCCGCCGCCATCGCGGGCTTCTTCTTCTCGCTGACGCCGCCCCCGGAGCCTCCTACGCCGTCAGCGGAATTTACGAACGTGACCGCCGCTTGCTCGAGTTCCTCGAAGCCCGTGGCATCCGCCCCGGAGCCAAGCTCCGCCTTCTCGAGCGCAATTACGACCAGACCCTCGCCCTGTCCACAGTCGCCGGTCACGTCTCCCTGGGCCGCACGGCGGCTGAGCGCGTCTGGGTTTCCCCCGCCAACCACCACCCAGCCCGCTAACGGGCGCTTAACGGGATTGTCATCCTGAGCGAAGGTTGTGCTTCACTTCGTGAAGCACAGCCGCAGTCGAAGGATCCCTCGCATCTTTGAGTTACTCATGCCAGGTAAGGCATTTCCATAACCGCTCCCACCCGGCAAACTTTGGTTAACCATAGTTTATCTAATAGTGTATACTTGCGCTAATCTCTGCCGGATAAATCTCGCCGGACGCTCAAGTAGAGATTGCAAACACCACCGCCCAGCCGATGAGGCCTTTCGTCACCCAAGCCGAAGAAGAAGTAATAATCACCCACGAAGACGTTGACCGCGCTCACGATCGCGTCCGCGTCTCCACCGCCCGTGCCCAGCGCGGCTTCTCCTCCCGGGCGCGCCTGCTGTGGCTGCTGGTCGGCCCAGGCGTTCTCGTCATGCTGGGAGAGAACGACGGCCCCAGCATGCTCTCCTACGCCGCTACCGGCGCCAAGTTCGGCGTAGGCTTCTTCATCCCCTTCGTTGCCCTGACATTTTGCATGGCGATCATCGTCCAGGAAATGACCGTCCGCCTCGGCGCCGCCACCCATCGCGGACACGCCGAACTCATCTTCGAGCGCTTCGGCCCTTTCTGGGGATGGTTCTCCATGATCGACCTCGGCATCGGCAACTTTCTCACTCTAATCACCGAATTCATCGCCATCCGCGCCGGCCTCGGCTTCTTCGGCGTCCCTCCCTGGATCGCGGTCCTAGTGGCGCTCGTAGTCCTCTACGGAGCGCTCATGAGTCACCGCTATTGGACCTGGGAACGCATCACCCTGGCCGCTGCGGCATTCAATCTGATCTTCATTCCAGTCGCTCTGATGACTCACCCGAGTTGGCACTCGGTCGGCCATGCGTTCCTCACCTGGCAACCGCTTCCCGGCTTCAACAAAGACACTGTGCTCCTTATGCTCGCCGATATCGGAGCCACCGTCACTCCGTGGATGCTTTTCTTCCAGCAGAGCGCGACTGTCGACAAGGGAATGACCACGAAAGACATCCGCTTCGGCCGCATCGACACCGTCTTAGGCGCAACCCTGGCAACCGCCGCCGCCATCGCCACGATTCTGGCGACTGCCCCGCTCCTCGCCCATCACATGACCGCGGAAAATTTCCAGGCCGCCGAATTCGCCCAGGCTCTCCAGCCCATCATCGGTCGTTTCGGAGCATCGCTCTTCGCCCTCGGCATGGTCGAGGCCGGCATCGTAGCCGCCATCACCATTTCAGCTTCGTCGGCCTACGCCTTCGGCGAAGTAACCCACAAGCCCCACAGCCTCAACCTCCCTATGGGAGAAGGCAAATCGTTCTACGCCGTACTCAGTCTGTGCGCCGTGGTCGCCGCCGCCATCGTTCTAATCCCAGGCCTGCCGCTGGTCTACGTCGTCCTCGTAGTAAACGTAGTCGCTGTTCTCGCCATGCCCCCGGCTCTCGTATTCCTATTCATGTTGGTAAACGACAAAGAAATTATGGGCGACTTGGTCAGCCCACTGTGGGCGAACATGCTGGCTGCAGCAGTGGTTTTCATCCTCACCGCCGCCGGCATACTCTTCGGCATTAGCATAATCGCCCCCAACATCTTCGCCGCTTTGGGAGGAACGTAGGATGGTAGGAATGCGCGCAGCCATCGCAATCGCATGCGGTGACGTGGAAGAGCGGCGCTTCAGCCCCGCTTCAGGCGTCCAGAATCGAAGTGGGCTTTAGCCCCTTTGGGGCGGTAGATCGAGAAGAGAACCACTTATGAAGAAAAATAAGGAACGGCAAGTCTCACTCTCCGATCAAACCTGGGTGCTCTCCTCGCTCGAACACGACCAGCTGGTCAAAGCCAGGAAGCACCCTATCCCCCGCCGTCACCTCAAAGGTCCCGAACTACTCATCCTCTGGGCCTTGCGCCTCTACCTTCTGTTCATGATGGCAGTAGTGGCCTACCAGGTGTGGATTGCCGCACACTAAACGTGCGCGTCTTAATCATGATCTTAATGCTAGAGTGTTGCTCGCGTTCCAATTGAAGCGAAATTCTTGACTCCATTTCTGCCCGTTGGTAAGGAGGCTAACCCACACTCATGAAAGATCACTGCAATCCCCGTGTCACCGTTGGCCTGCGCTCACTCACCATGCGGAATATGTTCTCCACCCTGCTCGCTGCCGGGCTGCTGCTCACGTCTTTGCCCGCCCGCTCGCAGCTCGTGCCCGGATCAATGGATGTTCACTGGAACGAGGGCGCGCCCGATTGCGCCACCAACTCCCAACCTCCCATTCAGGTACATCCCTACAACTCCCAAACCTTCATTCTGCGCGAGAACCCATGCGCCACGGCCGAAGCCCCGTTCATGTATCTGCTGGTCGGATCGACCAAAGCGCTGCTCATTGATACCGGCGACGTCGCCGACCCCAAGCAGATGCCGCTGGCCCAGACCGTGATGGCCCTGCTCCCTGCACAAGGCCAGGCAAAAATACCTCTCATCGTCGTTCACACCCATGGCCACCTCGATCATCGTCTCGGCGACTCGCAGTTCGGAAATCTATCGAATGTCGAGGTTGTTCCCGCTGATCTCACTCATGTCACGAAATACTTCGGTTTTCAGGATTGGCCGAACGGCATCGCTCAGGCGGATCTCGGTGGTCGGACAATCGACGTCATTCCAACTCCCGGACATTACCCGTCCCACGTGTCGTATTACGATCGCCAGACCGGACTACTCTTCTCGGGTGATTTTTTGTTACCGGGACGCCTGATCATCGACGACGCCCGCGCAGATCTGGCAAGCGCCCAGCGGGTTGCAGATTTCGTCAAGAATCGTCCCGTTAGCTATGTCCTCGGCGGACATATCGAGCTCGACACCGACGGCAAGATGCAATATGTCGGATCTCACTACCATGTCCACGAGCACGCTCTGCAGTTGACCAAAGAGGACCTTCAAGCACTGCCCGCCATCATAAGCAACTTCAACGGTTTTTATGGCCAGAACGGCGTTTACGTGCTCTACAGTCAATCGCGGATTCTGCTCGCCTTGGCGTCCGTCTTAATCCTCGTCCTCGTAGCGTGCGGAATGCTGCTGCGCTGGTATCTACGCCGCCGCAAGAGAATCCGCGCCAACCGGTGAACGGCTGCAGCAACAAATTAGTTGCTACTTCGTCTTCTGCTCGCTCGCCGCCTGTTCCTGCTGCTCCTCAGCCTTTTGCCAACTGGAATTCGGATTGTATTCCTTCATCGCTTTGGCGATACTCTCGGTCTTCTTACCGAGATCCTTCTGATACACCACTCCGTCCTCGCCGACGATGAACGTCATCACGCCCGAAGACCGGTATTCCGCCGGATACGCCACAAACGCAAACCCGCCGGTCATCTTCCCGTTTACGCTGTAACTCTTCGCTCCGCCGGGGCTATTTTTCCCCTGACCCACCAGAACGTGATAATAGTAGCCACGATAAGGCGTAGGAGCGCTGTCCCGGCTCGTCCCATAGCTCTCCGAAACCGCCGCCGCCACGAGAGGTCCAACCGGGCTCAGGGGTTCGCCGGCCTCAGCTTTCCAATAGAGACCATTGCGCTGCCCTTCATCGCTGAAGATTTTCTGCGCGTACTCGGCGTGCTGCGCGGAGTATTCCTTTTCCGCTGCCACCAATTCCTGGCAAACCCGAATGGTCGACATCTCATTCCGCCCAACTCGCCGGTACAAGATTTCTTTCTTGCCCGCCTCCGTATCGAAATACCACGAACCACCTTTGTTCACCAGCGGTATGGGCGTAGGCCAATTCTTAGCGCCGATATACAGGACGGTGCTTCCGTCCGCTTCTTTCGCCAGACGGTGCATTTCCTCATATTTCGTCGCGAAATTCGCGCGACTCTCCGCATCCTCAGCCTCATTCCCCGACGAGACCACTTGTTTCCCATCCGCTCCCAGCACATCGAGCATCGCCTTCTCGTCGTTGCTCTGCGCTGCCTTGAACAGTGCATCGCTTGCCTCTTCCGGCGATTTAAAAGTCTTCTGCCCCGGTTGTTGCGCTACTGAGGGGCTGGCAAAGCACCCCATCAAAACCAGGACCGCCACTCCGGCAAGATTCGCCCAATGAAATCTGTCGAACTTCAGCTTCGCTCGCTGCATAAGGCATCTCTCCATTTCAAAAATCCTGCAAATACCAGGAACGCTAAGTAATTTCGATTACCGACGCCCGCCGCCGCCTCCGTGGAATCCTCCACCGCCGTGAAACCCTCCACCGAAGCTGGCGCTTCCACGCGATGAGAAACCCCTGGTCTGTCCGCCGTGATCGTAGCCGCTGAAAGCACCCGAGCGCACCCCGCTCTGGCCGCGCGGCGCAGCATATCCTCGAGCCGCCTGCCGGTTTCCATCAAAAGGTCTGGCCCCTCCACCGGCCCGGTCGAAACCACCGCCACGAGCAAATCCGCCGCGAGCATAGGCGCCCCGGTTATAAAACGTTCTGCTTCCGGAGTAGTACCTCCCGCCGTTAAATCTCGCGTAGTGGTGATGCCAGTCGAATCCCCAATTACCCCATCCCCATCCAAACCCGCCCCACCACCCGATTCCAAAGCCGACTCCGAATGAGAGATAAGGTCCGCCAAACCAGATTCCCGGATACGGATACCATCCCGGCCAGGCCACCACCGGATATCCGTAAACCAGCCAAGGATCATACGCAGGCACGTACACCACGTCAGGATCAGCCGGCTCAATCTCAATATCCGAATCCTTCTCCGTAACCGTCTGCTGCGGTGTGGTTTTAAGATTACCGGCGTCCTGCGCTTTCCGCCGCATCACTTGCACCGCATCCATCACTTCTTTTTGCTGGTTGTAGTAAGCGTCCCCCAGCGATGACGTCCATGAAAGGTTCTTGTCCATGTTTCCCAGCACCGAGGGAAACGCGGTCAGCGCCTTCACGCTCGGGTCCCACTGTTGTTGGTCAACCGCATTGCCTAAATCGGTCCCCTTCAAATCAGGATGCGCCTGCAGCCATCGGTCGGCCTCGACCACTTGCTCAGGAAACGTCGACCCTGCCAGGATCTGCGCCACCAAAGAATCCGGATACAACGCAATCGGCGCGACCAGCTGCTGCAACTGCTCCGGAGTCTGCTGTGTGTACGGCGCCGGAGCGGGTGCGCCATCTGCCGGGGCCGCCGCAGCCTGGTCAGCCGAACCCTGCGCTGGAGCAGATTGATCCTGAACAGCTTGACCTTGAGCCCACACATTCGGAGGCAAGGTCGCGAACACCAGAACCACCGACAACAGGCAACCCAGACTCCGTCGGCCCAATCGATGCTCTGAAAAATTTCCGATCTTTCCGAAAATGTTCATATTCTTGAACCTCCCCTGCACTTCATCGCCTGAATCTTTTCTTTACTTAGATAGATGACCAAGCCGCGACTTAGGTTTCATATCGCCACAATGCTACTCTCCATCGCGAACGCACCTGTGTAATTTTCTGTAAACCGTCACGTCAGACTCCCCGCGCGCAAAGACGACCACGATTTGTCCTTCACCGGCCCCTTGTCATCCTGAGGAAGCGGAGTCGCACGCGCAAGCGGGCGACTCCCAACGAAGGACCTATGTATTTCTTGTAAAGCGCCACGCCTGACTCGCTTACACCGCTATTAAGACTGCGCCCTAGTCCCGAGCCTTCCGTTCGACTCGCGCCACGCACTCCCCAGCCCTCAAGCCCTCCAACTCTGCTCTTGGCCATAAAGGCGCAGGAGAAAGGAATCGCCGCGCGACCTCGTTGACTTGTCTCCGCCCCCAACCTTAAGATGTGCATTCAGTGGACGCACTCCCTGCGTGCCAAGTGAAATGAGCGACTCGTCCTCACTCGTCGGACAGACCATCTCTCATTACCGCGTGATCGAAAAGCTGGGCGGCGGCGGCATGGGAATCGTCTACAAGGCTCAGGACACCCGCCTCGACCGCTTCATAGCCCTGAAATTTCTCCCCGACGACCTGGCCCAGGATCCCCAATCCTTAACCCGCTTCCGCCGCGAGGCCAAAGCCGCTTCCGCTCTCAACCATCCCAACATCTGCACCATTCACGATATCGGCGAAGAAAACGGCCGCACCTTCATCGCCATGGAGTGTCTCGAGGGCCGAACTCTCAAATATCTGATCGCCGGCCGCCCCATGGAACTCGACCACCTCCTCGACATCGCCATCGAAATCTCTGATGCCCTCGAGGCCGCCCATGCCGAAGGCATCGTCCATCGCGACATCAAACCCGCCAACATCTTCGTCACCAAACGAGGCCACGCCAAGATTCTCGATTTCGGCCTCGCCAAGGTCACCACCCCTCGCCCGCAAGCCGAACCCGCCGCCACTGTCGCCACCGTCGGTGTCGACTCCGAGCATCTCACCAGCCCCGGCTCCGCGCTCGGCACCATGGCCTACATGTCCCCCGAACAAGTTCGCGGCAAGGAACTGGACGCCCGCTCTGACCTCTTCTCATTCGGCGCCGTTCTCTACGAAATGGCCACCGGATCGCTCCCTTTCCGCGGTGAAACCTCAGGCGTAATCTTCGAAGCCATTCTCAATCGTTCTCCACTTCCACCCTCCCGTCCGAATCCCGACGTTCCCCCTGAACTCGAACGCATCATCGGCAAAGCCCTCGAAAAGGATCGCGACCTCCGCTACCAGAACGCCGCCGAACTTCGCGCCGACCTCAAGCGCTTGCGCCGCGATACCGGCTCAGGACGTGTCTCCAGCGGCTCAGTCCCTGCCGCATTTTCTTCTTCTGCGCACTCGGGATTTTCCGCGCCGCTAGAAACAATCCCCACAGCATCACCAGCCACTCCATCTTCCGGAGCGTCCGCCGCCCATCCTTCCAACAGTTCGATCATCGCCGCAGCCGCCTCCCGCAACAAAGGCAAAGTTCTTTCCCTTGGCGTGTTGCTCCTTCTTCTCGTTCTCGCCGCCGGCTATGGCGTTTACCACTTTGCTCTGAATCGCCAGCCTTCCGAAGGTCCCGCCACCGTCACAAAAATCAGCCAGTGGAACAAGTCCATGGACTACCCCAGTCTCTCCCCCGACGGCCGCACCATCGCCTTCACTTCTCCAGTCGATGGCTACGATCAGGTCTTCGTCATGCTCACTTCCGGCGGCGACCCGCTGCAGCTCACCAAAGATGAAGGCAACAAAACCATCCTGAATTTTTCCTCCGATGGCACGGAAATCTATTTCGGACAAACTCTCGGCGATCCCGATATCTGGACCATCCCCACTCTCGGAGGCTCTCCCAAGCACTTGGCCACCGGCAGAGCCGTCGTCCCCTCCGCCGATGGCCAGTCGCTATTCCTTCAGAAGACGGATGGTCGCGTCGTTCGCACCCCGAAGTCAGGCTCCGGTGAAGAACTTCTTTATACCTTGCCCTCGACCGGACCCTTGTTCGCCGTCGACCTCAAGGCCTACCCCGACGGGAAAAATCTCCTCATTACCACAATCGCGGACTCCGGCGCGGTCGCTTTCCGCCGCTTGGATCTCTCCACCCACCAGCTGGCGAACTTGGCCGAACTCGTCTCCGCCTCTGCCTTCACATCCTGGGCCACTCCCGGCAAAAGCCTCTACGTCAGCCGCAAGATCAAAGGCATCTCCAACCTTTGGGAACTTGCCCTTGCCGATCAGTCCCTCAAGCAGATCACTTTCGGCCCCGGGCCCGATCATGCCCCCATGTCCGATCCCAACGGTAAGGGCATCTACTTTATCAACGGCAGAAGCGCCGGAACCCTCACTCTCTACCGCGTCCCCACCAAACAGTTCTCCGACATCGTCAACGAGGATGCGTCTCAACCCGTTCTATCCGCCGATGGCCGCCGCCTCGTCTACGTCACCATCCCGGAAGCCGGGAAGGCGGAAATGTGGGTCTCCGATCTCACCGGCAACCATCGCTTGAAGCTGATTTCCTCCGAGGGCGCCCTGGAAACTTTGACCTGGTCCAACGACGCAACCAAGTTCCTTTTCTCCGACAAAAATGGGACTGACAAGAATGGGACTGGCGAGAGCGGGAACGACAGGGCACTCTTTGTCATAGACGCCGATGGCAAGAACCTTCGTCAATTACCTTGGGACGGCAGTTTCGTCGGCTTCTCGGTTTGGGAACCAGGAGATCAATCTATTATTTTGGGCGGACTCGCCAAGAACAATCGCACCACACAAAGCTGGAGAATTTTCCTCAACGATGCGCCGCCCGTTCACCTCTTCGATGATTGCGGCATGGCCGTCGATCTCTCCCCCGACCACCAATTCATCATCGGCTCTTCCATCTGGGGAGAAAACTCCGGCCTGTTCCAATACTCCTTCGCCACCAAGAAATGCACCACGCTGAAGTCCGGCATCGCCACCTACCTCGCCATGTATTCCGGCGACGGCAAATCCTATCTCTACTCCCTCGCCTCCCACGGCGAAACCACTATCTTCCGCCAGCCTTGGCGCAGTGGCACTCCCATCGGTCCCCCCGTCCCCGCCCTGAAACTCCCCTTCGTTCTGCGCGAAGACTACAACGGCAACGCCTTCATGGTCTCCCGCGACCTCACCTCCGTGGTCTACGCCCGCCCCGGCGGCCACGACGACCTCTACCTCCTCTCCCAAAAATAATCCCCACGTCCCGCGCCTCTACGCAATCCGCCCCAAAACGACTAAACTTAAAGGTTCCAGGAAGCCAATCATGTCATTGAATAGTTTCAACACCCGCTCCACTCTAAAAGTAGGCAAGAAGGAATACGAAATTTACCGTCTCGATGCGCTCGACCAGCAAGGCATCTCCACCAAACATCTCCCCTACTGCCTCCGCATCCTGCTGGAAAATTTGCTGCGCACCGAAGACGGCCGCAACGTAAGAAAAGAAGACGTGCGTTCCATGGCGTCCTGGAATAAAAATTCTCAGCCCGACAAAGAAATCGCCTTCACTCCCAGCCGCGTCCTTCTCCAGGATTTCACTGGCGTCCCCTGCGTAGTCGACCTCGCCGCCATGCGCGATGCCATGCAACAACTAGGCGGCGATCCCGCTCTGATCAATCCTCTCCAACCGGTAGAACTTGTAATCGATCACTCGGTCCAGGTAGACGAATTCGGCACCGCCAACGCCTTCGACGTAAACGCGCTGCTCGAGTTCCAGCGCAACAAAGAGCGCTACTCCTTCCTCCGCTGGGGACAAACCGGCTTCCGCAACCTCGCAATAGTCCCCCCCGACACCGGAATCGTTCACCAGGTAAATCTCGAATACCTCGCCCGCGTAGTCTTCGTCCACGAAGCCAACGGCAAGCGCACAGCCTACCCCGACACGCTAGTAGGCACCGACAGTCATACCACCATGGTCAACGGCCTGGGCGTTCTCGGATGGGGCGTCGGCGGCATCGAGGCTGAAGCCGCGATGCTGGGGCAGCCTGTCTCCATGCTGATTCCGCTTGTGGTCGGCGTGAAGCTGACCGGGCGTCTGCGCGAGGGTGCGACCGCTACCGATCTCGTTCTCACCATCACCGAAATCCTGCGCAAGCACGGCGTGGTTGGAAAGTTTGTCGAGTACTTCGGGCCCGGACTCCGCGATCTGCCGCTTGCCGACCGCGCCACCATCGCGAACATGTCGCCCGAATATGGCGCCACCTGCGGCATCTTCCCTGTCGACAAAGAAAGCCTGAAGTATTTGAAACTCACCGGTCGCTCCGCAGAACAGATCGCGCTGGTCGAGGCCTACAGCCGCGAGCAGGGACTGTTTCACGACGACAAAACTCCAGAAGCCGAATACTCCGAACTTCTGACGCTCGACCTAGCCACGGTAGAGCCAAGCCTCGCCGGTCCGAAACGTCCGCAAGACCGCGTGATCCTCTCTGAAGCCGCCGACTCCTTTAACAAGGCTCTCCCTTCGCTAATCAAGCCGAAAGCCGGAGCGAAAACCAATGGTTCAGGAGCCACCAACTCGGCCCGCTGGGAACAGGAAGGCGGCAGCCCCGCCGCCATCGGAGTCGAAGACCCCAACGTCCACGAACACGTCTCACACAGCGTGAAGGATTCACTGAAACACGGCAGCGTAGTAATTGCGGCGATCACCTCCTGCACCAACACCTCCAACCCCTCAGTAATGATCGGCGCAGGATTGCTGGCTAAGAAGGCAGTAGAAAAAGGCTTGTCAGTCCCGCCCTGGGTAAAGACGTCGCTAGCGCCAGGCTCAAAAGTAGTCCGCGATTACTTGGAGAACGCCGGCCTCACCCCATATCTGGAAAAACTGAAATTTCACATCGTGGGCTACGGATGCACCACCTGCATCGGCAACTCCGGGCCGCTGCCGGAAGAAGTCTCGAAGGCGATCGACGAAAAAGACCTTGTAGTCGCATCCGTCCTCTCCGGCAATCGCAACTTTGAGGGCCGCATCAACTCCGAAGTCCGCGCCAACTATTTAATGTCGCCGCCGCTGGTAGTAGCCTTCGCCCTCGCCGGACGCATCGACACCGACCTCCGCAAAGATGCCATCGGCAAAGGCAAAGACGGCAAGCCGGTTTATCTGGCCGACCTCTGGCCCACCCAGCGCGAAGTTGAAGAGGCCATCCAACACTCCGTCACCTCCGATATGTTCTCGAAAAGCTACGCCGAAGTTTTCGAAGGAGACGAGCGCTGGCGCGGCCTCAATGTACCCAAAGGCCAGACCTACGCCTGGGAAAAAGATTCTACCTACATCCGCCGTGCTCCCTACTTCGAAGGCATGAAGATAAAACCGGTGCCTGTAGAAGACATCAAGCAAGCACGCGTCCTTGCCGTGCTGGGTGACAGCGTCACCACCGACCACATCTCTCCCGCCGGCTCGATCAAGAAAGACGGCCCCGCCGGAAAGTATCTGCAGGAGCACGGCGTCAAACCCGCCGACTTCAACTCCTACGGCTCGCGCCGCGGCAACCACGAAGTGATGGTCCGCGGAACTTTCGCCAACGTCCGTCTCCGCAACAAACTGGTCAACGTGGAAGGCGGCTTCACCCGCCACTTGCCCGACAACGAGGAGATGTCGATCTTCGACGCGTCTCAGAAATACATTGAGGAAGGCACGCCGCTTATTATCCTGGCCGGCAAGGAATACGGCTCTGGATCCTCCCGCGACTGGGCCGCCAAAGGTCCTCGCTTGCTAGGGGTCGAAGCGGTAATCGCCGAAAGCTACGAGCGCATCCACCGCTCGAATCTGGTTGGCATGGGAGTCTTGCCGCTGCAGTTCCCCTCGGGACAAAACGCCGAGTCACTCAAGCTGACTGGCGAGGAAGTCTTCGAGATCACGGGCATCCGTGACGTAGTGGAAAACCT
Source organism: Candidatus Sulfotelmatobacter sp. (assembly GCA_035486795.1). GTDB lineage: Bacteria > Acidobacteriota > Terriglobia > Terriglobales > Acidobacteriaceae > Sulfotelmatobacter. The sequence continues at coordinate 5,344 of DATHMS010000182.1, read as the reverse complement.
TTCCGCCGAAAGCCAGGTGAAAGTCCGCGCCCAGGGTAAAGGCAAGACAATCGAGTTCGACGCGCTGGTGCGGATCGATACCCCGCAGGAAGCCCTCTACTACGCCAACGGTGGAATTCTGCAATATGTACTGCGGCAGTTGCTAGCGGGGAAGCCAAGTGCTCAGACCGTAGGCGTTTAGCGGCGCTCCTCCGAGACAAGGACGACAAAGACATCGGCAAAAACGGCGAAGACCAGAATCTCCGCGCCTATCTGCTCTCCTTCACCACGCGTCCGTTGAGCGGCTGCGGCGGCCGGACATCGTGAGGGTAAAGCTTCGCAAACGCGCGAATCTGCTCAGCCGAAACCTCCACAGGTGTCTTCAGCACAAACCAGGTAACGTTCTCCGTGCAGGGAGGAGCCGTCAGCGATCCCATGTACATGTAATAAGCACTGACGTCGTGGGGCAGCAGCCCGGCAGGGTTAACCTCGATTCCAGCAACTTCCTCCTCTTTACTCTCGGTCATCGGCATGTGTTCCCAAAGCTGCTGAACCGTGGCATTCGCTTTGCCCAACTTCAGAAGAACTGCTACCCCGGCAACCTTCCCGTCACTAGATTGGTGCATAAAGTGCGCCACCATGTCGTAAGGCTTGCCGTGAATGTACTCTTCGCTGGGACGGTGAAAGTGAAACTGCGTCAACTGGTAGCGTGTGTCGCCGACAATCAGAAAGTTCCCGTTCCCCACGGCGTCATGGTAATTCACCCGTATGGTGTGCCCGTTGTTAATTAAATATTTGAGCGGCCCAGCTTTGTATTCGAATCGCAGCGGAGGAAGGTCAGCCTTCTCCGTACGTCCAATATCGATCGGGGACTGTTCCTTCCCGGCGTTGCACGCGGCATAGTCGGGATCGAGCGCACTCCAATGTTCTGCCCCAGTCGCTCCTTCGTAAGTCCACGGCGTCTTCCACTGCGCCTGCGCCCCCGCAGGCAGCAAAACCGCCGCCACAACCAGCCATGCCAGCCTCCAACCTTTTCTCATACTCGACTCCTTAACGGACGGCCACGCACCCAGCACACGTTCACGCCATGCAAGTTATCACGGGCGCTACACGCATGAAAAGAGGTTGGGAGATTTCAAACTGAGGCACCGCTTTACTGCACGTCCACGATCTTCAGCACCCTCACCTGCCGCACCCAGCGCGCCATCCTTTTTTCATCGGGAATCACGATGCGGTACGGGCCTTCCTTGTCATCGAGCGGCTTGCCATCTTTCAGGAAAGCCAAGACAATCTGCTTATCGGTGAAGGCTGGATCCAGTTCGGGCAAGGCAATCACGGCGCGATATCCATCCGCGGCTTCCACCAGCAGACACGATGCCAGGCGCTTTCCTCGCAGCGTTTCGCCAAACTCTACTCCCGCTTTTGCCAACAGCGCCCCAAGGGCAACACCTTCGAATGTTGCCGACGTGCCGGTGGGAACCTTGATGCGGGGCAGGGCTTCCAGGTCGGTCCGCGTAAGCTGCGTCTGTTTTCCCGCTTCATTTTCGACGATGAGTTGCTGGCCCTGCAGCAGGGCAGGCTGCAAGGTTAGAGCGAATACCACGGAGGGAAGGAATAGCCGAGTTCTCATATCAAACCCGCAGGATCATCACTTCTGTGGCTTTTATGAGGGCTGCCGCAGTCTGCCCCGGCTTGAGCTGCATTTCGCGCGCCGAACGTGCGGTGATGACGGAGGTAATTTGCTGGCCGCCAATTGAAATCTCAATCTCCGCCATGAGTCCGCTGATGCGAACGGCGCCAATGCGGCCCACCAGTTGATTGCGTCCGCTGACGCGGCGGATCACAAGCCTGCGTTCCTTCTCCGTCCTGCCTCGCGTTCGAAACAGCAGGCGGTCAATTTCTCGTTGAGGAATGCGGTGATGTCCTCCCACGGTCTGGACGCTGCGAATCTTCTTCTTGTAAATCCACTGCTTGATAGTGGGGAAACTGATGCCCAGTTGCAGGGCTGCGTCGCGGACCTTTACCAACGCATCATTCTTGCGCCCGGATTGACCGTTCCTCGGCATCGGAACGAAATCCTACAGTCAACACGGAATTCGGTCAACATTACGGCCTCCTGGTTCTAGCGGAAGGTAGATGCATATATCTGTATCAACTTTGACACATAAACGATATTTCATATACATTTCTTAATTCTTCGCTTAAACCCCTAACGTTGGAGGTCCTTGTGCGTAAGATTGCTCTGCTGTTTACAGCCCTGGTTCTCATTATTTCGTCCACGTTATCCTCGGCACAGGACCGCGACCCCTGCACCACCGGCCACGAGTTCGCTACCACCGATTGCGCGCTGACCTGGCACGGCATCACGCTCTACGGTGCTTATGACGTCGGCTTCGGCTATGTCAGCCACGGCTTACCGGAGAACGGCTATAACTACGAAGGCGAATCTCTGGTCAACCGAAACGGCTACGAACATCGATTCCTCGTCGCGCCGAACAACCTGCAACAGACGGGTCTGGGCATCAGGGGCAAGGCAGAGTTTCGTCCCGGCTGGTCGGTTGTGTTCAACGCTTCCACTGGCATCAATCCGCAGTCCGGCCTGTTGGCCAACGCATCACAAACCGACATTATCAACAACGGCCTTCCCAGGGCCAGCTATTCGGAAGCCATCGACGGCGCGCGCGCGGGCCAACCCTTCAATGACGAATATTATGGCGGTGTATCGTCCGCGCATTTCGGCACGCTGACCTTCGGTCGTCAGCGCTCTCTCGGCACCGATGCGATGCTGCTTTACGATCCGGCCGGCGGCAGCTATGCCTTTTCCTACATCGGATACAACGGCACGATGGCCGGCGGCGGCGACACCGAGAACAGTCGTTGGGACGACGCCATAAAGTATCGCATCACCTATGGCCCCATCCATTTCGCGGCGATGTACAAATTCGCCGACGGCTCGGGCGGCTGCTACGACCCTGCAGCAGCCGCAGGCAACTCCTGGACTGACACCAGCTGCGCTCCGGAATCGGCGCATAACAATGCCTACGGATTCGACGTTGGCGGAACCTCCGGCAAGTTTTCTGCCGACCTCGTCGCCCAACATTACAACCAGGCAATCAGCGTATTGAACCCCTTGCTGGGGCCTCAGAGTCTGAGCGGGGCGGGGCAATATCAGTCGACCACAGACAGCATCGATACAACCCCAATTAACGGGAACAATGTGGTCGACACGAACAACACCGTATATGGCATCGTGACCGACAACTACGCAGTTATGTTCGCCGCCAAGTATGCGTGGGACCCATTCAAGTTTTTCGTTGGCTATGAATATATCTGGCAGAACAACCCGCACAACCCTTTGGGTGTCGGCGCCTCGGACCAGGGCGGCTACAACATGAGCGGTGTCGAAGATAACAATCTTGATTCCGAAAAGCTGGTGAATATCTGGTGGACAGGCGCGAAGTACACCTATCGCAGCAAGACCGACTTCACTCTCGCCTGGTATCAACAGCGGCAGAACGACTTCCGTGTTCCGCAGACTTGTTCGCCCTCAGCCGGTTTCCGCAGTTCCTGCGCGGGCACCCTTAACGAGGGATCACTCTATGTGGATCATCACTTCACCAAGCGCTTCGATGGTTTTATCGGGCTTGCGTATTCCTGGGTGAGCGGCGGTCTGGCCATCGCCATTCCTCATGGCCCCGGCGTCCCCTACAACTACAACAACAACTGTGCTCCGACAATCGGTGGCCGTTTCAGCTTCTGAACGCTTGCGCGGCGGGCTCGAAATCGCCACGACCTTATTCCGTTCTACAAATCACATTCCCGTTCTCTTGATACGCTTTCAGTTCTAAGCCTGGTTCGTCGAGCGGCCCATCTGTTGCTTTTTCAACAGGTGGGATCCCCAATGCAGCATTCTCTCCAGGGTGGCACAATAGGAAACCATCGCGTTGCCGGCTCACTACCGTGGAGGAATCACTTGAGCTTTGCGAATAGATTACTCGCCTATGGTTTCTTTCTTTCACTGCTCTCAGGGGCTTGCATTGCCGCTGACGCTCACACATCTCTCTACGTTGCGCCCAACGGCGACGATTCCAATCCCGGCACGATCGAGAAGCCGCTGCGCACAATCCAACACGCGGCTGACATTGCGAAGCCTGGGGACACGGTTAATCTGCGGGCGGGCAGCTATTGCCAGCGGCTAGCGGTGACGATCTCAGGGAGCGCCCAGCAAGGGTTCATCACGTTTCGCAGCCAGCCCGGCGAGCACGCGATTCTCGACGGCGGTTGCCTCACGCCTCCGATAGGCGAGAGCAACCTGGTGCGACTGACCAACGTGAGCTTTGTGCGCATCGAGGAACTTGAAATACGTAACTACCGGACCAGCGACTTTGGCAGCGTGCCAGGGGGAATCCGCGTATTCGGAGGCGGATCGCATATCGAAATCCTGCATAACGACGTGCATCACATTGAGCAGAACTCGCCGCGGCGGTTGCGGCCGGGCAGCGGGGCCAACGGTTTTGGGATTTCTGTTTACGGCACCGACGCTAAGACTCCGATCAGCGACCTGGTGATTGATGGCAATGACGTGCACCATCTCAAGACGGGATCGAGCGAGTCTTTGGTGGTGAACGGCAATGTGGCCGGCTTCCGCATTACGAAGAACACCGTGCACGACAACAACAATATTGGAATCGATGTGATCGGCTTTGAACACACGGCGCCTGACCCGGCCGTCGACCGCGCGCGCGATGGCGTAGTGAGTGAGAACCTGGTTTATAGCATCACTGCGAGAGGCAATCCGGCGTACGGCGAAACCCCTGATTCCGACGGCATCTACGTGGATGGTGGAACTCGAATTCTGATTGAGCGCAACGTTATCCACGATGCGGATTTCGGCATTGAGCTGGCCAGCGAACACCGCGTCGGCAGCACAAGCCACATCATCGCGCGCAACAATCTGATTTATTCCTGCCATGCTCCCGGATTCGCCATTGGAGGCTATGACGAAAAGCGTGGGACCACTGAAGACGTGGTGATTGTGAACAACACGCTCTACAAGAATGACACGTGGAAGACAGGACAGGGCGAGTTTTTGATGCAGTTCTACATGCGCAACAACATCTTCAAGAACAACATCGTCTACATTGGCGACCACGGACTAGCCATGACCAGCAAGTCTGGCCGCATGGATGGCGGTGCCCCCACGGTGACGATGGATCACAACATTTATTACTTTCCCTCGGGTTCGAAAGCGGTGAAATGGTCCTTCGACACGAAAAATTATTCGAGCTTTGAGGAATATGTTGCAGCTACGGGCAATGATCAGAAATCGCAATTTGCAGATCCGCAATTTGTCGACGTTAATGCG
>DATHMS010000181.1:0-38298 GCA_035486795.1 Candidatus Sulfotelmatobacter sp. | reverse complement strand
CAGCCCGCAGAAAGCGCGGGCTTCAGGATGACAGGCCACTTGATGACAGGCCACTTATAGAGGAGCCGACGATCCCGACGTCGCTGAGGACGCAGGGGAAGATTCCGCCTAAGCGGATGGGAGAGCTTTCGGAGCTGGATTTTTTGCGGAAGGCTATGGGGATGGGGATGATTGTTTCGAAGCCCTGGGGAGACAGCTACCGATATGACTTTGTTTGCGATGCGAATCGGAAGCTGTGGAGGGTGCAGGTGCGGTCGACGGAGGAGCGGTTTGGATGCCGGGGATACGCGGTGCATGCGTCGGTGTATGTGGGACGGAAGATTGTGGGGCTTACGGACAAAGATATTGACGTGCTGATTGGTTACATCGTGTCGCGGGACATCTGGTATGTGGTGCCGGTGCGGGCGTTTATGCCGCGGAAGAATTTGTGGTTCTATCCGGATGGGAGCAAGAAGGGAGCTATGTTTGAGAAGTGGCGGGAGGCGTGGTGGGTGATGATGGGGCGGAAGTGGCGGGCTAAGTTGTGATTGTGGGTCGGGTTAGCGCCGTGTCCGGGTCGGAGCGACAGGTCCGTGGTCGCTGAGGTCCTTCACTTCGTTCAGGATGACAACGCTTCGTTCAGGATGACAACTTTGTTAAGAACGACGATAAAGAGGATCGCTCATCCCCAGCGCTTTTCTTCTCATCGGTCTGCTGCTTTACGGGGGCCTTACTTAACGCCTTTGTCGGGATTCCACGAGCCTTGCAGCTTGCGGACGTAGACGATTTGGCCGATGTGGTAGGCGTTGTGGGTGCAGATGTTGCCGATGGTTGGCGCCAACATGGCCAGCTTTTGATCATCGGCGGTCTCGACTAGTTTCTCCAGGTCGGTCATTACCTGGTCGAGCTGGGTGATGGTGTCGGTCCATTGCTTGCTGTCAAACTTTACGAAGGTCTGCTCATTGTCGCCGGCGAATTTTTCGTTTGTCCCGCCCTGGAGCTTGACCAGGTTGCGGCGGTTCCAGAACAGGAGATGATAGGTGAGCTGGCCGGCGGAGTGGCCTCCGGCGGGGGGCTGCCAGCTGGCTTGCTCGGCGGTAAGTCCGTCGACCGCGACGCTGATGGGGACAAACCAGTTTGCCTGGTTATGAGTAGTGTGCAACTCCTGCAGCAGGAGGCTGCGCAGGGTGGCGGGCTGCTGCTGCTTTTGGGCGTGGCATTGCAGGGAAAACATCAAAACCAGAACCGAACCTGCGACTGCGATGGCATGCTTCATTTGGGGGTTGCTCCTGATTTTCATGGTGAGACGGCTGTGGGAAAGACGTGCTGCGGGTGTGTTTGTTAGCAGGCATGGGTGCCGTCTCGACTTTTGGGACGGTTTGGTATAGCTTTGCCCGGCTGGGCGAACCGACATCCATTTTGTTGGGAGTCGGAGCACGTTTAGGAGGTCTGCTATGGCTGCAAATGTGGCTGGCCGCGCTCCCGAATTGAAGCTCGAAACGGAACAGAAAGGATCGGAAACGGTTGTACGGGCGACGGGTCGAATTACCCCGGCTTCGTCCTCTACGCTGGAGAAGACTTTGCGCGATCTGACTGCGGAGGGTGGGCGCATCGTGCTCGACCTGGCGAATGTGGACTACGTCGATAGCGCCGGGTTGGGCGCGCTGGTCAGCGTCTATCTGCATGCGAAAAGGATGAAATGCCATCTGAAGATGGCGAATCCGAAGGAACGCGTACGGGACTTGTTTAACCGGAGCGGGCTGGCTGTGGTGTTTGAGGGCGAAGCTTTTGACCGGCTCTGGGAGGCCTGGTCACTTGGGAGTAAGTGAGGCTCGCCCGGCTGGCAGGTGCCGTCGTAGAGCAGCCTTGGCTGGCCGTGGACGCGGGGAATCTCCTGATTAGAATGGCGATTAATAAACCGGCGGGCGGGGGAATCTGGGGTATGATCAAGACATGCCTTATATCCTGGAACACCTTACCAGTCTTCGTCAGGAAATCACCGACTTACGGAACATGAACGCGCGCTCGGCCAACCGGAGCGCGGATAGCCAGATCGACCAATCAGCGGTGGAAATGCGCGCCAACCGGCTGCTTGAGATCAAGAAGGAATTGTCGCAGATGCTGAACCGTCCGGAGGATCCACGAGTCTGGTGGGAAAAGGGCGGGCGGCGGAGTCGCGTCGCTTAACGGCGGCTGATAGCGGGTGGCTGAGGAGCTTGAAATAGGCCTCCAATCGGATTTCGGTCCGGTGGAGGCTTTTGTTTTTGGAGCTTCGAGGTCAGGGCGCGAGTGTTTGCGCCGCGGCGGCTAGCGCGGCCGCGAGGCCTTCGGACTTGGCGACGCCGCCCTGGGCTAAGTCTTTGCTGCCGCCGCCGCGTCCGCCAAGCCTAGCCATGGTTTCCTTCAGCAGGGCACCCATGTCGTGCGGTTGACCGGCAGACTGAGCGAAGACCAGGGCCGGCTGGGGAGACTCGGTGGCGAGCAGGGCGATTACGGCGGAGGATTGCCGCGTGAGTTTCTGGCCCAGCAGTTTAAGGAAGTTGAGGTCGCGGTCGGAGAAAGTGCGGATCACCAGCTTGCGGCCGAGGTTTTCGGCAGTTTCCGCTAAAAGCGATGCGGCCTGGGCGGAGGCGAGTTCTTCCAGCGATTGCTCGCGTTGCTTGCGGAGAGATTTGACTTCGTCCAGAGCCTTGCGGGCTTGCTGCGGAACATCGTAGATGCCGGCGGAAAACAACGCGGCGGTTTCGGTGAGGGTGGAAAAATCGCGGCGGGCCGTGGAGACAGCACGCTGCCCGGCGACGAACTCGACGCGATATCCCTGGCGAGCCTTTTCGGTCTTGCGCAGCAGGATTCCGCCGATCTGTCCGGTGCTGCTTACGTGGGTTCCGCCGCAAGCAGTAAGGTCCCAGTCGCGGATGTCGATGAGCCGCAGTTGATCGCGCTCCGCTGGCGGAAGTTTCCGCAGGCCGAGTTTTTCTGCCTCGTCGCGGGTCACATAGCGCACCTCCACGGAACGATTCTCGATCATGATCTCGTTGGCGGCGCGTTCGGCGGCTTCAACCTGATCTCTATTGAGGGAGGGCGTGTCGAGATCAATCGAACAGTAGTCGTCGGCCATGTGGAAAGAGACGGTCGGCATATTGAAGAGGCTGACGAAGGCAGCGGAGAGCACGTGTTGCGCCGAGTGTTGCTGCATATGATCGCGGCGGCGGGCAGCGTCGATTTCGCCTCGAACTCGGGTACCGGGCTGAGCGTCTTTGAGCGGAGCATCGAGGTAGTGGACGATTCGACCGTCTTCGGCTTCGGAGACTTCGGTGACGTGGAGCCGTTTATCGGTGGAGACCAGCCAACCGGTGTCGTGGATCTGGCCTCCGCTGGTTGGGTAAAAAGCCGTGCGGTCGAGAATCAGGGCCGGGCGCGGTGTTTCGACTACCGAGCGAATTTCGGCGTCAAAATTGTAAAGAAAGGAATCATGGTAATAGAGGCGGTCGGTCATGCTTGCTTCAGGATAGAGATGGAATCGAGGGTTATCAAGTCGCCGTACATTGGACACAAAATTCTTAGGCACAGAAGACCCTTCGGCTTCGCTCAGGACAGGCACAGGGGTTCGCAGGGTGGACCGAAGCGTTACCGTTCGACCTCGATGTTATCTTTAGTAGGCTATGGATGTTCTCGAAGAGCTTTTTGAGCGGCATTTCCGCTCACCGGCGACGCGGGTAGAGCCGCTGCAAGGCCAACTCGGCGGCTCGGGGAGAAATATCATCCGGCTGAGCGGTGACCGGGCCAGCGCGATTGGCATTCTGTACAACGTGCGCGAAGAGAACGTCGCATTCCTGGAGTTTTCGCGGCATTTTCGGAAGTATGGCCTGCCCGTGCCGGAAATTTACGCGGAAGATTTGAGCCATGGCGCTTATCTCGAGGAAGACCTGGGCGACACTACACTGTTCGAGTTCCTCTCGAAGAATCGAGAGGGGGAGAACATTGCTCCGACCGTAGTGGAGGCCTATCGGAAAGCTGTGGCCGTGCTGCCGCGCTTTCAGGTCGAGGCCGGTCGCGACTTGAACTACAAGGTGTGCTATCCACGGGGCAGCTTCGATCGGCAATCCATTGCCTGGGACCTGAATTATTTCAAGTATTACTTCTTGCGCCTCGCCGGCATTGCCTTTAACGAGCAGGCACTGGAAGATGACTTCGACAGCCTGACGAACTTCCTGTTGAGCGCTGACTGCAATTATTTTCTTTACCGCGATTTCCAATCGCGCAACGTTATGCTGCGCGATGGGCAGCCGATTTTTTTGGACTACCAGGGCGGCCGCAAAGGCGCTCTCCAATATGACATTGCTTCCCTTCTGTACGATGCCAAGGCCGATCTGCCTCCAGAGCTGCGACAGCAATTGCTCGATGTTTATATCGACAAGCTCTCTGGTTTCGTCGACGTGAAACGCGAAGCGTTCCTGCATCATTACTATGCGTATGTTTACGTCCGCATTCTGCAGGCGTTAGGAGCTTATGGCTTCCGTGGCTTTTATGAGCGCAAGCCGCATTTCCTGCAGAGTGTGCCTTACGCGCTGAAGAACCTGCGCTGGCTGCTGCACAACGTGAAGCTGCCGATCGAGCTGCCAACGCTGACGGAAGCTTTCGTCTGCATGCTGGCTTCGGAGAAGCTGCAGGGCCTGGCTTCAGAGGCCGAGGAGCTGAAAGGCGGCACCGAAGCGGTCGGCAACACGCAAGGTTCGGACAAACTGCAGACATTGGCCTCCACGGGGGAAAACCTGACAGTGCAGATTTGGAGCTTCTCCTTTCATCGGGGCTGGCCGAAAGACGAAAGTGGAAACGGCGGCGGGCCGGTGTTCGATGGCCGCGACTTGCCAAATCCCGGGCGCGAAGAGCGCTTCAAAACTCTCACCGGCAAAGATGCGCCGGTGATTGAGTACCTCGATCATGAAGAGAGAGTGAGTCGTTTTCTGGACCTTGCCAAGTCGATGGTGGATGATCATGTGAGCGAGTGGCAGCGGCGCGGGTTTAAGCATCTGATGGTGTCGTTCGGCTGCACGGGCGGCCAGCATCGCTCGGTTTATCTGGCGGAACAACTGGCGAAGCATTTGCGCGGCCGAAACGGAGTGGATGTGGTGGTGCGGCATCGTGAGTTGGAGGGAAAGGATGCAATGCGATAAGGAAGCGAGCCAAACGCGCGGGTATTGTGGCGCAAAAGGCGCGCCACGTCGCGCAGCTCGCCCGGATCCTTCGCGGCGCAAAAGCGCTTGCTCAGGATGACAATTCAATGAAGGCAATGATTCTGGCTGCCGGCCTGGGCACGCGTCTGCGGCCACTCACGGATAGTCGTCCCAAGGCGCTGGTGGAAGCCGGTGGCCGGACGCTGCTTGAGATCACGCTTTCGCGCCTGCGTGAATTTGGGGTCCGCGAGGCGATCGTCAATGCGCATCACTTCGCCGACATGGTTGTCGATTACCTGAAAGCGAACGACAACTTCGGCATGCGTATCGAAGTCTCGCGCGAGGAGGTCTTGCTCGACACCGGCGGCGGATTGAAAAAGGCCGCTCATTTCCTTCTAGAGAACTCGATCCCTTTTGACGAGCCCTTCATTCTGCACAATGTCGACGTCATCAGCACGATCGACCTAGGGCGCATGGTGCAGTTTCATCGCGAACATGAGGCTCTGGCGACGCTGGCGGTGCAAGATCGCGAGACTTCCCGATACTTGATGTTCGATGAGGAGCTTCATTTGTGTGGACGGCGTTCCGGGCAGCAACCACCTGAACTGGTTCGACCCGCGCGGCAAGTGCGGGCGCTGGCCTTTTCCGGCATCCATGTCATTTCGCCGCGTATTTTCAAGATGATGACGGAAGAAGGAGTTTTCTCAATCATCACGCCGTATCTGCGTCTCGCCGCCCAGGGAGAAAGCATCGTCGGGTTTGGCGCGGATGAATACTATTGGCGAGATCTTGGGCGGGCAGAGAATGTAGCGCAGGCTGAACGGGATTTAAAGGACAATCATTTTTCTTGACGTCCCGCGAAGGCTGGGAATCCGGTTGGGGCTCATTTCTCTTCTTTCACTGCCTTGCAGACCAGCGTCGTGTGACCCGTTTTTGAATCGATGACGGTTTTCGCGGGCGAGCAACTGCAAGTTACCGTGTTGGCATTCTCCTGCTTGAGCACGACACAGTGTTCAATGAGTTCGGCAGTAGGTGGCGGCACCTGGCTTCGAATGGGAGGAGGGGTGGCGGCAACCGGCGTCTTTTTCGCGGCGCAGCCGGCCAAAAGCAAGCAAAGTACCAGCCCAGCTTTCCTCATGCATTCTGTTTTCGCTCGCTCGGGCCCGCTTGTCGATGGCAATCTTGGTTACACGTCCAGCCACGGACGCCTAGCGCCGGGGAATTCAGCCGAGCGCCTCGCGCTTACCGTCGCCATTGCCGTGCTGGTTGTGGGAAAATAGCGTCTGTTGATCTGTGGGGTGCCGGGTTCGGTGTGCTGAAATAATTCGACTGGTTGCCATCTTCGAGTGAGGGTGCTTCGCAAGAAGAAAGGATTACCGCATGCGTCAGCGTTGGTTGAAGGTCCTTTTCGTCAGCCTCTGTGTCCTCATTGCCGGTACCGCGTATTCGCAAGTTGAATATCACGATGAACAATCTGGAGTTACTCTTTCGTTGCCTGCGGGGTGGATGTGGACCGGCCCAAGGCTCCTGGAAGATCAAAAAAGCATTCTAACTTTGAAAGAGCCGGAAACGGCTCCGATGCTTCTCCTATATGTACAACTTCTGGATAAGGCGGAAGAAGTGATCCCCGCACAAAAGATGAATCATCGATTGTTGAAGCAGGCGGAGCCAAGGTGAGGCAGCGAGCCAGTGAAGGATACGAGAACTATCGGCTCCGCGAAAACAGCTGTATTCTGAAATCGATCAACGGACGATCGGCGCTGAGCTGGGTTGACGATTACACGGTACGCGGAAATCACATGGTCGAGTATCTGACGCGAGTGCGCAGCGAGAAAACAAACGCGCTGTTTTATGCTCGCGTGCCGGCCGGGCAACTCGAGGACTTTAAGATGCGGGTAGATCCAATCATCGAAACGTTGCAGATTCACTAGAGATTTTTGTCAGCGGCCCCGTTCACGGTGCAATTGTCTTCAGCGAGGAGTGCAGCGAGAGATACGCAGGGAGGAACACATGGGCCGTCTGTTCGGCTTTCTCAGCGTCGTTGTTGTGTTGGGCATCGGCATGTACATCTACTCCAGGCAGGCGCAGAGCTCTTCTGCTCCCGCCGGGACGAACAACCCGAAGGCCGCGATCAACATCACCGGGGTAAAGAGCGATCTGATCAGCATTGCCACGGCCGAGCGCCGGTACTATGCGAGCGAAGGAAAATACGCTTCCTTCGACGAACTGATTTCGAGCAACTACATTACTCTGGCCCGGCGGCGGCCTCCTTACTCCTACGAGGTTGAGAGCAGTTCCACTGGCTTTCGTGTGGTCGCTACCCGTTCCGGTGACGACGCTTCTGGCATGCCCGCGCAGCTATCGGTCGACGAGAACATGGAGTTCCAGACATCCCCGTAGGTCATCGGTAACGGCTTCGCTGTCGCGGAGTCCTATCGCTTTCGCGGAACCAGTGATTCGAGCGGAGGGATCGAGAACGACGTGGTCAAGGAATGTTCCGGCGGCTGAGTTCCGCCCTGAAGGGCTTTTGCGAGGATCTCCATTGCCTGTCCGGCGAGCGGCGGAATGAGAACCGTTGCCGCCAGCCATTTCTCGCGCACCCAGGCTTGGCCGGTCGATGGCAGACCATCACATCCAGTAAATGGCAGGCTCATCCATCGCGAACGGTCTGTTTCTTTGCTGATCTCTTGAAACGCTTTGCGCGCGCCCATGGCCATCGAGTCATCCTGCGCGCCGATCAGGTCGACTGACGAGCCTTGAGAAGTAGACAGCTTCAGCCAGGAGCGCACTGCGCGCAGGGCACTCTCCTCAGTCCACCTCGCCTTCAGCATAGCCACTTGAATGTTGGCGGGCTTTGTCGTCAGCATGCCGGAAGTGCGACTTTGGGCTGAGGGACTGCCTGACGGTCCTTCGATATAGAGAACCGAACCGCCTGCGGGCAGCAAGGCGGCGAATTGCCTTCCTTGTATGCGGCCAATCTCAGCGTGATCGGAACTGATGGCGAAGACGGGTGTGGTCGCCGAGCGGCGGAGCTCCGGCAGGTAATCCGGTCTGCGGTTCAGAACCGCCCAGCCGATTCGGGCGCCACAGGCAGCTCGAGCCACCTGAGGCAGGGCCGTGCCTCCAACCGGTTCCACCACGATCGCATCGGGTCGCGACTCGACAGGGCTTTGGATTGCCTTGAGCAGTTGCGTGCTTTGATTCACCGCGTCGTCATCGGCAAAGACGATCTCTGCGTCGATCCCGAGTTTGCGTGCGGCATCTTCCGCGGACTGAGCTTGTGCCACCTGAAAATCGTTCTCGCAGGTGTGCAGCGATACAAGGAATCGGAACTTTTTCATGACGCCGCGTGTGACTCCCTTTTTAGTATGGCCCGATGATTCCCGCGATCGCGCGGGCCGCTGGTGCCGGCGCCGCTTCAGCATCCTTCGTGTCGAGAACATCCAGATATTTCAAGCCAGAACCAGTGTTGAAGAGCACTACCGTATCGTCGACGCTGAAGAAACCGCTGGCCAACAACTTCTGGTAGGCAACCAGCGACGCCGCTCCTTCGGGAGCGGCGAAAATGCCTTCTACCTTGGCCCAGTGGCGGGTGGCATGGAGAATTTCGGAGTCTGTGGCGGCGAGAGCAAGGCCTCCGCTTTTTTTCAGAATGTCGAGAATCAGATAGTCGCCGTAGGGTTTGGGGACGCGCAGGCCGGCGGCTAATGTCGAAGCGTGCGGCCACATTTCTGATTCTGCGCGACCTTCATCCCACGCTTTAACAATGGGAGCGCATCCGGCAGATTGCACGCCGATCATGTTCGGGCGCTCGGAGCCGATGAACCCCAGTTTCTCCATCTCATCGAAAGCCTTCCACATGCCGAGCAGGCCGACGCCGCCGCCTGTGGGATAGATGATGCCCTGCGGAAGTTTCCATCCCAGTTGTTCGGCAACTTCGTAACCCATGGTCTTCTTGCCTTCGACGCGATAAGGCTCTTTGGTGGTGGAAACGTCGAACCATCCCTCGTTTTTCCAGGACTCGCTTTCTTTCAGTTCGGCAACTTTGCGCGCGCAGTCGGAGATTAAGCCATCCACCAGCGTGACGTGAGCGCCATAGTAGTTGCACTCGACGCGGTTCGCCATGGGAACATCTTTGGGCATGAAGATGTGGGCTTCCATCGAGGCAGCGGCGGCATAGGCGGCAAGGGCTCCGGCAGCATTTCCGGCGGAAGGGATGGCCAGCTTCTTCAGGCCGAAATGGCGAGCCATGGTGACTGCGGCGGAGAGTCCGCGAGCTTTGAAAGAGCCGGTGGGATTCAGTCCTTCGTCCTTGATAAAGACGTTGGGATATTCGCGGCTGCGCAGCATGGGAGTAAATCCCTCGCCGAGCGAGACAGGCGCCGCTTCAGGCAGGACGGCATCATAGCGCCACATGGTCGGCGCGAGCGGCAGCAGGGAGGCTGGCGAGAAAGTCTTCTTGATGCTGTCGAGGTCGTAGCGCGCATATAAAACTCCGCCATCTTTCGGGCAAACCGTTTGCGGACGGTCGGCCGGATAATGTTCGTGGCAGCGTGTGCATTCCAGGTGAGTGAGGCGCGACACGCAGAAAGTTTATCAGGCATGAGGGTGCAGCGGCAGGGGCACTCGCGAGATTACTCAGGCCAGGCCGGAGTTCGCACGAAGACAGTCGCCACGTCATCGCTATAGATCGCCTGCCAGCCGCCAGTTTCCGCGAGGATGTTAGCCAAGGCGGACTCTTTGGGCACAACCACGCAGTGAGCCTGATGCTGCTGAAGAAAATCCTGCCAGCCCGGCTCCACGTGCACCATCTTCAAGTAAGACTTTAAGAATTGCTCACCGTAGAAATCGTGCCGGTCGTCGATTACCATGCGCACCCGCGGATAAAGCCGGTAGATCAAATACCCGCCCCAATCATCGGGACTCACCAGCGGCCCCGGCACACTTCTTTCCTCGAGATAATCCGCCGCCGCCACGGGAAACCGCTTGGCATCAAAGTGGGCGTCCATCAGCGTTCTTGCACCCAGCTTGCCGCCGTGCGCCGCGGTCCAGCAGGTAAGCACGATCAAGGCGATCGGCCAGAGATGGCCCCGCAGGCTGAACTCGATCGCCTCCATTCGTTGCATGAACCTCATAGAAGAGAACCCCCGCACTGCCAGCGGTCGATCGGCAAATCTCTCCATCGCCTCTGACAGCCAAGGGCCGATCACCAGAATCAGCAGCAGCGACGACACGGGAATGTTTCGCGACGCGTACAGGCCCGAATACACGGCAAATATAATTACCAGCGCCTGGCTCACACGAGCCTGGGTTGCCTCCCGCCTCTTCGACGCCAGGGCCAGCAGTGTCAGCAGCAATAACCCGGCGAAACACTTCTGGGCGACATAGTGAAAATTGGGAGACTGAAACTCGTTAATGTGATCCATCAGAAAGCGGTTCGTAAGATAGCGGCAAATATGAACGTGCAATTGAAAGCCGTAAGGATTTACCAGGGTCGCCAGCCCGCTCGCGACGCCGGTCAGAGTCAGAGCGCGAACCAGCCGCCCGGCGCGGATCTTCCGCAAGACATCGTCGAACCGGTCTCCAGCCGGCCTGAGCCACCGCCATGCCGCGCTGCACCAGTAAATCGCCAGCAGCGCAAAGCCCACCAGAAATCCGCCATGCACGTTCACCCACAGCAGCATCAGCGGAGGCAGCAGCCATAGTGTCCAACCGCGCCGCGGAGCGGCCTTGGAACTCGCCGAGGAATCGGAATCAGAGGTGCAATAGCTCTTTTCCGACGACTCCAGAATCCAAAACCACGCCACCGTGAACAACCAGCTCAGCACATGCGGCCGCGCCAGAAAATGAATCATCGCCGCCGAAGCTGCCAGCAACACGAGAACGACAGCCACCAAAACATTCGTTCCTCGCCGCAGCAGCAGCCGGAAGGTCCACGTAAACACCATCGCAATCACCAGAGCTGTGAACAGCACCACGCCGTTCAGGCCGGCGGCGGTCTCGAGCCATCCCACCAGCAAGTCGTACAGCCATTCCCAGGCAAACCAGGGCTGGCTGTTCGTTACTGAGAAGGTCGCAGAAAAGGGATCGACGCGCGGGATCGCATGCGTCGCCACAATCATTTGCCCAGTGCGAATGTGCCAGCCGATCCCAGCATCGCCCAGCAGGCGCACGGATAAAGCTGTGAATGCCAAAAGGCCCAACAGCGCCGCGAAAACCAAGTCACCCGCCGACGGGATGACCCACCGCACCCACGCAGGAGGCGAGTCCGCAGCCGAAGTTGTGGAGCCGATTGCCATCGCGCTGAATCTTATAGAGTAGGAGCCTGATCAGCAAGAGAGCGATCGGCGAGAGCCTGATCAGCAAGAGAATGATCAGCAAGAGAATGATCGGCAAGAGAATGAACAGCAAGACGGCACATCGCGTCGTGATCGTCGGCGCCGGCTTTGGCGGCCTGAATGCGGCCCAGGCGCTGGCTGGCGCGCCCATGAGCATCACCGTGATCGACCGCAAGAATCACCACACCTTTCAGCCTCTGCTCTATCAAGTAGCCACTGCCGGTCTTTCTCCCGGCGAGATTGCCGCTCCCATCCGCTCTATCCTGCGCCGTCACAAGAACGTGGAAGTGCTGATGGCTGAAGTGACCGGCTTCGACCTCGAGCGCCGCGAGGTGCAAACCGTAGAGGACGGTGAAGTTCAGGCCGTTCCTTACGATTCCCTCATCGTCGGCGCCGGCGCCAGCCATGCCTATTTCGGCCACGACGAATGGGAAGCTCTCGCGCCCGGCCTTAAGACCATCGAGGACGCGCTGGAAATCCGCCGCCGCGTTCTGCTGGCTTTCGAACTCGCCGAACGCCGCGCCTCCGCCGGCGAGAGCCCTGCTCCCCTGAATCAGGATCCGTTGAATCATGATCCGTCAAATCACGATCCGCTGAACTTCGCGGTCGTCGGAGGAGGCCCTACCGGAGTCGAACTCGCCGGGACCCTCGCCGAAATCTGCCGCCACGCCCTCGCCCACGATTTCCGCTCCATCGATCCCCGCCGCGCCCGCATCCATCTCATCGAAGGCGGCCCGCACGTGCTCCCTGCCTATCCCGAAGATCTCTCGCGCAGCGCTCTCGGTCAACTGCAGCGCCTTGGCGTTGAGGTGCTCACTTCCACCATGGTCACGAACGTCGAGCCCGGCGCGATTTGCATGACCGACACCGCGGGCAAAACAACAAAGATGAACGCTGCCGTCATTCTCTGGGCTGCGGGCGTCGCCGCGTCACCGCTAGGCAAGAAACTCGGAGTGCCCATCGATCGCGCCGGACGCGTGCTGGTGAATCCCGATCTCAGCCTTCCCGATCATCCCGAAGTCTTCGTCATCGGAGACCTCGCCGCCCTGAAAGACGCATCAGGCAAGCTGCTGCCGGGCGTCGCGCCGGTAGCCATGCAGGAAGGCCGGTACGTAGCCAAGCTGATTCGTCGCGAACTAGCATCGGGTTCTGAGTCTCGTCCGGAGCCTCGTCCGCCCTTTCACTACTTCGATAAAGGCAGTCTGGCCACGATTGGCCGCTCCGCCGCCATCGCTCAGTTTGGCAAGATTCACATCTCCGGCTTTCTGGCGTGGCTGGCCTGGCTATTCATCCATATTCTTTTCCTGATTGGCTTCCAAAACCGCGTGCTGGTCTTTATCCAGTGGGCGTGGTCATATTTCACCTACGAGCGTGGTGCCCGACTGATCACCGGCAGCACCACTCTTCCCGGCTGGAGCGGCACGGCTCCTGCGACTCCCAGCAGAGAGCCCGAAGAAATCTCCGCCGTCAGTCACAAATAAGAGTAAGAATATTCAGGCAGGGATTGTCGACCGATGAAAGGCATTCCAATCTCGAGGATTCTTCTCGGCCTGGTGGCAAGTCTAATTCTTTCTTCCTTGTCTTCCGCCGAAGTTCTGAAAATCGTCGTCAACGACACCATTCAGCCCATCACCGAGGAGTACATCGCCCGCGCCATTGACGAAGCCCAGCGCCGTAATGACCAAGCTGTGTTGATCGAGATCAATACACCCGGAGGCCTGGTCGAATCGACTCGCCACATCATCGAGAAGATCACGAACTCACAGGTTCCCGTAATCGTCTATGTCGCGCCCAGCGGCAGCCGCGCTGGTTCGGCGGGAATCTTCATCCTCGAAGCTGCCGACATAGCAGCCATGGCTCCCGGAACCAACGCTGGCGCGGCGCATCCCGTCATGCTCTTCGGCCCCACCCAGGTCAAACCCGACGACGAGATGAAGCAGAAAATCGAGAACGATGCCGCCGCCCTGATGCGTTCGGTCGTTTCCCGGCGTGGCCGTAATGTTGAACTCGCGGAGAGCGCCGTGCGCGAATCCAAGTCCTTCACCGACCAGGAAGCCCTCGCGCAGCACTTGATCGACTACATCGCATCCGGCGAAGACGATCTCTTCCGCCAGATCGATAGCAAAAGCGTCAAGCGCTTTAACGGACAAGAAGTCAACCTCAAGCTCTCCGGCCAGCCCATCGCGCCTTTCGGCATGACGCTGAAAGAACAACTCCTCGGCTATTTGATGGACCCGAACATCGCATTCATTCTGCTCGCCATCGGCGCTCTCGCGCTCTATGCCGAATTCAATCATCCCGGCGCAGTCGTTCCCGGAACTGTAGGCATCGTCTTCATTCTCATCGCGGCCTTCGCTCTCAATCTGCTGCCCACGCGCTTTGCCGCGCTGGGCCTGATTCTGGCCGCCTTCGCGCTTTTCGCCGCCGAAGCCAAATTCGCCAGCCACGGCGTGCTCACCATTGGGGGCATCGCGCTCCTCACTCTCGGAGGCCTGCTCCTGGTCGATTCGCCCATCCCGGAAATGCGCGTCCACCTGCTCACCGCGCTCGCGGTCAGCATTCCGCTCGGCTTGATCACCGCCTTCCTGATGAGCATCGCCCTCAAGGCTCGCCGCAACAAGATGGTTTCCGGCGCTCAAGGAATAATCGGTGAAACCGGTGTCGCGCAAACCCCACTGTCTCCGCGCGGCAAGATCTTCGTCCACGGCGAACTCTGGGACGCAGTGTCCTCTTGCGACCTGCCCGCCGGGCAAACCGTAGTCGTGCGCCGCATCGACGGGCTTCTGCTTCAGGTTGAACCGGTCGCCGCGTCCCATACCGCGCCAGCACCGGCCATTCCCAGCTAAATTCCGCGCGCGCACCAGCCCAAGCAACCAACCGCATCGGAATTCCGCGCCCTCGCCTGTCCATTGCGTTACAATCCGCCTCAGTAGCGCTTGTGGGTTTGGGCGCGGAGGTACAGATGGAACTCTTTGGACTCGGATTCTTCGTCATTGCCGGCATCGTCGTACTCTTGTACATCTTAAGCTCGATTAAAATCCTCGCCGAGTATGAACGGGGCGTTATCTTTCGGCTCGGTCGCCTGTTGACTACGGCCAAGGGTCCCGGCGTCGTCCTCGTGTTCGCTCCGGTCGATCGCATTGTGCGGGTCTCGCTCCGCCAGGAAGCTCTCGAAGTTCCGCCGCAAGACATCATCACCCGCGACAACGTTACGCTCAAAGTGAATGCGGTCATTTTTCTGCGTGTAATCGATCCCAACAAAGCGGTGGTTGAAGTTTCGAACTACGTCTACCAGACTTCGCAGTTCGCCCAGACCACGCTGCGCTCGGTGCTTGGCGAGCAGGAACTTGACGAACTTCTAGCCCATCGCGAGAAAATTAACCTTCGCCTTCAAAGCATCCTCGACCAGCACACTTCACCCTGGGGCGTGAAAGTGACCAACGTCGAAGTCAAGCAGGTCGACATGCCGGAATCCATGCTGCGCGCCATGGCCAAGCAGGCCGAGGCCGAACGCGAAAAGCGTTCCAAGATCATTCACGCCGAAGGTGAGTTCTCAGCCGCGCAGCGCCTGGTGGACGCCGCCCATCTGCTGGCCACCGAGCCCGTCAGCGTGCAACTCCGCTACCTGCAGACTCTCACCGAAATCGGCGTCGAGAAAAACACCACAGTCATCTTCCCGGTCCCGGTGGACTTTTTCTCGGGCCTGCAGAAGTTGCTGGCGAAGGGAGACGAGAAAGCTGCGTGAATCGGAGCACTTAACCCCTGAGGTATAGAGCTGCTATGGATCCCGAACAGGACACTGAAATCACATTGGGTACCGCGAAACTGCTGAGCCTCTTCTTCGGCCTGGTGATCATCTGCGCTGTCTTCTTCGCACTAGGCTACACGCTCGGCCGCAAGTCAGATGTCGCGCTCAGTGCCTCCAGCGCCGCGGCTCCTCTGCAAACTGCATCCAACAACCTCAAGCCCGGCAGCTCGGCGTCTTCCCAACCCGCTCCCCCGATGACCTTTTACAAATCAGTGGAGCAGAAGGACGCTAATCCGCAATTGACTCCGGCATCCTCGGACGCGAACTCCAGTCCGGCGGCAGCTGGTCAACCAGCCTCTTCACCGAACACGTCTTCCTCAGGAACCTCCTCCTCGGGAACGCCAGCCCAGCCTGCGCAGGGCGCAAATCCGCCTGACCCCATGGTCGCTCTCCCCACCTCCGGTTATTTCGTGCAGGTCGCTGCAGTCACCAAGCAGGAAGACGCCGACTCCCTGGTCGATGCTCTCAAGAAAAAACAATATCCCGCTTTCGTCGCTGCCGTTTCCGACAAGCTGTTTCGCGTGCAGGTCGGTCCCTTTGCCGATATCAAAGACGCCGAGGGCATGCGCACTCGCCTCGTGAATGATGGATACAATCCGATCGTCAAGAAGTAAGACTAAGAATAAGTACTGAAGCGCCTTATGAAGCCAGACCCGCTGCTGAACCGCCGTGTCATCTTCAAGCTGCACGGCATGGACCCGCTCGACTCAACCATTCTGAAGCAGGACGCGACCGGTTACTGGATCCGCGGCGGCACCCTCGCCCCTCAACTCGACCCCTCCAACTGTTCGCAGAATAATGACGTGCGTTTTCTCGAGTTCACCCGAATCGAATGGCTGCGAGCTGCGCGTCAGCGCCCTTGATTGTCGGGAGCCCGACAACGGCCGTGTGGGGACAGCCGCCCTCGGCTGTTCATCGAGCGCAGCTCGATCGGTTTCGCTGACGCCGTCTCGACCCCGGCATACACATATTGACAACCGTCAATTTACCAGCTATCTCTATTCTTCATGACTCCGTCACTCACATCTCTCGACCACACGCTCCACGCCATCACCGACCCCACGCGCCGCCGCATCCTCGCAGCCCTCAAACAGCGTGGCCCGTCAGCCGGCACACACGGAATAGGAAAGCACGCGGGCCTCTGTGCCGGCGACATCGAAGAACGCATGTGCCTTTCGCAGCCCACCATCTCGCATCACATGGCTATCCTCACCAGGGCCGGACTAGTCGATGCCGTCAAGCAGGGCCAGTGGCGCTGGTATCGCCGCAACGAAAAAGCTCTTCGCCGATTGGTGAAGAGCCTGCGCACCCAACTTTGATGGAACCTAATTTGATGGTACCTGAAAGGATCTGTCATCCCGAACGAAGTGAGGGATGACAGGCAATTCTCGGGCAGTTTTCCGGAAGTCTCTAGCTTGTGGACCCAGCCGCCGCTTTCGCCTTCTGCAACAGCCGTCTAGCCTGCGAAATCAACTCCGCCACTTCGAAAGGTTTTACCAGGTAGGCTACGTTATTTTCCTGCAGGAATGCCCGCTCATCGCCCTGCTCCACGCCATTCGAGAAGGTAAACAGCACATGCTTCTCCATGGCGGGGCAATTCTTCTTGAGCCAGAGAAAGGCTTCTTTCGCGTTCCAGTCCGAAGGCATTTTTCCGCTCATGATTACCGCGTCGAACGGCTCGGAGAGCAACCGCGTCTTCACTTCTTCGCTTTTGCTGGCCGTCACCACGTTGGCCCCGGCTCCGGTCAGCACATCGCGCTCGAATTCCAGCACAGCCTCTTCTTCCTCCACCAGCAGCACCCGGCCCTGGATCGCTCCTTCGCGCTTCGGCGGAGCAACCGCAGCCGCTTCCACCACCGCGTCGGCCGCTGCCGCCATGGGCAGCCGCACTTCGATCACCGCTCCGCCCTCAGCCGCATTGTGCGCCGTGATGTCGCCGCCATGTTCCTTCACAATCCCGTAACAGATGCTCAATCCCAGCCCCGTTCCCTTCCCTACACTCTTCGTGGTGTAGAACGGATCGAAAATTCTCTTGGGATCCTTGATACCCGGCCCATCATCGGCAAACTGCGCGCACACATCGCCCTTTTCGCGGTAAACCCGGATCTTCAGCTTCCCCGCTCGTCCTGTCTCCAGCACTGCGTCGACTGCGTTGTTGATGATGTTCAGAAACACCTGCTCGATCTGGTGCGGATCGGCCACTACCAGCGCCGGATCCGGCCCCAGCTCCCTTTCTACCGTAATGTTGTTGACTTTCAGATCGTAGTCGCGCAGCGTCAAGGTTTCTTCGAGCACCTTCCGGACGTCCACCTCCGAACGCTCCGGCTTCCGCTGCCGCGCGAACGAAAGCAGGTTCTGCACCACCCGGTGCGTCCTCTGCGCCTGTTTGAACATCTTGCCCACATAGTCTTGCGCGCGCTCGTTCAACCCTTCGCTTTCCAGCAGCTGCGCATAACCCAGAATCGCGGTCAGCGGATTGTTCAACTCATGCGCCACTCCTGCAATCAGTTGCCCCACTGCCGACATTTTCTCACTCTGCAATAGTTGCTCTTGCGTGCGCCGCAGATCTTCGTAAGCCTTGCAGGTCTCCTCATATAGCCGGACTTTTTCAATCGTGGTGGCCAGCTGCCGGCTGATTGCCACCATCAGGTTCTCTTCCCCGCTCGAGTATTCGTACTCCGCCTGGCTGCGCAGGCCCATCATGCCGATCGGACTGTCTTTGCCCCAGAACAGTACCCAGATCCACGAACCATCGGTGTCCGACCGTATGAACTCCGCCACGGTGCCAGTCAGATGCGGCAGATACTCCGCCGTGATCACCTCGGCTCGCGACCGCATCACCAGATCCCCAAAGCCCTCGGCAAAGCTGATTTCCGCCGGACGCGACTTGTCCCGGCTGCTTGGCCCCCAGGCCGCCCGGCGCCGGTAGGTTGGGGCATCTGAATCCGAAAGGTAGACCGCTCCGCTCTCCGCCCCGAATAACGAAACCACCTGCCGCAGTGTCAGGTTCAGAATTTCATCCAGATCGAACGATTGCGTCGCCACCACGGCCATCGCATTCAGCGCATTCAGCTCGCGGTTGCGCCGCCGCATCTCGTCTTCAGCGCGCCGCTTCTCCGTCACGTCCAGAACGAAACCCTGAAAGCGCTCAAGCTTCCCCGCCGCATCCCGCGTCGCGAAACTGCTCTCCGCGGCCAGCAGCAGCGTTCCATTCTTCCGCCGCATCGTGACCTCAAAATTGCGTACATAATTCTGCAGCTCGATGTCCCGGTGGAAGGCGTCCCGCTGGCCCGCATCCACTCGAATGTCTTCGTCCAGGTTCAGCGGCAGCAACTCTTCCCGCTTTTCATACCCCAGCATGTGGACGAACGCGTCATTGCAGTCGAGCAAACGTCCGCCAGGCGTCGCCACATAAACGCCTTCCTGCACCTGCTCGAACAGCAGCCGGTATTTCTCTTCCGCCGACCGCCGCTCCGTGATGTCGCGGACGATGTGAATCGTCCCCTTCTGTTTGCTCCCCTGCTCCGCATACGAAGAAGTGGAGACCATTGAAAATCCGCCGAAGCACGGGTCAGCCCCCTCGCTGATTTCCTCGCCCCCGCGCGCACAGTAAGGGCAGCCGGTCCACTCGCCCAGCTTATGCGGCAATACGGCTTCGCAGGTGCTGCCGATTACGTCGGCCGACGCCAGCTCGATCTGCTCCAGCAGGATCTGGTTGGCCTTGATGATGCGGAACTCCGCGTCGTGCGCCAGGATAATGTCATGCACGGAGTCAAACGTGTTCCGCCATTGCCGTTGCGAGCGCAACGCCTGCTCCAGCAACCGGAAATTCTCAATCGCGATCCCCAGCTGCCGCCCGCAAGTCTCCAGAAACTCCAGCTCCTCGACCGTCAGTTTCCTCGCCCGCGCACTGCCCAGAACCAGCAGGCCAATCAACGACTTCTTGCCCAGCACCGGCACCATCACTACGTATCGCAGCTTCTCCAATTCCAGCAGTCCCGCATCTTCCGGGCTCGCCTGGCTCGCTCGCGCCGCTACCGGCCTGCCGCGCTCAAGCATCTGCGTAACACTTTCCGTCACCGGCGCAAAACCCGCTTCCCTCAGGAAGTCCGCCGTAACCCCCACCGCATGCGTCGCCACCAGATGTCCGCCCTCGATCAAGCGGAACCACGCCGCTTTGCTCCTGGTCAGCCGCTGCAATTCTGCCAGCGAATCTTCCATCATGCCGCCCTGCTGTTGAGCCAGCACGATGCTCTCGGTCAAAGCCCGCAACACCTTCAACCGCCGGTCCCGCGCGCGCGCTTCTCCAAACACAATCAGCAGCATGCTCAATCCCAGCAACACATCTGCCGCTACCGCAATCCCCGCCGGAATCTCGCTCGTTATCAGCGGCCAGCTCAGGTGCTGTACTAGCAGGCAAGTCGCCAGCAGCCATGCCCCCAGCTCCCAACGCCCCCTGCGCGCCCGCAGCAAGGCAATTGCAGCCGTCAGTAGAATGATTCGGTAAGAGACTTCCAGAGCAACCCGCAAAGGCAGCGAATCCTGCCAGAACACCACGCGGGCCAGGGAGAACCAGGCCACACCTACCGTGATTACAGCCAGCGGCGCCATCAGATTCCGGTCCCGGATATAGACCAGAACTGCGCCCGCAAATAATCCCACCGCAACCACGAACGCCGCTTGCTCCGCCGCAGGAATATATTGTTCCGGGATCCGCATCGCGGCCCCGTGTACACCCGCCAGCCTTGAACTCACCAGCAGCGCCCAGCCCCCGGTCCAAACCAGAAGGTAGCGCTCGCGGAAAGTGCAAAGCACCACCAGCGACGCCGCCAGCACCAGCAGCAGCGCCCACTCCCCGGACTTCAGCCCGGCCAGCGCCGGCTGCGCGGTAGTGTTCCAGATCGACCAGAGAGAAACGTTCATCTTGATTTCAATGTCATTCCGAACAAGCGTTCTTTACGCCGCTTGCGCTCGCTTCCATATCCAGACGTAACAGTGCCCTGCTTTTGAATATCATGGTCCAGCCCTTTATCCATGCGTTTTCAGGACCTCTATAGTTACTTTCGGCACCTAGGCGATGGTGCTGGAATTGCCGAGAGTATACTGACAGGGCGCTATGGCCGACCGCATTCTCGTTGTTGACGACGAAGAGGCAATTCGTGAGATTGTCTGCGCCATTCTGGCTGCCGCCGGCTATAGCTGGAAGCAGGCAAACTCCGGCATGGAAGCCCTCGCCCTGCTCAATTCCGGCGAGGAATTCGAACTCATGCTGTCCGACCTGATGATGGCCGACCTCGACGGCATCGGCCTGCTCGAACGCACCAAGGAAAAGTTTCCCGACATGCCGGTCGTCATGGTCACCGCCGTCCACGACATTTCCGTCGCCCTCGCGGCCGTCCGCAACGGAGCTTTCGACTACCTGCTCAAGCCCTTCGAGCGCGAGCAGTTACTCAATGCCGTCGGCCGCGCGCTCGAGAATCGCCGCCTCAAGGTGGAAAATCGCAACTATCAAATCAACTTAGAGTCGCTGGTGAAAGCCCGCACCGACCAGTTGCAGGAGGCCCTGCGAAACCTCGAGCGCTCCTACGACATCACTCTGGAGGCTTTGGGCGACGCACTCGATTTCAAAGACGCTGAGACTCAGGGACACTCCAAGCGCGTTACCGCGTTCACCATGGCAATCGCCAAGGAGATGGGATTGCCGAAAGAACAAATCGATGTGATTGCTCGCGGCGCGTTCCTCCACGATATTGGCAAAATCGCCATCCCGGATCGCATTCTGCTCAAACCGGGAAAGCTGGACGACAAAGAAAAAGAGATCATGCGCGAGCATTGCTATAACGGCTACCAGATGCTCAAGAAAATTCCCTTCCTCGCCGAAGCCTGCGAAATCGTTTACTCCCACCAGGAACACTTCGACGGCAGCGGCTATCCCCGCGGTCTCAAGGGCACCGAGATCCCGCTGGGCGCCCGCATCTTCTCCGTCGCCGATACCCTCGACGCCATCATCTCCGACCGCCCTTATCGCGCCGCGAGAACTCTTGGCGAAGCTCGCAAAGAGATCCAGGCCTGGAGCGGTCGTCAGTTCGATCCCGAAGTTGTCCAGGTCTTTCTGGGGATGTCCGACGAGATCTTCGAATATGTGCGCCGCGAGATCAACGGCCAGGCCAACCCCACCAGCTACTCTGCCAGCGCCAAAAGCAATTAACCGCACCTGGTTCGACTCCGCAGTCCACTGACTGCTGTCATCCTGAGCGAGGCGAAGGACCTGTGCAGCTTGCTTCCGCCACCTTTGGCCCCGCCAAGCGCCCATCGACCTCCGCAAGACCCAGCCATCGCCCCGTTCCTACTGGTGGCTGGTACGTCCTCAACTTACAATTGACGAACCGGACTCTCGACGGAGGCACTATGAAATCCAAGCTCGTTCTTCTCGCGCTCTGCATCCTCACCGCTCTATCCTTCGCCCAGGATCACCCGGCAGTCACCGCGCTCCCCAACTCCATCTACGTCGGCGCCGACGGCAAATTTGAATCCGCTCCCGACACTGCCGTCCTCCAGTTCAAAATCTCCGCCCAGGAGGACACCGCTCAGGCCGCCTACCAGCACGCCTCCAAAGACGCCGAGCAGGTCCGTGAAGTCCTGCACACGAGCGGCATCGAGCCGAAAGCCGCCAACATCGGATTCCTGGCCGTTCAACCAATCTACGACTGGAAGAATCCGCAGAGAAAAGTTATCGGCTATCGCGTCACCACCGACGTCACCCTCAAACTCAAAGATTTTTCCAAGATCGGCCCCATCACCCAGCAACTAGCCGACGCCAACGTCAGCGAGACCCAAACCCTCAGCTACGCCCTTGAAACCATCGACGAGGCCAAGAATAAAGCCGTCGAAGACGCCTATCGCCGCGCCCGCAACTCTGCCGATGCCCTGGCCCGCGCCAGCGGCCGCACCCTGGGAGAACTCTCCTACGCCTCGGTCGATACTTTCGAAAACCAGCGCGGCCCAGTCCCTCGCATGACCCGCGCGATGGCCGCCATGGCCAATACAGCCAACGCAGCTCCCCCCGCCCCAACCGAAGAATTCAGCCCGCAAACGGTAATAGTAACCGCCCACGTGAATGCGCTTTTCAATCTGAAGTGAGCTGTGGCGGTGCAAGTGTAGAGCGGGCGCCCCGCCCGCTGCTCTTGACTTTGATCTTGCTCTTATTTCCCGCCGCTCCTGTAGCCCAGCCCCTGAGCCACCTAAATCAAGATCTTCTGATCAAGTTCTTCTGATCAAATTCCAGATCGCGCGCCCGAAGTCCACCAACGACGGAAAAATCACTCGTTGGCGCTGTGTGTGGGAACCCATGTCGTCCGCGGAACTGGGAGAAACAGGATGACAGCGGAGAAACCCAAGCAGATCGCCAGCGCGTACCCGGGTGGCCACCCCTTCGATCATCATCAATTGGATGCGGCCATCGCGTCCCAGCAGAACCACTGCAGGCACAGCGATCCCGCCTTTTTCTTCAGCGTTGAACAGACCCCAGGCCCTGACCACTTCCTTTTTCGCATCGCACAGAATTGGAAACGGTAATTCGTACTGCCGCCTTAACCGGTCAGACTGCTCGGGGGAATCCACGCTCAGCGCCGCAATATGAACGCCGAGGCTGCGGAAGTCATCGCTAGAATCGCGGAATTCCGCCAACTGACGGAGACAAAAAGCTCACCAGTAGCCGCGATAGAAGATGATCAGAAGTGAGCCATCGGTCAGCAGCGAAGAAAGGGTGCAGGGCGTCCCGGTGGAATCGGGGAGAGTAAAATCCTCGGCAAGCGCACCCACCTGCGGATTTTGGACTTCGTTCAAACGTATCCTGCAAACGATTCGGAAAGCCGCCTCAAGGCGTTGCCTTCGCCACCGCAATCCGGCTCGCGTCCACTGTAATCGGACGCTGAATCTCCATCTCGATCGACGTTCCCACATCCAATTTCACGTCGTTCCCGCGCTTCAGCAGTGCCCACCCAATGCCCGCCGCCGCTCCCACGCCCGCTCCTACCCGCGCCCCATTCAGCCCGCCAGTCGCCAACCCTCCCGCTGTCGCCCCGCCAATGGTTCCGTAAGTTCCACCCTTGGCCGCGTCTTCCACCTTTTTCCCTGTCTCGCTGTCTTGCTGAATCGTCCCTTCCGAATCCTTCACCGACTTGTTATCCGCCCCCGGCGTGTTCTCCACCGACCCCGGCAGCATTACGGTATAACCGCTCGGATAAATCATCGAGGTAAAGTGCATCAGGATTTCCGCCCGCCCATGCCCATGTCCCGCGCGTTCCACGTGCGCAATCTTCCCTTGAATGTAGGCCCCCGCTGGCACAATCACTCGGTCACCCACCACAAACGGAAATGACGTCTCCGCATAGACCGCATCTCCCTCGCGCGCGTTCTTGGTCGATATCGCCTGCTTCAGCGACAAAGGAATCTTGGTCCCCGCCGGAATCGTAACCACATTCGGATCAGAAGCCGCACTCGCCGTGGGAGTAGCCGTAGCCGTCGGACTCTGTGCCGCGGAATTGTCTGCAGGCTTCGGCGCGTCCGCCGCCTGCCCCAATGCGATCCCACACAACAACAGCAAATTCCACGCAACGCGCATCACAGACCTCCAAAATCAGCAATTCAGGCCGAGAATACCACGCTTAGCCGCTAGGATGCGCCCTTCCCGTTCGAAGTTATCCCCACGAGGGTAGCTCTCAAAAGCTTCGGGAAGGGCATGACTTCAGTCGTGCCGTTAGAGTACCGAAAATCCCTCGGGCTTTAGCCCCTTGAGGCTCTGGCCGACTTACTCTTTCGGTTTCAGCACGAGACCGGCCCTAGTTCGTCCTCTCCGTGCCTCGTGATGGCGTGTAACCTTCAGGAATCTCAAAAAAGGCAGGATCCGGTTCCGTTCGCGTAATCTGAGTGACGCTCATCGTCACTGTTCCCGTGCGTGGGTCGCTGTGCTTGACCATCAGGTTGATCCGCAGATCTTCCGAGTACCAGTGCTCGTCCGTAATAGCGATCTCTTTGCCAGTGCCACTATTCTCCGCTGGAATAGTCTGGGTCTGCCGAACCCCGCGTGCCTGCACGCCTTCTATCTCGTGAACGCCGAGGTCTTCTTCTTTCGTGAACTCGTTCGGCGGCAGCCCGTCGCCGGCGGGTGCAGCATAGCGAATACTAGGCGGCACCGTAGAGGGCGGGTGACTTACCGTCATTGTCCGGAAGGTTTTCTCTCCCGGATAGATCGTCGTGGAGGTCCGAGTCTGCGGGTCGTAAAGATGGATGTGTATGAACTTCGGTGCGTCGGTGCTTGAAGCCGGCACCTGCGTTCTTGACTCGTTGTGAATGCGCCCTCGACTGTCCCGGCCAATTTCCCGGATTGTCTTGAGCTCAACCACGGAGCCATTCCGCAGAACCACCGAACGTTCCACATTCACCACGCCGCTGAACGGCAAGTTGGGGACGGGTGTAACAAAAATGTCCGCACCGTCCTCGGCCGAGGCGCCGGGAACTGAAGTAGCAACAGCCAGAACAACCAGCCAGACCACACGAACCAGAGACAATCGCCAATGCATATCCACCTCCAGCGACATTCTCAGCCGACAGAATACTCCGGGTCGCTCGGTCTGGGCAATTCGGCTCGGATTCCCTTAGTCAAAGAAGACTGACTGCTGGAAATTAAAGAAAATCACTTCGACCACAACGGATGCAGCGGCTCGTGCTGCAAAATCTTGTCAACTTCTTCCCGGCCCGGAACGTCAACCTCGTTGTAGCGGTTAGAAACGGCAAACGCATACTTGCGGTTGCGGCCCAGTTCGTGGAAACTCATCGCCGATTCACTAACGTATAGGTTGCTCTTCTCAGCCGAATCCCACTGCGTCAAAGTAAAGACCATGATCGGAATGTCTTGCCGCGGGTTCTCCTTAGTCCAATCCGGATGCCGGATGCAGACAATCCCTCCGCGCTCAACCACACCCTTTTGCGCATCTGTAGCTTCCCACTGCTCCGTAATAATGCTGTAGCCCTTCCATCCATTCGGCAGTGAAAAGCGAAAGCCATACTTTGTATTCGTGTATTCGACAGCATCAATTGAAGGTCCCGCCGCCTCTTGTTTGGTTTGCAGCCCGGCCCCACTTGACGCTCCATGGAGCACACCTCCGAACCCTGGCAAGACCACAACCAATGTCGCCAGCAGAGCGACGCGCATCCTCAGTTTGAGATTCATTCCTGTTGCTGCTCCTTACCCTTTCCACGCGGATCACTTATAGATTAAGTATTTTTGCCGCACCACTTCAAACTTCTCCAACTCCTCTTGCCAATCCTGCGCTATCCGCTGCGGATCCTTCCCCGCCATCAGCCCCTCGAACGCCCCCTGGTTCACCAGCAATTCCGTGATCCGCCCAATCTTGAAATTCGCCGGATACAATCTCTGTAACGCCGTAGCCAACTCAATCCCCAACTCCGGACCGTCCAGCGCATTCCGCTCCGTGAGAACAAGATTCACGCCCTCACATTTCTGCCCGCTGTAAACCGCGGCCGTAGGCGTGAACGTAACCGGCACAAACCGAACCCCCGCAATCCCGCGAGCATTCAAATAAGCCGCCAGCTCCCGACCCTTCATCCACGGCGCGCCCAACAACTCAAACGGAGTGTCCGTCCCCCGCCCCACAGAAACATTCGTGCCCTCAATCAAAGCCACTCCCGGATAAAGCGCCTCCTCAGTCAAGCTCCGCAAATTCGGCGAAGGATTCACCCACCCCAGACCGGTAGAATCAAACCAGTCCCCACGCTGCCACCCCTCCATGGGCACAACCGCAAGCTTGGCATTGATATTCCGTTCCGCATTAAACATCTTCGCCAGCTCGCCCACGGTCATGCCATGTCGCACCGGCACCGCCCAATAGTTGGT
Organism: Candidatus Sulfotelmatobacter sp.; assembly: GCA_035486795.1. Classification (GTDB taxonomy): domain Bacteria; phylum Acidobacteriota; class Terriglobia; order Terriglobales; family Acidobacteriaceae; genus Sulfotelmatobacter. Next base: position 12,084 of record DATHMS010000181.1, on the reverse strand, counting down.
GAAGCTCTCGTGCCCCGCATCCGCCACCGGCCCCTGCACAAACGACCCCGTAATCGGATCAGGCCGGTCCAGCACAATCACCTCAACCCCAGCTGCAGCCGCCGCCTCCAGAAAATATCCCACCGTAGTCTCGTAGGTATAAAACCGCACTCCCGCATCCTGAATATCAATCACCACCGCATCCAGCGACTTCATCACGTCCGCCGCCGGCCGCCGCGCCGCATCCGTCCCGCCATAAACACTGTAAACCGCAACCCCGGTTGCCGCGTCCTTCGAATTGCCCACATTAAGCGTATCCAACGTCCCCGTTACCCCATGCTCCGGACTGAAAATCGCTTCCAGCGAAACTCCCGCAGCCCCAGCCAGCACATCAATCGTCCGCCGCCCTTCCAGATCCACTCCCGTCTGGTTGGTCACCACCCCAATCTTTTTCTTGCCTCCGGCAACCAGCAGCACATCGAACCCATGCTCTTCCAGTACATCGATCCCATTCTTCACACTGGCGTTGCGCGTGCTCATGTGTCGCGCCGCGCTCTGCGCCTCGTTGTACCCGGTAATGCTCTCCCAGCGCAGTGCCTCTTTCTCGCTCGTAGTCAAAGGCAAAGCCGCCGCCACAGCTGTCGCCACCTTTGACCGCAAAGCAATCGCATTCCCTCCCCGCGGATGCACCGCATTCGTCAGCAAAATGATGTAAGTCTTGGTCGTCGGATCGATCCACATCGATGTTCCCGTCCACCCCGTATGCCCGTAACTACCCACCGGCAGCAAATCTCCCCGATTCGACGAAAGCGGAGAATCTATATCCCACCCAAACCCCCGCAACACAGGAGCCGAAGGCGGCTGCTCCGGCCGCGTCATCTTCTCCACCGTCAGCGCCGACAGAATCCCGTCGCCACCATTCAGCAAAGCCTGCGCAAACTTCGCCAGATCATCCCCGGTAGAAAACAGCCCGGCATGCCCCGCCACGCCGCCCATCCGCCGCGCCGTGGGATCATGCACCACTCCCCAAAGCATGTGCTCATTCTCGTCATACTGCGTCGGAGCAATTTTTTCTATCCAACCCGCCCGCAAATCAGTCGGAGGCGCATACCGCGTCCGCGTCATCTTCAGCGGCACAAAAATATGCCGCTCCGTATACTCTTCCAGCGTCTCCCCCGACACGCGTTCCACCAACGCGCCCAGTGTAATAAAATTGATATCGCTGTACAGAAATCCTGAACCCGGCGCCTGCTGCGGAGTCTCCGCAAACGCCATCCCGTAAGCCGTCTCCTTACCTTCCCACGGGATCTTCAAATTCAGGTCCGGCTCCAGCCCCGAAAAGTGCGTCAAGAGTTGCCGCACCGTGATGTCTTCCTTCCCGTTCTGCGCAAACTCCGGCAAATACTTCGCCACCGGATCATTCAGCCGCACCTTCCCCTGCTCGACTAATTGCATCACTGCGGTAGTAGTAGCAATCACCTTGGTCAGCGAAGCCAGGTCGAACACTGTATCCAAAGTCATCGGCTCGCGTCGTGGCTCCAAAGCCCGCTCCCCGTAAGCCTTCCGGTAGATAACCGCCCCGTCATGCCCGATGATCAACACCGCTCCCGGAACCTGCTTCTCCTGAATAGCCTGCTCAATGACAGCATCAACCGTCGGAAGCGCAACCGCACGTGTTGGGACAGCCGCCCCCACCTGTCCATCGGGGCGCAGCCCGGATTTCTCGCGAGCACCACCGGCCGTCCCCTGTCCAGTAGCACTCAAAACGCACCCCAGCAACACGCTCAGAGCGAACACCACTCCGAGCACTCTGTCCCACGAGTTTGATCTAAAAGGAAGGATGCTCTGACTCTACACAACCCACGCAGCATGACTCAAGAAACTCAAGTAAGGGGGTGCCACTTATGCCATATCATGGACAATCGATGCCCGCACCCCATCCCTCATCGGCTCTGCAGGAAGCCTTCGAGCATCAAGACGAACTTTTCGCCCCGGCCTTCGCCATTTTGCAGGAAGCAATCAACCATCAAGCTTTCCCCGCAGCCTCCATAGCCGTAACCCATCAAGGCAGCCTGGTAGCCCTAAAAGCCCTGGGAAGTTTCACTTATAAACCGGGTGTCCCATTTCTCGCGTCCTCTGCGAGAAAGCCTGCCGTGAGCTGGCCGAAGGGTGGGGATTTTCCTGCCCACCCCTCCACCCTCTTCGATCTAGCCTCCCTGACCAAAGTAGTAGCCACCACGCCCACAGCCATGCTCCTCTACCAGCGCGGCTTGCTGGATCTGGACGCCCCACTCTCCGCCATCATTCCAGAATTCACCACCGACGCCGCAAAAGATCCCCGCCGCCACGAAGTGACGATCCGGATGCTCCTTGCCCACTCCTCTGGCCTACCCGCCCACGAAAAGTTTTTCCTCAAAGCCCGCACCCGCGCTGAACTCCTCCAGGCCGCCTTCACCACCCCGCTAGCCGCAAACCCCGCCACCCGCGCCGACTACAGCGACGTCGGATTCATCATCTTCGGCATCGCCCTCGAACGCCTCGCCGACGAATCCCTCGACCGCTTCTGCCAGCGCGAAGTCTTCGCCCCACTAGGAATGACCCACACCACTTTCAATCCCCCGCTGGAACTCCGCGCAAAGATTCCTCCCACCGCCGACGATGAAACTTTCAGAGGAAGACTAATCCAGGGCGAAGTCCAGGACGAAAACGCCAGCATCATGGGCGGGGTAGCCGCCCATGCCGGACTTTTTTCCACCGCCGAAGACTTGGCAAAATTCGCCCAAGCCCTGCTCAACAACGGCAGCCCCATCCTTCGCCCCGAAACCGTAGCACTCTTCACCCGCCGCGAATCGGCGCCCCCCGGAACGTCCCGCGCCCTCGGCTGGGATACGCGTTCCGCCCCGTCGCAATCCGGAAAATATCTCTCCCCCCAGTCCTTCGGCCACCTCGGCTACACCGGAACCTCCCTCTGGATCGACCCCATCCGCCAGCTCTCAGTAACGCTACTAACCAACCGCACCTGGCCCAACTGCTCCGATCAGTCCATCAAACAAATCCGCCCCAAGTTCCACGACGCCGTAATCGAAGCACTGGATCTCCAGTGAACCGCCGAGTCACATCGATCGGGAAAGGCACGACTTCAGTCGTGCCGCACGAGATCAAGAATAAAGATTGGGCTTAAGCCCCTGAGGAACTAGCATACCGCTGCAACCGCCGCAGGGAGCTTTCCGAGAAATCGGGTTAGAATGAACGCGCCGCTCAATCCGAAAAGGCTCAACTTGAAACCCAAACCACCCTCTCTCCACCAACTCCACACCGAGCAGCCGAACCGTTCCGCGAGCGATCTCGACCGCAAATCCTCCCTCGACATCGCCCACCTCATCAACGCCGAAGACGCCACAGTAGCTCTGGCCGTAAACCGTGCCCTGCCGCAGATTGCCCGCGCTATCGATCAAGTAGTCGCCGCCCTCCGCCGCGGCGGACGTCTGATCTACGTAGGCGCCGGAACCAGCGGCCGCATCGCCGCCCTGGACGCGGTCGAATGCCCGCCCACCTTCAACACCAGCCCGCGTTCCGTCCAGTTCATCATCGCCGGAGGCGCCAGAGCATTGGCTTCCGCTTCCGAAATCAGCGAAGACGACATCAAAGCCGGCCGTGAAGAAATGTCCCGCCGCAAGCCAACGAAGAACGACGTGGTAATAGGCATCGCCTCCAGCGGACGCACTCCCTTCACCGTAGCCGCCCTCGAACGAGCCCGCCAGCAGGGCGCCCACACCATCGCGCTAACTTGCAATCCCAACTCCCCGCTGCAGCGAGCCGCCCACTTCGCAATAGTCACTCAGGTAGGTCCCGAAGTGCTCGCGGGATCCTCCCGCATGAAGGCTGGCACCGCCCACAAAATGGTTCTGAACATGATCTCCACCGCATCCATGACGCGTCTCGGCTACGTCTACGGCAACCTCATGGTCAACGTAGCTCCGAAAAACGAAAAGCTCCTGCAGCGCGCCATAGGCATCCTCCAGCGCGCCACCGGCGCCACCCACGAATCCGCAACCCGGGCCTTGAAAGCCTCCGGCAACCGCACCCCGGTAGCCCTCGTAATGCTGGCCGCCGGAGTAACCCGCGCCCAAGCCAAGTCGGCCCTGAAAAAAGCAAGAGCCAACGTCCGTCAAGCCATAGCGCAAGCGAAATAAGTAAGCTTGCGCGGATTGTGCGGATTGCGTGGGGACGGCCGCCTCGGCCGTCCAGGCGAGCGCAGCGAGACGCAGTCTCTGAAACCGGCACCGGGTGCCCCACCCTTCTCGCGCTTTTTGCGAGAGGGTGGGAGTTTTGATTTCTAATCCATCTCTCTGACTTTCTCCCTCGCGCGACGTCTACGCCTACACCTATCGCAACATCCAGCGCAATCTCTACCGCATCCTTGTCCCGTGAGCGGGTGCCCCATTTCTCGCGCGTTCTGTGCGCGAAAAGTGGGGATTTTGACCTCGCCAGCCGGTGCCCTCTCGATTACCACCCGCACCCCAATTCCCCGCTAAAATAACCCCTTACCCCGAACTCATCACCCAATGGACAAACTAGTAATCCGCGGCGGCTCCCCACTCCTCGGCACCGTCCGCGTAAGCGGAGCAAAAAACGCCGCACTCCCCTGCATGGCCGCCGCTCTTCTAACCGACGAGTCGGTCATCTTAGAAAACATCCCCCAAGTCCGCGACATCCAAACTACCCGCAATCTCTTAGCCGCTATGGGAGCCGAAGTCGAACTAGGCTACGGACGCGCCCAGCACCGCACCACCATCCACTGCAAAAACCTGGCCAGCCCCGAAGCCTCCTACGAGCTTGTAAAAACCATGCGCGCCTCCACGCTAGTCCTGGGGCCGCTGGTAGCCCGCTGCGGCCGCGCCCGCGTCTCCCTCCCCGGTGGCTGCGCCATAGGCCAGCGCCCCATCGACCTCCACATCAAAGGCCTCGAACTTCTGGGAGCAAAAATCAAACAAGAGCACGGCTACGTAGAAGCTACGGCCGACCGCCTCCGCGGCGCCGAAATCGTTTTCGACAAAATCACCGTAACCGGCACCGAAGACCTGCTAATGGCTGCTACCTTAGCCGAAGGCGAAACCATCCTGCAAAACGCGGCCCGCGAACCCGAAGTCGCAGACTTAGCAGCTCTCCTGAATAAAATGGGAGCCAAGATCCACGGAGCAGGCACCCCGACCATCAAAATAAAAGGAGTGACCAAACTCAAAGGCGCCCGCCATCGCATCATCCCCGACCGCATCGAAGCCGGCACTTTCTTGATCGCCGGAGCTCTAACCGGCGGCGATCTAAACATTTCCTCCTGTGATCCCGCTCACCTCGACGCCATCCTAAGCAAACTGAAAGAGTCCGGAGTCAAAACCAAATCCACAAAGGATTCCGTCCGCGTTATGGGAGACAATCCCTTCACCGCCTCCGACCTCAACACCGAAGAATATCCCGGCTTCCCCACCGACATGCAGGCCCAATTCATGGCCCTGGCCACGCAAGCCGAAGGCACAAGCATCGTCACGGAAAACATTTTCGAGAACCGCTTCATGCACGCGCAGGAATTAGTTCGCATGGGCGCGAACATAAAAATCGAAGGCCACCGCGCCGTAGTCCGCGGCAAAACCCAGCTAAGCGCAGCCGCAGTCCAAGCTTCCGATCTCCGAGCCAGCGCGAGTCTAGTGCTAGCCGCACTAGTCGCCGACGGAGAAACCATAATCGACCGCGTCTACCACATCGACCGCGGCTACGAAAAAATAGAAGAGAAGCTAAAAGCCGTAGGCGCCCAGATCAAACGAATAGGCAACATGCTCCCCTAGAAATCCGCGGAGCTGAATGTGGGGAAGGCCGCTAGGCTCATGTAGAGCGGGCGCCCTCGCCCGCTGCCTTTGACCTTAGTGTTGGTCTTGTTTTTGGTCTTGCAGTCCGGTCGAGCCTGATCCTGACTGTGACTCCAACCAGGCCCAACTCCACTCACTGCAGCTTCGCAAACTCTGCCCGGGCATCCTTCAAGATAGGAACATCCGCATCGGCATCTTTCCACAACGCAAAAAAATCCTGGTAAGCAGCTTTGGCCTTAGCGCTGTCGCCGGAAAGCGCATACGCCCGTCCCAGTTGCAGGTAGACCAGCGACCCGGTCACATAGTTCGACACGATTCCTCGATGGTCCAGCAACTTCTGGAATTCCGCCGCCGCCGCCGGGCCATTCTTCTGCCCCAGATAAGCCAGGCCGCGAAGGTACGCGGGATACAGTCCGGCTTGAATCCCCGTTTCATACGGCAGTGCGGCCTCGAGCGCGACGATCGCCCGGTCCGGCGCTTGTTGCACCAGCGCAATCGATGCCTCAATCATCGGAAACCACACCACCTTAAAATAGGTATTCGTCAGGTCGGATTTTTGCAGCGCATCGAGGATGCTTCTGGATTGACCCGTTTCTCCGCTGCGCGCCAGCACCAGGGCAGCATTCACTCTCACGTCGCGCCCCGGAGCAAGCGCCAGCGCGCGTGCAATGTCTTGCCGGGCCAGAGCCCCATTTCCCGTTTCCACCTCGCGGCCTGCCTGATTTGCAAGCCACAGGGCTCCGGTTTCCTTGGCATCGGATCGCACCGCTGCGTCGGTGGCGCGCCGCGCTAGATCTCGCGCCTTTCCCATCCGCCCATAGTAGGCCTGGGTATCAGCATGGTTGTTGAGCAGTTGATCTTCTTCGCCCGGCCGGCCCGCAGCCCACTCCACCTGTCGGTCCATTTCCGCCGTATCCCCGGAGAGAAACGCCAACACATATTCCTGCCCTCGAATAAACACGCCATCGAAATTCTTCTGCTTTGCCTCCGCTAACGCCTGCCGTGCCTCCTTGAAGCGGTTGACCTGGATGTTGAAGGCTGCCAGGTTCCCATAGCCCGTGATTGTTGGTTCAATACGCTGTTGCGCTTCCGTTTCCACAATAGCTTTGTCGTATTGCCCCAGCGCGGCATACAGAACCCCAAGATTCCCGTGAGGCACCATGTCCCGCGGATAGCTCTTCGCCCAAAGTTCATAAGCTTCCGTGGCCTTCTCCACCTCGCCGGTCACATACTGAAAATAAAAAGCCGAGATGCGGTATTTCTCGCGGTCACTTACCCGGTCGCGCAGGTCGTAGGCCTTTTTCGCATTCTCCGAAGCCAGACTCGCCTGTCCCAGATTCGAATACTCAACCGCCAGACCTACGTATGCCATGGCGAAGTTCGGATCCAGTTCGATGGCCCGCTTCATGAATGGAATCGCTTCCGCATCGCCCTTGGTTCGGCCCGTCGTGATGCCCATGCTGTATGCCTTCAAAGCTTCCAGCGATGGCGTGGTCGCTTCCACCGGCACATCGAATCTCTGCACCGAAGCCAGCGATTCCCCAAGCCTGCTTCGCAGGCTGGTTGCCGCCGTGTCCAACGCTTTGAGCACGCCCTCCTTGCTGGGCGCTTCCGCCTGCTCCTTCGCCAGATTGTCCCCGGTGTTGCACGCCACAGCATTAAGGCCCACGATGTACTGGCTGCCTAGGTTCGAGATCGAACCCCCAATCACCGCCTTGCTGCCGGTGCGAAGGCAGAGTTCCTTGGCCACGTCGGCAGTGACCCGCTCGGTGGGCGCGCGTCCCATCAACTTCAGCGTCTCGCCAACTCTCCGGTCGGAAAGAATATTGAGGAAAGGCGACTGCTCCAGACCCACCCCGAGCGCCTGCTTCAGCGTCCCATCGAACACCGGATCGCCCGTCGAGTTGGTGAAGTCGGCGAGAACCACCGTATCCTTCTCTGTGAGGGCAGTGTTCTCGGCTGGCTTCGTCGAACGCGACCGCAGATACACTCCGCCCGCCACTAGCGCCACCAGCACCACAATTCCGACCGGCAAAAGCACCTTCCAGCGCGAACTCGATCCGCCCGCCGCAGCCGCAGCGCCGGCCAATGATGAAGACGAAGACAAGGATGGAGAAGAAGATGCCGATGATGACAAAGACGGAGCCAAAGCAGGATAGCTCGAGGAATGTGCCGCCGCGCTCCCCGAAGAAGGAGGAGCAGCCGAAGCAGCCGGCGGAACCGGAGCATCCTGCACCACGGCAACCCCAGAGGAGCTGCCCGTAGAAGGACTCGCGGCAGGCACGCGGCCAGTTTCACTATCGCGCTTCAACCGCTGCAAGTCGGCTCTCATATCGGCTGCACTCTGGTAGCGCAGGTTGCGGTCTTTCTCCAGAGCCTTGTTGACGATTCGCTCGAACTCAGCCGGCACATCGGGGTTCAGCCGCACCACCGGCGTAGGCGCCAGATCAAGGATTGCTTTGAAGATGACTGCGGAACTCTCTCCCCGGAACGGCAGCATACCCGTCGCCATCTCATACAGCACCGCGCCGAAGGAAAACAAATCGCTCCGCGCATCCAGCTCTTTCGCCCGCGCCTGCTCCGGGGACATGTAAGATACCGTCCCGATCGTCGATCCCGGACTGGTCAGGTGCTGGTCATCCACCGTCTGCGTCATCGTGTTCGAGGACGCAGCCTCGCCCCCCGGCGCAAGCTTCGCCAGTCCGAAATCCAGAATCTTCGCGTGCCCCCGCTTGGTCACAAAAATATTCGCCGGCTTGATGTCACGATGCACGATCCCTTCGGAATGCGCCGCATCGAGCGCATCCGCCGTCTCAATCGCCAGCCCAAGCAGCACCTCCATCTCCACCGGCTTGCCCGCGATGCGATGCTTCAGCGTCATCCCATCCAGAAATTCCATGGCGATGTAGGCCTGCTCGTCCTGCTCGCCAATGTCATAAATCGTGCAAATGTTGGGATGATTCAGCGCCGATGCGGCCTGCGCTTCGCGTTGAAAACGCGCCAGCGCTTGTGGATCCCGGGCAACTTCCTCGGGCAGAAACTTCAGGGCGACAAAGCGGTGCAGCCGCGTATCCTCGGCCTTATAAACCACACCCATGCCCCCGCCGCCAAGTTTCTCGACGATGCGGTAGTGAGAAATGATTTGTTCGATCATTCAGAAGTGGCTCACAGAAAAGGCGCGTCTTTTCGCCGTCCCATCTTACAAACGCAACCCACGCCCGTCAACGAACCGTTCGCGTAGAGCGGATGCCCCCATGGGCGAACTAGCCTACGGAGGAGCGCAGCGACGACCGCAGCCCGTGTGGGGCGGACACTCCCGTCCCCTGCTTTTGACTTCAGGTCTTGAACTCCTTTGGGCGAACTGGCCTGCAAGGAGCGACAGCGACGCAGCCGGCCAGTTCGTGGGCAAGCGGGCGGGGAGCGCGAGAGCCGTGGGTGCAGGAAGGAGCGAAGCGACGACCGCAGCCCGTGTGGGGCGGACACTCCCGTCCTCTGCTTTTGACTTCAGGTCTTGAACTCCTTTGGGCGAACTGGCCTGCAAGGAGCGACAGCGACGCAGCCGGCCAGTTCGTGGGCAAGCGGGCGGGGAGCGCGAGAGCCGTGGTGCAGGAAGGAGCGAAGCGACGCCTGCAGACACGGCGAAAGCGCCGCCTACATCTCTCCTGCACCGGGAGCAAAACAAATCGGGCCACCCGAAGGCAGCCCGTTATTTTCTTAGCTTGAAGCCTGATAGCCGAAGCCCGATTTAGTCTCCCGCCACCGGCTCGCCCACTTCCGGCTTCGCCGCAGGCGCTTCATTCCCATTCGCCTTGCCCAGCGCACCTAGCGGAATGAATCCATTCTCCGCAACCGCCGGCTTCTCTTTCAACACCACTTCGCGATACAGCGAAGCCATGCGCGCATTGTAGGCTTCATCATTCTTCTGCGGCCCGCGATGCCCAGCAACCGGAGTCTCCGAATGGTCGACAGCCAAAGCCGCCTTCGCGTCCCGCGCCCGCTTCTTTTCCTCGCGCGCGTTCTTCGCGATCCCCAGATTATCCAGATCGTGCTGCAGTTCGGTCGTCACAATGTTTTCGCGTAGCAGAAGCGAATGAGTCTCATCATCCATCTTCACTTTCTTCCCACCCGCAAAAATCTCGTGCCGTCCATGTTCCTCATACCACTTGGTCAAGGTCGCGGTCATGTGCATCTTCTCGATGATGTTCCGCCACCCCACGCCCGTGTTGTAAGCGCAGAACGAAATCTCCCCTTCCTGCGTAGCGTAAGGAATTATGCACTGCTCCGTCCGCCGGAAGTCGTAGTTGAACAGATCCTGGAACCACATCCCCGCAATAAACAGGAAGTTCCACCGGTCCTGCCGCCGCTTCATCACGTCATCAACCGTCCGGTCCGGACCAACTTTGCCGTAGTTCTTCCCCGTAGCATTAAAGTTCTTATCAAACTTCCGCAACAAATCCATCAACTTGAAATGCGTAGGCGCTTGAAACGGATCGTAGTTCTTCATCAAACAAAGCGCCATCCCAAACACGGTAAGAAACTTCCCCCGAGCCGCATCGTTAACCTTAGCAATATCCTTAGCCAGCTGATCGCCAGCCAAAAACGCAGTAACCGGCACAGCCTCCTTAGTCTCCTTATCAATCATCACAGCCATCCCCGTCCCACAATTCGGATGGCAACCGCAGCTTAGTTGGCCCCAATCGTTTTTTACGTCGTTTGCGTGCATCAGGTCGGCCCAGTCGCTGAAAGTTCCCATGAAAGAAATTGGGAACCAGTCGCGGCTTGGTTCGCCCAGGCCGGTTTGATTTTTTACGTCGTGGGCCAGGTGACTTAGCGTGTAGCGCTGGGCTTGGCGACGGTCGTCTGTTACGGCTTCGTCGCGGCCGGTGAAACTTACGGGTTGGAAGCTCAAGAAGCTGATCGTCTTAGGATTATCCAGCGCGAACTTGATTATTCTGCCTACCTGTTCGTTGTTGATGCCGTTTACGATTGTTACTACGGGGACGATTTCTACTCCGGCTTTGTGGAGGTTTTCGATCGCCTTCAGTTTTACGTCGAACAGGTTGCCGACCATGCGGTGGGCGTTGGCGGCGTTGCCGATTCCGTCGAATTGGAGATAGGCATAGCGCATGCCTGCTTCTACTGCTTGCTGGGCGAATTCAAAACTTTTTGCGAATTCGATTCCGTTGGTGGCGGCCTGGACGGAGTTGTATCCGACCTTTCTTGCGTAACGGACTGCGTCGAGGAAGTATGGGCTCAACGTGGGCTCGCCACCGGAGAACTGCACGCTCATCTGCCGGCGCGGCTTGATGGTGATGGCGTTGTCGAGCATGGTCTTGATTTCTTCCCAGGTCAGTTCGTGGACGAAGCCTACCTGGTTCGCGTCCATGAAGCAGGGATCGCACATCATGTTGCAACGGTTGGTCAGATCAATCGTGAGCACCGAGCCGCGTCCATACTTCACCGTTGAAGAGCCGTGATGGTGGAGTTTTTCGTCGTTGTGCGCGACGATGTCGCGGCCGGGAAAAACGTCTTCCAGATGCTTCGAGAAATCGGTGTCGATCGACATCACGTCTTCGAAGTGGCCGTGCTTCGGGCAGTCCTTGACCATCAGAATCTTGCCGTCGCGTTCGATGATGGTGGCTTTGATCTCGCCGACCTTTTCGTTCATCAGAACTTCGTGCGGCAGTTTGCCGTCGAGAATCTGCTGGCGGATTTCCGGGACACACTTCGGGCACAAAGAATCGGTGGAGCGGGGCCAGCCGAGGGGTGGCTTCGACTTTTCGTAGGACTTGAGCAGAGGCTTGTCGGACCATTTAGGGGTGGGCGAAGGGTTTTGCTTGATCTGATTCAAACGATCGAAGACTGCCCAAACGCCTTTGGCGGCGACGGTTACTGCTTTTTCTACGTACTTGATCGGCTTGCGCATTTTAGCTTCTAGCTCCTGGCTTTTAGCTTCTAGCTTTTCTGGTCTTGGGGCTTCGGTCTTAGGAAAAAACTCGGGCGGACACTTGCCTTGGCTTCGCCTTCGATCCTTACCCACAAAACCCAGTCGACTAACCCGACTGCTTACGGTTCTTCCCTGGAATTGAACCTGGTTCTTACACTTTTCCCTGGGTATTGGTCTAGGGTGATGGTATTGGAGGGTAACGGGTTACGCATCTTTATCTCAACGAACGGGGGAAAAATGGGGTTTAGCGGTTGATTGGAGGATTGGGTGGAGGTAAGTTGTTGAAAGGAAAAGGGG
>DATHMS010000180.1:0-10407 GCA_035486795.1 Candidatus Sulfotelmatobacter sp. | reverse complement strand
TTCTACGCTCGGGATGACAATTGTTCCATGAGGATGGGTTGGGAGTCGCGGATTTCCTGGATCGGACTTGTGACTATCGGGGTGTCGTACTCGGGGTGGTGAAATTCGAGGTGCATGCCGCGGCCTACGTACTGGAGCTTTAGCATGGAGCCTCCCCAGGTGGAACCGGCGATGGCTACCTGAACTGGGTGGGGACAGAATTCGGGATGGCCGGAGATCAGGGCATCGCTGCCGCCTAGAAGAACGGCGGTGTAGCAGTGGTGCATGGTTTGAATTTCTAAAACTGTGGAGGGTGGGAGGTCGTGGAGAAAGACTCCGCCTTCGATTTCAGACTGGATGATGGCGTGGTTAACGTTGTCCGCGAGGTTGGGGTGCGGGGTGAACATGGGCCCTGCTCACTAGATGCTGACTAAGGGTAATGGGTTTCGGGCCGGGGGGCAAGAGGGATGTGGGGTACTTGGGCGAACGTTGGAAGGTGGACTTTTGGGGGGTGGGGGCGGTGCTGGGGCTAAAGCCCCCCATCTTTCTCGATCGCTTACGCGGCGCTGAAGCGCCGCTCTTCCACGGTTGGGGCGCGGAGTGGTGGAGGGCAACTGAGGGGTCGTGCCGGCGACGCCTGAATCCCTGGCTTCACTCGGGATGACAATCCTATTCGAAAGAATGGCGAGGCAGGTGTTGCTGGCGGGAATGCGCCTTCTCCTTCTTCTGCTGGCGGGAGTTGAGCGGGCGGGAGTTGGGTCCAGGTTTGGCCGTCGTTCGTTAAGAGGAGTTCGAATTTCAGGTTGCCGGTTTGGTCGGGGATGGGATCGCCGAGGACTATGCCGTGGGTTGGGTCCCAGAAAACCATGGAGTCGAAGAAGGCTTTGGGATTTGCGCTAGAGAACTGGAGCTGCCAGTGCTGGCCGGCGTCGGTGGTGTGGTAGATGCGGGACTGGTCACCGGGGCCGGCGGACATGAGGAATGCTTCGTCGGCAGAGACAGCTACTACGGCGCGGAAGTCCAGAGTGGCGGCGTCTGGGACCTGAGCGGGGATCCAGGTGCGGCCGGCGTCGATGGTGCGGAGGTCGGTGCCGTGCGTGCCGGACGCCCGCGCGATTCTTTGGGTGACGGCGCTTACTCCGCGCAGATTTTCTGCGGCTTGGGAAGGTTGGAGTTGGATCTGCGACAGGGCCGTGGTGGTTGCCAGGAGTACGAGCACGGTGCGCATGGGAAATTGCCTCAGAAGAATTGTCTCAGAAAATCTTCAGAAGGCTATTTGGCGATGAAGGTGGCGAAGGAGGCGGTTTTGCCGAAGTAGATTCGGAGAGTGCATTTTTCACCGACGTGGGCGAAGGCTACTTCGAGGGCATCGGCGGAGTCCGGAATCTGGTCGGTCTCCATTTGGGAGCGGGCGACGTCCTGCTTTTCGTCATAGGCGGCGCCGGGAGTTACGTTCTTGTTGACGGCGAGAGTCCAGGCCTTGGCGGGGATGGGGTAGACGGTGTAGGCGCCGATGGGGATGGTTACATTACCGAAGCCGAGTTGGGCTTCGGTGAAGAGGGTCATGGGAGTGCCGCCGGGAGCCCAAGGCTTGCCGTTGGGAGGTTTCTCACTCTTGCCGCTGACGGGGTTGTAGCGGATGTAGACCTGGCGTCCGTCGTCGAGATTACAGCTGGCCGTGGAGGGCTCGGATTGCGCCGAACAGATGGTGGCGAGAGTGAGCAGGGAAAGAATAGCGACGACGAAGCGAGCGCGGAACATGGGAGACCCCTCTGGGCAAAACAGTTTAGCGCCGAAAGGGGCGGAGGGGAAGGGAATTTGGAATGGCGGGTCTTGGGTGGAGTGATCGGAAGCCTGTGGCGCCTTGCGGCCGGGCTTCGCCGCGACCCGGACGGCCGAGGCGGCTGTCTCCACATGGGCGGATTTGCCCCGGTTGTTGCTGGTCTTCGGTGATGTACTCACGGGGGTGGGGCGTTGCTACCGTGAATGGCGAGGGACCTACATTCATGGCGAAAGCAGCGAAGCTGAAGATTCTTTATGGCGAGGGGGATGCGGAGGCACAGGAAGCGACGGCCTCGGCATTGGAGAAAGCAGGGCACATCCTGGAGAAGGCGGTGGGGCGCAAGGCGGTGGAAGCGGCGCTCAGCAAAGGCCGGTTCGACCTAGTTGTGCTGGGGCCGACCTTGAGCCGGAATGACCGGCATCATCTGCCTTATATGGTGAAGAAGGCGCAGGCCGAGGCTAGCGTGCTGGTGATGCACGCGGATGGAAGCCGGCATCCTTATGTGGATGCTTGTACGGATACGGGAGCCAGCGTGGAGAATGTGCTGGCGCGGATTGAAGGGATGGCGATTGCCGGGTTGATGCCGGCGGCTGCTGCCGCTGCGGGCGGGAGGTAGTTGCTAGTACCTAGTACCCAGTTCTATCGAGAGCGGCTTTGCGGCCGCTCTTTTTCTTTGGAGAGGAAAACCTTTTGACACAGGGGGCACAGGGTAATTCAGATCAGAACGAACCTTGATCGTTAACTGGTGGGATCGGTTGCGATTTACTGCGTTGTTTCATCAGTTGTCCAGGGCTTGATCGGATCGAAGTGGGATTTTTTGCCGGCGGCTGGTTTGAATTTCCGTGCGAACCTGGTTGGTAATAGTGGAGCGTCCTGACCGTTCCGGGCCTGGTTCGGGTGCTGGAACTGATGATTTCTGTTTGCTGAGCTGGCCCAGTGGAGTTCTTGTCTAAAATTTCTGCCTGACAAACTTTAGAGAAGCGAATTATCATGCCTCACATCCAAAGCGGTGTGTGAGGAGGGTGTTATGGGGGTTAGTGCGGAGTTTTTGCCGGAGTTTGATATGGAGATGGCGGCGGCGCGGCGGACTTTGGAACGGATTCCGGAGGACAAGCTGGCTTGGAAGCCGCATGAGAAATCGATGCTGCTGGGGCGGCTGGCGGGGCACATTGCGGAGCTGCCGGGGATGGGAGTGAACATTATGAAAGATGATGAGCTGGACTTTGCCAAGCGTCCAGCTGGGGAGCCGGCGCGGAAGCCGAACGTGGCGGAGTCACGGAAGCATGTTTTGGAATTGTTCGATAAGAATGTTGCGGCATTGCGCGCGGGGATTGTTGGCGCCAGTGATGAGCGTTGGGCGGGAAAGTGGACGCTCTCGGCAGGAGAAAGAAAGTTTTATGAGGGATCGCGGTTCGGGGCAATGCGGCGGATGATGATGAATCATGTGATCCATCATCGGGCGCAGCTGGGAGTTTATTTGCGGTTGAATGATGTAGCGGTGCCTTCGGTGTATGGGCCTTCGGCGGATGAGGGACGGTAAAGCTGACCGTTATACTTGTCTGTCAACGAGCTTAGCGGCGATGTTACAACGGCTGACAAGGCGTGCTGACAGAAAGAACGCGCCAGAATCGTCCCTAACAATCCGTACAAGCCCCCGCGTGGCTTAGCCGAACCAGCTAACCCAGAAGTAGTATCTTCGTGGACCTAGTTGCTACGATCCTGATCCGTGATGTGGAACTGATCCGATGAATGCGATTGAACTGGTACATGTCCTATTTCCTGTCGTGGAGCGACGCGTCTCGCACTTTGAAGAATCAAGGAGTTCTGCGGGGTAACTTGAGGAGGTGACGAACGGCACATTGCAGCGACCGGCAGCGCATTCTAATGTCGCGATCAGAATGAACCTGAAACCTGCACATCCCCGTCCGAAATCGCACCTTCCGAACATGGTACCTAAGAATCTGGCCGCTAAGAACCTGGCTGCTAACACACCCGCCGGCCGCAGCCAGATGGCAAAACGACGAAGCAATCGCATGGCGCTGCACGCTTCTGTCGGATTGTGCGGAGAAGATCGGCAGAAAGTTGCCTTTACGATGCCGGCCAAAGCCACGAAATTGAATCGGCACGGCGCGGCCGTTCAACTCCGTCGCGAGCTTCTGGTGGGCTCCGTCGTCACGGTAAATAATAAGCAGGGCGCAGCGCTCTCGGCCCGGATAGTTGCTCAGTTGGCAGCGCTGGAGGGCGTTTCCACATACGCGATCGAGTTCGTGGATCAGGGCGAACGGGCGGAAACTTTCTGGGGAATCATCTTCCCGCCGAACACCTCAAACACCTAACCTGTGGAGACTGGCTCGCTTCGCTCGCTGGACGAGCGAATGCGCCCGTCCCACACGAGCATCGTGACACCGACGGGGCATTTGAACGGCTGGGGATGATTCATCGGCGGTTGGCAATCCAACCGGTACTCAGGAAGCGGTATAACTCGGCAGAGAGCGCAAAGAAAACTGCCGATGCGACCAGGAATCTTCGCTCTCGGGTGAGGCGAGTTGCCAGGAGAGCAACGCCGGCACACGCCAGCACAATCAGCAAGGCTCTACCCAGGACAAGGTTAGAGTAAAAAGGGATCTTTCCGGCGAACCACTCGAATGCGCAACGCCAGTCCAATCCAAGGCCGATGACAGCAAAACACCACGCTACCCACCAAGGCTGCGCATTGATTCGGTCTCTTATTACCTGCTGTCTTCGCGGATTCGATCCGGATTGCCGAATCGATTCCAGAAGGGACTTCGGGCGGCCTACCTCGGCATACCTCGCCGCGTAGCACTCTGAACAGAGTGTTTGGAAAGGGGGAAGATCACGCGTGCAATCTGGACACCGAGGCATGCTTCGGGCACTCGTAAGGCCCTTTGGAAATTAAACCATCCTCGTGCCAAATCTGCGGCTTACGACAGTAACTGTTGCAATGGGGGAATACGCTGGAGGAGCCGGTGGTCGCGCAGGCAGGTTGCGCTGGTTCCTTCGACAGGCTCAGGGCAAACTTTGAGGCCCGCAAATAAGGGCGGGCCTCAGGATGACAAGTCTGGAGTCGAGCTTAGTCGCCGGCGTCGGCGCAAGAGCACACGCCAGTGCCGGTGCCCAGTGATTGCACAAACTCGCAGGTCACCAGGAGATCCTCAATAATCTCCGCGCCGGATTCAGACGAATCCGTCAGAGGAGTCTCGGTGAGGCTGTAGGTGCCGGCGGTTGCGCCCTTCTGAACGTGTGTAAGCCAGCCCTTAATTCCCAGTGCAGATGATCCGCCGATAGGGGTGCAGCCATCAATATTTACTAAAGTCGAAACTTCCGCAATGAAGCCCCGTGTAGGCTTGGTGCCATGATCCAGGATGTTGCCAAGGAGGTTGGTGTTGACTGCGAGGTCGAGGTATCCGTTAGGCGTGATCTCGCAGCTGCAGCACTCCTGCATCTCTTCGGCGCTGTCAAAGACATAGATGTTTGCGCACAGGGGTTGGGTCACCGGGGGCGGATCGTCGACGGGTGCGCCGGCGCCGTCGTTAGTGAGCCGCAAATGGGCGCTGGGCGCGCCGGATGCGTTGGCATTGGTAAAGTAGCCGACGTCGAAGTAAGCGTCTTGAGCCGCCGCGGTGCCCACTCCGAGCAGCAAAGTAATGGCGAGGGAAAGCAGTATGCAACCGAGCTTATTCATGCGAATTCCTCCTGCTAGCGAACGCAGTCACGGGAACTTTAGCCGGTGGCGCAACCTTTACAACTCTCCACCTGGATTAGTCGCGTACGCTAGGCCCTGAAAGCTAGTCTTCTTGGGTTAGTCTGCGTTGAATCGCCCGGGGCGGTCGGTCATAATTGTTGCGTGGGCCGGCGCGAACAAAGGCGGACGCTATGGGTTTGGTTCTGGGTATTTGTTGTCGTTGCCGGCTGCTCTCGTCCCGCGTTGTGTCAGGATCCTCACGATTACGTTCCCAATCTGCCGTATATTGCGCAAGTCGTGGGAACGGGCTTTGAAACCTTAGCCGACGGCACTCGGGTGCGACGTGAAAGCAGAGTAGTGCAGATGCGCGATTCTCAGGGAAGAACGCGCGTCGAGAGCTTTGCATCAGAGGATCCAAATTGCGGCGAGGGCAGATGCAAGCCGAATGTCGTGAATCTGTATGTTCCGCTGCGACACGAGTTCATTCAGCTTTTTCCCGGGCGGAAGACGGCTTCGGTGCAGAGCTGGGGCACGGGACCGGTTCCTACTCACGGGCAGGATGTTGGAAAGACGACGAGCGAAAATCTTCCCGGACAAACGATCAATGGAATCTATGCCGTAGGCACGCGGACGAGGCGGGTAATTGCTTCCGATGGCGGGAATGGCCGGGATACCGTGGACGTGGGGGAGAAGTGGGTTTCGCCTGATCTGAAGATTGTCGTCCTCGACAAGTACAGGAACTCGAACACGGGCAGCTATGAAACGGTTTCGGAGATTCGACAACTTGAGCGCACCGAGCCTGACGCTGCGCTCTTCGAGATTCCGGCGGACTACAAGATTGTGAAATGACGAACGGGGTGCTAGCGAGTCCCGCCCCGACTCCCGGAAGACAGAAGCAAACGCTGCCCGGGGTCGTGGAGACTGGCTCGCTTCGCTCGCTGGACGGGCGAAGGCGCCCGTCCCCACAGGGTTAGTGCAGATCTACATTCATGTTGAGGTTGTGCGCCAGGAAGGACCAGGTGTCGGCGGTTTCGTCTATCAGCTTGGTGATGGATTTGCCGGCGCCGTGGCCGGCTTTGGTTTCGATGCGGATTAAGACTGGGGCGCGGCCAGCTTGGTCAGCTTGCATGGTGGCGGCGAACTTGAAGCTGTGACCGGGGACTACGCGGTCGTCGTGGTCGGAAGTAGCGATTAGAGTTGGGGGATATTTTGTTCCGGGTTTCAGGTTGTGCAGCGGAGAGTAGGCGTAGAGGGCTTTGAATTCTTCGGGGTTGTCGGAGGAGCCGTAGTCGCTGGTCCAGGCCCAACCTATGGTGAACTTGTGGAAGCGCAGCATGTCCATGACGCCTACTTCTGGGAGCGTTGCGCCGAAAAGATCAGGGCGCTGAGTTACGCAGGCGCCGATGAGCAAGCCGCCGTTGCTGCCGCCGCGAATTGCCAGCTTGGGTGTTGAGGTGTACTTGTTGGCGATCAGCCACTCGGCGGCGGCGATGAAGTCGTCGAAGACGTTCTGCTTTTTCAGTTTCATTCCTGCCTGGTGCCACTCTTCGCCATATTCTCCGCCGCCGCGCAGGTTGGGTTGGGCGTAGATGCCTCCCATTTCGAGCCACACTACATTCGGAACGGAGAAGGCTGGGGTGAGAGAGATATCGAATCCGCCGTAGGCGTAGAGCAGCGTGGGATTCTGACCGTCGAGCGTAATGCCTTTCTTGTAGGTGAGGAACATGGGGACGCGGGTGCCGTCTTTGCTGGCGTAGAAGACTTGTTTGGTTTCGTAGCGGGAGGCATCGAAGTCTACTTTGGGCTGGCGGAAGATCGAGCTCTTGGCGGCTTCGAGATCGTAGCGATAGACGGTGGTTGGAGAGATGAAGCTGGTGAAGGCGTAGAAAGTTTCTTTGTCTTTGCGTTTGCCGCCGAAGCCTCCGGCGGTGCCAATGCCGGGCAGGTCGACGTTGTGCAGGAAGGCGCCGTTGAGGTCGTGGACGCGGACTTCGGTGCGGGCGTCTTTCAAGTATCCGAGAAGAAAAGAATTGTTCACTACGTTGGCGAACTCGAGTTTGTCGACGCCCTGGGCGACTACGGTTTTCCAGCTGGTGCGCTCGGGATGGCGGGTGTCGATGGCGATGAGGCGTCCGCGGGGGGCGTCGAGATCGGTCTGGAACCAGAAGACGGGACCGTCGTTATCGATGAATAAGTATTGCGCGTCGAAGTCGTCGAGCAGTTTTACTACCGGGGAATCGGGTTGGGTGAGGTCTTTGTAATAGAGGCGGTTCTTGGGCGAAGTGCCTTCGGAGACGTGGATGATCAGATAGTGGCCGTCATCGGAAACGTTGCCGCTAAACATCATCTCTTTGTTGTCGGGACGCTCGTAGGTTAGTTTGTCCTCGGACTGGGGGGTGCCGAGGCGGTGATAGTAGAGCTTTTGAAAATAATTCGTGTCGCGCATGGCGGCGCCGGTGGGTTCGTCGTAGCGGCTGTAGAAGAAACCTTTGTTGTCTTTGGTCCAGGAAGCGCCGGAGAATTTGACCCACTTGATATCGTCGGCGAGATCCTTGCCGGTATCGATGTCGCGGACGTGCCACTCGGTCCAGTCGGAGCCGGAGGTGGCGATGGCGTAGGCCATTAGCTTGCCGTCGTCGGAGATAGCCTCACCGGCAAGCGCGACGGTGCCATCGGGCGAGAGAGTGTTGGGGTCGAGCAGGACGCGGGGTTCGGCATTGAGGGATTCGGCGACGAAGAGGACGTTCTGTTGTTGGAGACCGGTGTTGTGCAGGAAGAAGTAGCGACCGCCGTACTGGCTGGGAGTGGTGAAGCGCTCATAGTTCCAGAGCTTGGTGAGGCGATCGCGGATGGCCTGGCGGTAGGGGATCTGGTCGAGATAGGCGAAGGTTAGTTTGTTTTCAGATTCGACCCAGGCGTGAGTTTCGGCGGAGTCGGTATCTTCGAGCCAGCGGTAGGGATCGGCGACCTTGGTGCCGTGGTAGTCATCGACCTGATCGCTGCGGCGGGCTTGAGGGTAGGTTAGCGGCGCAGTTTGGGCGGTCGAGAGCATGACCATCATGGGGAGTACGAGTGTGAACAGGATTAGGGCGTGGCGCGCTAGATGCATGAGGGCCTCTGGGTGAATGGGTAGTGCGATCTATTTTGCCTGTGGGAGTGGGTGAGAAGCAAGGACGCGGTGGTGGTGGAAGGCGTTGCGGCCGGAGGCGGAGCCGGCAAGTTGCAGAGGTCCTTCGCCTGGCGGCTCCCAGGCAGGGCGGAAGTACGCGGGGCTCAGGATGACAACTCTGTGTCCGCTACGGCAGGGTGCGGCGGGCCTGTTTGCTGGCCGCGGGTTTGTAGTCTGCGGGGTAGAGGACTACGCAGCGGTTGAAGCCTTCGCCGTCGCTTTCAGTGCGGAGGTCGGTTTGGTCGCGGAGGGCGAGGTGGACGATGCGGCGCTCGCGAGAGGACATGGGAGCGAAGTGGAATGGGGTTCCGGTCTGGCGAACTTTTTCGGCGGCTACGGTCGCGGACATGCGGAGTTCCTGGAGACGGATGGAACGCTGATTCTTGCAGTCGAAGGAAATCTTTTCGTGCTCGGCGGAAGGTAGATGGAGGATTTCGAAGGCTAACAGTTCGAGGGCACGGAGGAGTTCAGCGCCGCGATCGAGGAGCAGAGTGGAATCGGGACCGGAAAAGTCGACGAAGATTTCGGGCTTCTCCCAGTCGGTTGGCGCTGGGGGGTCGACTACGATCCGGTATTTAAGGTGGAGACCTCCGTTGGTGACTACGGATTGGAGGAATTCGTTGATGCGGTTGGCGGCGGCTAGTTTGTCCATAGGGCAGGGTTCCGGCTTTCAGCTATCAGCCGTCAGCTCTCAGCTTGATCGGCGTGGTTACAGCGGTTTTCTTTTCCTCCGTTTGTAGAACCTTCAACACAGAGGGCACAGGGGTTCACGGGCAAAGCTTTAATCGAAATCAAATTTTATCGCAATGCTGGCGCTTGCGCTCCAGGCTGAGAGCTGACAGCTATTTCTCTTTCTTGCGGGCACGTTTTTCCAACATTTCGCGCATTTCGCGGCCTAGTTTCGTGCGGTTCATTACGGCCTGTTGCGCGATCGAAATCAGGTTGCTCTCGGTGTAGTAAAGATTCAAGCCCGCGGCTAATTTAAAGAAGATGAAGCCCATCATCAAGGGCATCATCAAGGTCAACATTTTTTGCTGGGCGGGATCCATGCCGGCTTGCGGGGTCATACGTTGTACGACGATCATGCTGACGACCATCAAGAGGGGCAGCACCCAGTCGGAAGCGGACAAATCGGTGATCCAGAGCCAGTGCGCATGGCGGAGCTCAAGGGCGACCCCTAACATGCGGTAGTAGGCGATGAGGAACGGGAACTGGATCAGCATGGGCAGACAGCCGCCGGCGGGATTTACGCCTTCTTTCTTATATAGAGCGCTGATCTCTTCGTTCATTGCTGCCTTGCGCGGGTCGCGCAGGCTGTACTTCTTGTATTTCTCTTGAATGTTCTTGATCTGAGGCTGGATGCGCTGCATCTTCAGCATCGACTTCATCTGCGTGATGCGCAGAGGCAGCAGCAGGATGGTGATGATGAACGTTTGAATGACGATGGCCCATCCCCAGTTGTGGACGATGTGGTTGTAGGTCCACTTGAGCCAGAGGAAGAGCGGGCGCGACAGGATGCCCCACCAGCCGAAGTTGACGATGCCGCGGAGGTCGGGGCTGTCGTTCTTGATGGTAGGGACGGGGACGGCGTCGAGTACGGCGAGCTCTTTGGGGCCGACATACATGCGCTCTGTGGTTGGGCCTTGAAGGCTGCCAACGGCGGCGCCCAAGACATCAACGTTGGCAGTGTCTTTGGAGCCCGCGCCGACGGGGTTGAAGCCGGGCGTCTGCGGGATGTCCATGGCATTGCGCAGGGTCACCATGGCAACCGTC
>DATHMS010000179.1:0-70448 GCA_035486795.1 Candidatus Sulfotelmatobacter sp. | reverse complement strand
TGCATTAGTTCACCGAGGACGCCTTGCAGTGCCTCAGGAGAAGAAAAGACCTTCGCGTTTCCATAAAGGTGCACAGCACCATAGTTCCAGGTAGGAACACTTTCGGGCACAGTGTAGTTACTCGGCGAAATATAGGAGTGCGGTCCATGAAAAATCGTCAGACACTGTGGCTGCTGTTCGAGATAGCGCCAGTGCGGGCTCGCCTTTGCCACGTGGCCGCGGAGAACGACCTTCTCCTCCTGAGGTGCCCAGCGCACAAAAAGCGGAAGGTGCGTCGCGAAAGGTCCAGCATCAGTGGATGAGATCAGGATGGCAAAGGGATTCGCGCGCATGAACTTGATGGCGTCTTCGTGGTCGCGCACGCGAAAGTATTCAGGGATGTACACGATTGATGTTCTTCCTACTCTCCGGAGGGCGCAGCATTCTTCCGAATGTACAGCACTTTCTCGACTTCGGCGATCACAACGCCTGTCCCGTCCTTCACGTCCACCGAAAAGACAGGCTCATATTTCGGCAACGTCTTCAGTTTTTCGCGAATGTCGTCGATCTGGCTATCGGAGAGACGAAACTCTGCTCGCACCGTTCCCATGCCCGGCTTTCTGTAGCGGATGGTGGCAGCCTTATCCCACACTGTATAGTCGCGGCCAAGGTTCGCCATCACCATAAGCATATAGAACGGGTCAGTCATGGCAAAGAGCGATCCGCCGAAATGCGTGCCGACGTAGTTCGCATTCCAGAACCTCAGCTTCATCTCGACATCGACAGCCTTCATGTCAGGCGCGATACGCTGGATGCAAATCCCCATGCCCAGAAACGGCGGCCAGAGGTTGATCCAGCGCCGAAGAGGATGAGAGCCCTTGGTGCCGCCGAGAAGTTGCAGGAGAACGCTGCCGTTCTTCATTCAGGGCCATTATAGGTAATCACGGCTGCGGCGGGACCGCAAGAGCGCGGTCATAGACGGCTTCCAGGATTTCGTCGGCGCCGCGCCGCAGCAGGGCTTCGGCGACATCATTGCCAAGCTGTTCGGGGTCTCTCAGATTTCCGTCACGCGACTCGCGTAGGAGCTTTGATCCGTCGGGATGGGCGACGATTGCGTCGAGATGCATGTTCCCATTCTTCACTTCGGCAAGGGCGCCGATGGGAACCTGGCAGCCTCCGCCGAGGCGGTTGAGCAGCGCGCGCTCGCAAGTGGTAGCGGCGCGGGAGGCGGTATCGTTTAAGAATGCCAAGTGCTCGCCCGTTGTCGCATCGGCTTCGCGGATTTCGATGCCGAGGGCTCCTTGTCCGGCGGCCGGACACATAATTTCGGTGGGAATGATCTGCTTGATCGATTCCGTCTTGCCGAGGCGCTTCAGGCCTGCAGAGGCGAGAATGATGGCGTCGTATTCTCCCTCTTCTAGCTTGCGCAGGCGGGTGTCGACATTGCCTCGTAGGGAATGAATGTCGAGATCGGGGCGAATGACCTTGAGTTGTGCCTGACGGCGCAGGCTGGAGGTGCCCACTCGGGCCTTTTGCGGCAGATCTTCAATCCTTGAATAAAGACGCGAGCAGAAGGCATCATGCGGATCTTGGCGTTCCGTGATCGCAGCGATCTCGAATTCGGGAGGGAGTTCGGTTGGCAGGTCTTTCAAGGAATGTACGGCAAGATCGACGCTTCCGGCGGCGAGAGCTTCTTCGATCTCCTTGGTGAAAATTCCTTTGCCAAGTCCACCCTTGGTTCCAACTTGCGCCAGGGGGACGTCGGTTATTTTGTCGCCGGTGGTGTGGATGATTTCAACTTCGACTTCGTAGCCGCGTGCCCGCAGAAGGGCGGAGATATGATTGGCCTGCCAGAGGGCGAGTTGCGACCCGCGGGAGCCGATGCGCAGACGAGGCATCAGTGGCGCGGCTCCGATTCCTTGCTCTTAGGCTGCGATGCTGGTTTGTTGTCTTTTTCGTGCAGATTGAACAGGCGCCTCACTACTTCGATCAGCGTGGTGGCTTCAGCTTCGCGCGCGGCGGTTTTTAGCGTCGTGACCGGCGTGTGCATGACTTTATTGATGATGCCGCGGGTCAGGGCCTCGACCGCCATTTCCTGCTCCGGAGTCAACGGACCCATCCGGCTGCGCACGCGGTCTATCTCCGCCTGACGGATGGTTTCCAGATGATCCTGCAACGAGACGATGGTTGGAACCACGTCGAGCGTGTGCAGACGGGCTTCGAAGCGCTCAATTTCGCTTGCGATAATAGCTTCGGCGAGTTCCGCTTCATGATGGCGGTCGGCGACGTGGCTAGAAACGGCCTGCTGCAGGTCGTCGATGTCGTAGGCGAAGATGCCGTCGAGTTTGGCCATTTCAGGCGAAACGTCGCGAGGCACGGCAATATCTATAAAGAACATAGGCCGGTTCTTGCGCCGGGCGAGGAATTGCTCTCCGTGTTCACGGCGAAAAATCGCGTGCGGCGCACCGGTCGAGGTGATGACGATGTCAGCGCGGTCGCAGTTGTCGTACAAATCGTCGAACCTGATGGCTTGGCCGTTAAACTTCTCCGCCAGGCCGATTGCCCTGTCGTAAGTACGATTGGCGACAAAGATGGAGGCGCAACCGTGCGCCATCAGGTGCCGGGCGGCGAGTTCACTCATCTTGCCGGCACCGACGATGAAAACATTCTTGCCCTGCAGCGAGCCGAAAATCTTCTTGGCCAGTTCCACCGCAACCGAGGCGACGGACACGGAAGACGATCCTACGGATGTTTCAGTGCGAACCCGCTTCGCCACTGCAAACGCACGCGTGAAGAGCTGATCGAGTTGGCCGTGAACCGAGCCCACGGCGCGAGCGGTGGCATAGGCCTCTTTGACCTGGCCGAGGATCTGGGCTTCGCCAACCACCATCGAATCGAGGCTCGCAGCTACGCGGAACACATGCCGCACGGCGTCTTTCTCTCGGAACTCATACAGATGCGGATCGACATCTTCCGCGTTAAGGTGAAAATGTTCGTGCAGAAAACCACGCAGGTCGGCCCAACCGTTGGTGGTGTGAGTGACCAGTTCCACACGGTTGCAGGTGGAGATGATCATGCCCTCTTCAATTCCAGGGTGGGAGGCGAGATCGCGGCAAGCATCGGCCAGGCGTGACTCCGGAATTGCCAGACGTTCGCGCACCTCGAGCGGCGCGCTCCGGTGACTCACGCCAATGAGCTGATATCTCATGAGGCGGCAAACCTGTGAATCGTGGAGAAGTAGTTCGCCGCCCAGGCAACGATGGCAGCCACGAAGGCGCAGGTCGCCAGTACGGCGGCGCGCCGGCCACGCCATCCCGAGTTCCAGCGGGTGACGACCATCACCATGTAAACCGCCCACATCAGCATCGACAACAGGATTTTCGGGTCCTCAAAATCGATGTGCCCATACGCCGTCATGGCTACAACCGACCCTGTAATCAGACCGAGGGTCATGAAAGGAAAGCCGAGCAGCAAGGAACGGTAGCCGATCTGGTCGATCACTTCGAGCGCTGGCAAAAAGGAAATCAGGCTGCTGGGCCTCTTGGCTTTTAAGCGGCGCTCTTGCAAAAGGTAAAGCAGGCTAGCACCGAAACTGAGGACCAGAGCGGCGTATCCGGTGAAGATGAGGATGATGTGCGCGATTAGCCACCCCTTGTGCTGAACGAAAGCCGTCGACAGCACCGGTTGCTGGTCGATGGCCGCCACAAAGGTCAGGAAAAACACGATAGGGAACACAACCACCCCCGGCGAAGTGGTCTGGTAAATGGCATAGATGATCATGAAAAACGTCATCGAAAAGAAGGCCAGCAGCGACTCTCCGTTATGCACCGAGGCCCACACCACATGGTCCGAGAGGAAGAGCTCGACCAGCGAGACGAAGTGGAAGACCATGCCCAGGCTAGCGGCGTGCAGCGCGATGCGGCTGAAAAGATCGCTGGTGCGGCTGAGCGCAAAGAAGGCGTAGATCAACCCGACAAAGTAGCACGCCAGCGCGAAGCGCAACCAAAGCAGAGGCATAGGCTAGGTAAGTATCAGAGTCCGCTGAGTTTAATGCAAGTATAGCCGGGAACCCCGGGGAACCGTCCCTCCCCACATTATATTCTGCACAGAGGGCGGGCAGGTGGAAACAGCAAGGGTCACGGCGGGTGAAATGTAGATCACGTTGTGCTATTCCAGGCCCAAGCTGGCCAGCGCCTCCTCGAGTAGAGCGGCGTCAATGATTAGACGGCGGCCGTGGGCCTTTACATCCTCCAGTTCGTCGAAGGCGCGGAACAAGCGGAGCTTAGCTGCCGCGTACTGTTCGGCCTCGGTGAGCGGACGTCCGTGGCTTGCGGCCCATGCAGTCACTGACTTTTCCGGCAGAAAGACGCTGATGGCATAGGTCAGTTTGCGATCGGAGGTGACGTCGAAGACAAATTCCGTAGCTGGAGCCTCGGGGTCGCCGGCGAGTGCGGGGCGTTGACCCACGAAGTAGTACTGGTAGACGTATCCCTGAGTGCCAGCGTAGGTCTTCAGGCGGCGGATGGTCCTCTCCGGAGACATGCCGACATTATGAACGGTCGTGGGAAGTTTGTCTTGGATTGGAGCGGTGCGCGACCGAAAAACAAGTCACTCGGTCTGCTGTGCGGCCTTCATGTAGGCCCGAAGTTCCTCTTGATCCTCGGGCAGCATCCGGGCGAACTCGATCCCATTTCCCACTTGGGGGTCACAGGTGACCACCGTGCCCACCGCGAGCAGCGTCCCCTCAAGCTGCAGACTCAGTTCGAGAGTGGTGCCAACGGGAAATGGAAACATCGTTTCGATATAGCAACCAGCTTCACTGAGGTCGGAGGTTGCACCCCGCTGGGGAACATCACTGCCCGGGGCAAACAACTCTACCGGAACCTTCACTTTGACACGTGGGCACGCTCTCCGTTCCGGCCGCTGCTCCTCACGGAAAGAGCGATCCCGGTCGCTGTCCTCCATTGCATCACGCCCCTGCGTAAACCTGGCTCTTCATTGTAGACATGATGGTCGACAGCATTGCAGTACTCCGATGGACGTAGCTGGACAACGGCACGCCGTCCGCAATCTGGTTTTCCTGATAATCTCAATTCAGGTTAAGGGAGAGCCTTAGTCGTTGCCGCCGATCATCAATGCGCAGGAAATTTCGAAGGCCTTTGGAGCCAATCCGCTGTTCCGGAACATCTGCTTCACGGTTTCAGAAGGTGACCGCATTGGGCTGATCGGTCCAAACGGCTCCGGTAAATCCACTCTGCTGCGGATTCTGGCTGGCGACGTAAGCCCCGATAGCGGAGAAATCGCGGTTCGAAAACGCATCCGCCTCAGCTACGTGGAGCAGGACTCGAAATTCAAGCTCGGAGTTACGGTCCGCTCCGTAGCTCAGAGCGCGATGGAGCGAGCCACGGTGCCGGAGTCGGAACGGGGCACTCGCTTCGCTGAGACTTTGGGTCGCGCTGGCTTCGAAAGCCTCGAAGCGGAGGCGTCCGCTCTGTCAGGTGGCTGGCAGAAACGGCTCGCGATCGTCGAGGCGCTGGTTCAGGGACCAGACATCCTGCTGCTGGATGAACCTACGAATCATCTCGACCTGGCGGGAATCGAGTGGCTGGAAGCCTTGCTGGCGGCTGCATCCTTCGCCTGCGTGGTTGTGAGCCACGATCGCTACTTTCTTGAGAACATCGCCACGGAAATGGCGGAACTGAACCGGACTTATCCCGAGGGGTTGCTGCGTGTGTCGGGAAGCTACACTCGGTTTCTCGAGAAGAAGGAAGAATTCCTGCACGCGCAGTCGAAGCGCCAGGAAGCGCTGGAAAACCTGGTTCATAGGGAGATCGAATGGCTGCGCCGTGGGGCCAAGGCGAGGACGCGAAAATCCAAAGCGCGCATCGACAAGGCAGGCGAGCTAATGGGCGAGCTCGCGGACTTGAACGCCAGGACCCGCAACGGGACCGCCCAAATCGACTTCTCCGCCACGGATCGAAAGACCAAGCGGCTGATCGAACTGGAAGACGTTGCTTGCGAAATTGGCGGCCGCACCCTCTTTGCCGGCCTCAATTGTGTGATAACAGCGGGAATGAGGGTGGGGTTGGTTGGACCGAATGGCAGTGGAAAAACCAGTCTGCTGCGCCTGTTGCGCGGAGAATCAACCCCATCGAGCGGAGAAATTTACCGCGCCGATTGGCTGCGCATTGTATATTTCGACCAAAGTCGGGAACTCGACCCTGACGTCACTCTGCGCCGCGCCCTGGCGCCGGAGGGCGATTCCGTGGTGTATCAAGACCGGATGATCCACGTGGCGTCGTGGGCGGCGAAGTTTCTGTTCGCAGGTGAGCAGCTTAATCAGCCCGTGGGGCGGCTTTCTGGAGGCGAACGAGCGCGAGTCCTGATCGCACAGCTCATGCTCCAGCCCGCCGACGTCCTTTTGCTCGATGAGCCCACCAATGACCTCGACATCCCAACGCTCGACATACTGGAGGAGAGCCTGCTGGAGTTCTGTGGATCGCTAGTCCTAGTGACCCATGACCGATACATGCTGGACCGCGTTTCTACAATTGTTCTCGGGCTTGATGGGCAGGGAAGTGCGGGACTCTTCGCCGACTACTCCCAGTGGGAGTCATGGCTCGAAGAGAGCAAGCAGACGGCGAGAAACGATGCACGCTCTGCGGCGCGCGGCGTGGTTTCTGCAGACGATGCCCGGCCGTCGGCTGGGAAAAAGAAGCTGTCTTATTTGGAAGCGCGCGAATATGACACGATCGAGCAGTGTGTTGCCGACGCCGAGCTGGTGCTGCAAGCCAAGCGCGCCCAGCTTGAAGATCCCGGGATTGTCAGCGACGGTCCGCGCCTGATCACTGCTCACGCCGAGATGGAAGCAGCCCAGGAAAAGGTGGATACGCTTTACGCACGCTGGGCCGAGCTGGAGAAAAAGAAAGCCTGAGCTGCCGCTCCATTTCTTTGTCCGTTAATTCTTCGACAGGGTTCAGGATGCCAGACAGAAGGCGATTATTGTTTCTCCGCTCGTTCCTGTGCTTGCCTCGAGCATTTTCAGCAAGGTAGATTCCAGATCGTTCGGGTCAGGCTTCATTTCGCACGCCGCAATCTCTTCGTCCGAAGCACTCTGGTAGCAAAGTTCGCAAACTCCCAGGCCCTCTTCGGAGCGAACGGGCGGTCCAAAGACCCGACAGGCCATGGGGCGTGATTCGTAGAGCTCACAGTTTCCGGTTTCAGGGTCGAGAGCAGGGCAAGGTTCGTCATTCGCAAAGTCGACAAAGCGCTTGGCCGCTTCGTATCCTTCGTCGAGCACTCCGCTCCCGGGATCACCCGGAAAATCTTTCGACAAGCGGGCAACCGCCTCGCGCGCGCGTCCGCGTATACGGTTAGCGCTCTCGGGAGCACGCGATTCAAGATTGGCAAGTCCTTGCCGCAACCGCACAGCATCGAGCTGATTGATGGGAAATACTCCGATGCAGCACTGCGTACATCCGGGGCGACAGACCAGCCACTTGCCGCTGCGGCGCGTCGCCTCGGCTAACGCGGAGTCCACGATCTGAATGAGTTCCCGATCTTTATGGGCGAGCGCGGAAGCTGGCGAGTGACACGGCATAACGGTGCCTGAATCATACAACTCAATCCTGCGCGAGTCAGAATCTGACTATGGCTTGAGGGATTGTCCTCGGTCTATTCGTATCTGAGAGCCTCCACCGGTTCCATGCGGGCGGCCTTTAACGCAGGCCACATGCCCGCTACCACGCCGACGAAGGCAAGAATCAGGAAAGCCGTCAGCATCACGCTGGAGTTTGTCTTCAGGAAGATGTCGCCCTCGTGATTGGCCGTCTTGTACATCTCTGAGTAGAGCGGCATGGGCGGGATCGCATGGGCCAGCACCACGGAAACCAGCATTCCCACCGCGCCGGCAACAAACGTGAGCACCAGCGCCTCCACCAGGAACTGCAGCGCAATGTCGCGATTGCGTGCGCCCAGCGCCTTGCGCAAACCCACCTCTTTCGTGCGCTCAGTAACGCTCACCAGCATGATATTCATCACGCCCACGCCGCCGACGCCCAGTGTCAGCGCGCCGATAAAACCCAGAATAAGCCGAAGCGCGATGCCAAACTGTTCAATATCTTTGGCGTCATCCACGGTGTCCCATTCAGGAGAGGATTTGTCATCCTTGGGATTGAAATTGTGGCGGCGGGCAAGCACTTCCCGTACCTGCGCCAGCGCTGCTTTGTGCAGCAACGGCATGACCGGCTGAAACACAATCATATGGGGATCGCGCTCGTCGTTGATATCCCTCATGCTTTCAAAGGGCATGAACACGTTCTCGTTGTCCGGACCGTTGTTGGACGAGTCCTGTATCTTACGCTGGAGCAATCCGATCACATCCCAGGTTTCTCCGTTGATGGTCACATGATCGCCTACAGGATCACGACCGCCGAACACTTTCTGAGCTGCGTTAGGTCCAAAGATTAGGACATGACGGTGTTCGCTGAAGTCGCTCTCCTCGAAGTAACGGCCTTCAGCGATATTCAGCTTGCGCATTTCGCGATACGGATACTGCACCGCTTTCGTCTGGACGGAGATCACTTTGTCGCCGTATTTGTAAGCGAACGGATCGTCCCATTCCGCACTCGCCAGGCGAACCAGGGGAGCTTCATCGCGTATGGCTTGAACGTCTTCATACTTAAAGTGAATGCGCTTGCCGGCGCGCTCGCCGCCAGCCTGCATACTGGTCTGACCTTCCCAGACCATGATCACGCTGTTGCCGATGCCGATGAAGGCATTGAGTACACCCTCGCTTACACTTTCGCCATAGCCGAGCAGAAGCACGACAGTGGTCAATCCCCACACGATGCCCATCATGGTCAGGATGGAACGAAGACGATTGCGGGTCAGAGCATCCCAGCTTTGCAGGATCAATTCTTTTATCTGCATTCCGTTACTCCTGACGCAAACATTCGATCGGACTAAGCGCCGCTGCGCGCTGAGCCGGATACATCCCTGCAGCTACGGTAATCAATCCGAGCGTGAACAGCGACGCGACAATTGCCACGGGAGAGATCACGGGATGCGGAACAAAGTCCGGCAATGGTAGCTGGTTCATGGCCAGGCAGCTCCCGACGCCAATGCCGAGGCCGACGGCTCCGCTAACCATCATTAGGGCGGCGGATTCGGCGAAAAACTGGTTGCGGATGTCGTCAGCCGTCGCTCCCAAAGATTTTCTGACACCAATCTCGCGAGTCCGCTCCGTGACCACAACCAGCATGATATTCATCACCCCGATGCCGCCGAGAGTGAGCGTCATCAGAGCTACCGCACCGAAGAAGATGGTCATGATATCGAAGATGCGCTCCAGAAGCTTCGAGCCTTCCAGAGTGTCCCAGATGAAAAGCGCATCCTTGTCGCTGGCGTCGAAATGATGCTCGCGTCCCAGAATCTGGTAAAGCTGCCGTATTGCCTCTTCGTGATGTTCCGGATCAGCGACTTCAACCACCAGGTTGTTAATCCAACCCTTGAAGATGCCCGGCCGCTCCGAAGGAGGGAAATCACGGGCCATGGCAGCATAAGGAACAAAAAGCTGCGTATTGTCAGGTCCACTCCCATAACTGCCATTCTGCTTTTTTTTCTCAAGCACGCCGATGACGGTATAGGGCGAGTCATTCATCATCAAGATCTCCCCGATAGCGGGCTTTCCGGGAAACAACTGGTCGCGGGACTCCACACCGAGGATAACTACGCGTCGGCCCTCCTTGTCGTCATCGTCGGTCATCAACCGGCCTTCCTGCACCTTGAGCGAACGGAATCGCTGGTAATCTGACCATACGCCGCGCACGGGGCGGGATGCCGCGTTGTAGGCGCTCACTTCAGAGACGTTGCGCCTCAATTCCGGGCTTACGGTCTTGATCAGATAGGCTTCCTGCTTGATCAGATAGGCATCGTTGATCGAGAGCCGCACAGGGCGCCCGGCGGCGTATCCTCCCGCTTGTTCACTGGTTCGTCCCCCCCAGATAATGGCCAGATCGACGCCGATTGTCTTCAGCCGCTCTTTCTGATCCCGGCTGAATCCCTTTCCAAGGCCGACCAATAAGATGACGGAGGTGATGCCCCAGATGATCCCGAACATCGTCAGAAAGGTCCGCAGCTTGTGAGCCGCCATGGACGTCGCTGTCTGTCGCAACACCTCCTGGATGTTCAAGGTCTCAAGATCCTCCCTGTATTGGACCAGACTGAGGCGAAAGCGTTAGCCGAGGAGACCTTCCACTTGCCAACCACAAAGCTCTTCCGTATCTCCTGATGATGTGTACGTGGATCGGCTCCCTTTAGTTCTGTATAGTCTTATTCGTCGCTGCGCGTCTTTCCAAACCGAACAGCCGAATGCTATGCGATGCGTACCCGGCCCTAGGCGAATTACATGATGCAAGTCTCAGACGCATGCTTTATCGGTGTGGATGTTGGCGGCACGAAAGTGGCAGCTGGACTGGTAGATGCCATCGGCGAAATCTCTGAGCAGACGAGAACCCCGATGGTGGCAACGGATGCGGCCGCTGGTTTGGCGGCCGTGACCGCCGCGATCGACTCGGTGCGCGCCGCGACCAAGCTTAAGCCAGAGTTGCAGGGTTTAATCGCTGGCATTGGGATCTGTGCTCCCGGTCCGCTTGATCCGCGGACCGGCGTAGTCATCAACCCCCCGAATCTCCCAGGCTGGCGTAATTTCCCTCTGGCCGCTTTGATATCCAAATCCTATTGCCTGCCGGTTCGAGTCGATAATGACGGCAACGCCGCTGCACTGGCGGAAGCGCTGTGGGGCGCGGGGCGCGGTTATCGGAATATCTTCTGCGCCACCATCGGAACTGGGATCGGAACTGGGATCGTCTTTGATGGCCGCATCTATCATGGCCGCACCGGCGCTGCTGCTGAGGGCGGTCACATGAGCATCGACTATCGCGGTCCGCGTTGCGGATGCGGCAAGCTCGGTTGCATTGAAGCCCTGTCTTCCGGCCCCGCCATAGCTCGACGCGCCTCTGAGAAAATTGCTGCCGGTCGTCCCTCTTCCATCTTAGAACAGGCCGGGGGCCGGCTTGACCACATCACCAGTGAGATGGTGGGCCGGGCCTATCTAGCCGGCGATTTACTGGCCAAAGACGTTTTACAGGAAACCGCGATGTTTCTGACCGTGTGGCTGGGAAATGTCGTGGACCTGCTTGAGCCCGACGTCATGATTAT
Source organism: Candidatus Sulfotelmatobacter sp. (assembly GCA_035486795.1). Taxonomy (GTDB): domain Bacteria; phylum Acidobacteriota; class Terriglobia; order Terriglobales; family Acidobacteriaceae; genus Sulfotelmatobacter. The sequence continues at coordinate 59,249 of DATHMS010000179.1, read as the reverse complement.
CGGCGGCGGCGCGGCTTCCATGCTGCAGCCGTTCTTTGGAGAAATACGTGATCGGCTGCCCGCTTGGTGCGTCAATTCGCATTGCCAGGACGTTCCGCTGGTGACGGCCCACTACGGCGCAGATGCCGGCATTGCTGGAGGCGCGGCGCTGTGCCGTGAACTCTCCCTGCGGAACTTGGAAAGCGGGGTTGGCGTTCCTAGCCGGACTTGAGGACGCCGCGTAAGAACCCACTCGAAGGTGTGGGAAATTCCGGCACTGCTATTGGCAAGCCCGCCGACTTTCGCTTACTCTAGCGGCCTATGCCACTTGCCAACCTTCGCTTCCACGTCGCCGTCCGTTTCATCTCCATTGGTTTGATCCTGGGCTGCGTAATCCTGGGCTGTACCACTGCTTCGTGGGCGCAATCTCCGTTCACCGTGGAGCAGGTCATGAGCTCGGCTTTCCCCACTAACCTCGTGGCGGCCTCGCAAGGTAGCCGCGTGGCTTGGGTGTTCGATGCCAAAGGGGTCCGCAACGTGTGGCTGGCTGACGGCCCTGACTTCATTCACACCGCGCGCCCAGTCACACATTACAGCGCAGATGATGGCCAGCCTATTGCCAGCTTGCGACTCACCCCCGATGGCAAGACCGCTGTCTTTGTGCTGGGTAGCGAGTTGAACACGGCGCAGGAGAGCGCCAATCCTGCTAGCTGGACAAAGGGAGCGAAGCAGCAGGTCTTCGCGCTGGATCTGGATGCAAAAGACAAAGCTGCGGTGCCCCGAGTGTTGGGCGAGATGGGTTGCCCAGAAGAGGGCTGCGAAGACGTGGAGATTTCGTCTGACGGCAGGTGGGCGGTGTGGTCCGCGAAAAAGAAGTTGTGGCTTTCCAGTGTTGATGGAAAAGAGCAAGCCAAAGAGTTGGCAGCCGTGCGTGGAACTGCGAATCAGCCCAAATGGTCGCCCGACGGCAAACATATCGCCTTCGTCAGCCAGCGTGATGGTCATAGTTTCGTCGCGATCTACGACTTCGACGGTGGCTCTATCCGCTACGTGGCGCCGAGTGTGGACAAAGATTCCATGCCGCGCTGGTCGCCTGACGGGAAGTGGATTGTCTTCGTGCGCACTGCCGGAGACCAGCAGAAGCTGCCGTTGATTCCAGTGCGCCCCGAGCCCTGGTCCCTGTGGATTGCCGATGCTGGCACTGGCGCGGGCCGCTTGCTATGGAGAAGCGGCAGCAAACCCGAGGATTCGCTGCCTGAACTCACTGAAGATGGTTCGCTCAACTTTGCTGCCGATGGACGAGTTGTTTTCGCTTCGGAGCAGGATGGGCGCAATCACTTGTACTCAATCGCCGCAGCGGGAGGAGCAGCAGCCACTCTGCTTACGCCTGGCGATTTTGACGTGGAAGACGTCACGCTCAGCGCGGACAAGGCCTGGCTGATTTATTCCTCGAACCAGGATGACGTAGACCGCAGGCACCTGTGGCGCGTAGCCATAGCCGGGGGGGCGCCGCAGCAGGCGCTGACCGGTGGCGAGACCATCGAGTGGTCTCCCGTTCAAACCGGTGACGGCAAGAGCATTCTTTGCCTCGGTTCCACAGCAACCTCGCCAGCCATGCCTTATGAAGTTACCGCGAAGGGGCGCGAAATGATCGCCAAGCAGGCTCTTCCGCCTGACTTTCCCTCGGCATCGCTCGTGACGCCAAAGCAGGTGATTTTCGATAGCGATGACGGAGTGACGCTGCACGGCCAGCTTTTTCTGCCCCGCAATGCCAACGGAAAGGTTCCCAGCCTGGTCTTCATGCACGGCGGGCCCATCCGCCAGATGGTGCTGGGTTTCCACTACATGGATTACTACCACAACGCTTACGCCGAAAATCAGTACCTGGCCAGCCGCGGATACGCCGTGTTATCAGTGAACTACCGGCTCGGCGTTATGTACGGACGCGCCTTTCGCGAAGCGCCTAACACGATATGGCGCGGAGCCGCCGAATACAAGGACGTGGTGGCAGCAGGAAGGTATCTGCAATCGCTTCCGGAAGTCGACGGAGAGAAGATTGGGTTGTGGGGTGGTTCCTACGGCGGTTTTCTGACGGCCATGGGCCTGGCCCGTGATTCACAGCTGTTCAAAGCGGGGGTGGATTTCCACGGTGTCCATGACTGGAGCGTCTTTCTGACGGAGCTGCCCTATTTCGGCAACCTGGCGCTCCGCCCACCCGACTCTGACGCCGCAGTGAAACTGGCTTGGGATTCTTCCCCCGACGCCTACGTTGGTAACTGGAAGTCCCCGGTGCTACTCATCCACGGCGACGATGATCGCAACGTACCCTTCACCCAGACTGTGGATCTGGCACAGCGTTTGCGGGCGCAGCACGTGCCCTTCGAACAGCTGATCCTGCCGGATGAGATCCACGGGTTTCTAATGTGGCGAGACTGGGTGCGAGCTTATACCGCGACTGCCGAGTTCTTCGACCGGACGCTGAAACACGGTGAGGCCGTCGGAACTGGCGACTAGCTGTGCCTGCTCGCGAGTAGTTAGCTCCCACGATTCTTGCGGTAACTGGCCCCCGAGTGGACGTTGGTAATTTGAAAGCATGTTCCAGTCGTAGTCAAATGAGTTTGCCCGCCACTTCATTAGGCAGCTTTGATCCGCCCACGGAGAGAAGTGCGCCTCTGCAAAACAATTAACCCTGGCCGAAGCGGAGATGTGGAAGCAGTGATGTCTGGGCTCAAAGCAACGATTCTCTGCATTGACGATCACCTGAATGGCCTCATAGGCCGCAAGATGTTGCTGGAAAACGACGGCTATGAGGTCCTGGAAGCGACCGGCGGCGATGAGGGCCTGAAGCTGTTCCTCTCGCACCCCGTGGACGCGGTGGTCCTCGACTATCAGATGCCGGGAATGAACGGTGACGTGGTTGCCGCGAAGATGAAGCGGGTTAAGTCCCACGTCCCGATCATGTTGTTGTCCGCATACGGGCCGCTGCCGAACAGGAAGTTGCAGGCAGTGGATACCTTCCTGTCCAAGTCCCAGCCGCCAAAGATTCTCTTGTCCACACTTCGCGATCTGCTGGATAAACAGCCAAAGCCATTCTTCAGCCGATGGCTCGAGATGTGGAGAAAGCATAATGAAGGGGTGAAGGAATGAACTTCTTGAAGCGGCTTCTCGGACAAGGTTGCTCACACCGGTTCACCTGGCCGCGCATCGACGCCAACGGCCGTCACTACCAGATATGCCCGCTTTGCGGCACGGCCTACGAATATGACTGGAGCATAATGCGACGGACTGATCGGTTACTGGCGGCAGATGCCTGCCGGGTAGCGATTAGTCGTTCCGTTGTCCCCCATTCTTTGTGAACGGGGCACATAGTCGACTCTGCCGCCATGCCGTACTTTCCATTACCGCAAGTTTCACCGCGCCCTCCTCGGATGAGGTTGTCGGAGACCACCGCGGTCCTTCGATGCCAGGACGGTCGTCGTTTGCGAGGGAAATTGCAAATTATCTCGATTACGGGAGGTTTGCTGTGCTTATCCCAACCCGTGGATCAAGGCTCCCAGGTAAGGTTGATGTTTCTGGCCTGCACAGGATCGGTGCTGGGAGCGGCGGAGATGCTAACTCCCATCTCGTGGAGTCTCCAGCCGTTCAGGTTCGTCAGCCTTTGCCACGACGACGAAGACCGGCTGCAGGCCGCGATTAAGTTGTCCCAGGATCAGAACCGGAGTGACCACGGGCAGATGGAAAGGTACAGGGCGTGGTAATCCGGACGCGTAGTTCTTCAGACTTCACATCGTCGCGGCGCTCAGTACGGATTCTAAGGACAACTGGCTGCTACCGTGGGCTGAGATCGGCGTAATGACCGAAACTCGAGAGTGCGACCTGATCGCCTCCCGGAATGTAGAAGCCAAACCTGCCCAGACTTAGATTACTTCCTGACTGAGTCCAGCGATCCAGAACCACCCAGCTGTCGCCTTGCCGGATCTGGTGGACGATCTCGTTCGGACCCACGCGAATCTGAAGGGCTTGGAAACTCTTTTTTTCACCTTTGTGCGGGATTTTGGTTTCGTCTCCCTTCTGACCGTTTCGGACTACCGTGCGGTAGAAGTTATTGTCGTCCATCTGGAAAAGGACATAATTGTTGGCGTCACTGCAGTTGAGCATCCACTGCAGGCGGTGACCCTTGCTGAGCATGGCCGAAAAAACAAACGTACCTGACGTGGGAGACACGCTGTACATCACGAAATCGCCACCCTTGCGAATGAAGGAACCCTTCTCCTGTTTCCAGCCCGCGGGGTCGTCCCACTTGGACATGCCGCTCGGGGCGAGATTCAAGTCCAAATCCTTGGGTTGACCGGCAGTTATTTCCACGGTCGTCGAGCGGGTGACGTTGTCTGCGGTCTTGGCGGTGAGGGTGTAAGAACCGGCGGCCAGACCGAGTGTGCCGCCGTTGCTTATTTTTGCGGGAGTCTCTCCCGCCTTGGCGAGGGTGACCTGCGCGTCCGCAGGCGTGAAAGTTATCTTTAACTCGCCTGGAGCGGCGTCTAGTACTACATCCGCGGCCATCAGGGACACCGCTGTTCCAGCCACGAAGTGTCGCCTGATCTGTTTCGGCTTGAACCGGTCCTTACGCAGTTCGAGGATGTGATCTCCGGGAGTCACTGTCACCATGGTTAGCGTTCCATCGGGCTGAACCGTGCCCACCGAGGTTTGATCGATCAAAACGGCGGTTCCTGGAACTCCGCCCTGGATGGTCAACGAAGCTAGAACAGGGATGGGTTGGAGGTTGAAGATCAGTTTGCCCTGGCCCTTGCGAAGCCTGATTTTCTGTTCGGAAAGATCCTGGAATCCGCTCTTGGAGACTCGGACAACGTAGTCCTTGAGTTCGAGATTCGGGATCCGCAACTGGCCGCCCTGCGTGAGTTGCTGCTGAAGTTTTCCGTTGAGAAAGACTCTTGCCTCGTCTTGACCGGTAACCACAACGAGGGTGCCCAGATTCCGGCCGGATTCGAGGAAAGCAGTCAACGTCGGCGCCGCTCCCGCATCAACGTCGAGTTTGTATTCGTCGGGGCCGCGAGTAACGGCTAGCTCGTGAGCTCCAGATGGCAGGGATGGAAGGTCGAGACCGTCTTGCCCAACGTTGACAGCAGCGTGACCATCAACACTAACCTTGGCCGCGGGATCACTGGAATATACGCGAAGATGTTCGGCCATGCTGCTCACAACGATCGCTGTTACCCCTTTGGAGACAATGCGGCTGATGACGACCGGAACTGCTCCAGCATCGGTTGAAAAGGTAAACGATGCTTCTCCCTGCGGTTCCTCGATCTTCAGCGTGTGTTGCCCTGTGGGGAGCTTGTCGAGAGCCCATTGCCCATCCTGAAATTCCGCCGGCGGCTGATCGTCGAACGTCACTCTTCCCGCGCTGGTGTCGGAAGACAGTCTTACCACGGGCAGCGCTGGTTCAGGTGGCGTTACCGGGGCTGAGACTGTGGGCGGAGGCTCGGGTGGCTGGGTCGCGACGGGTACCTCGTGTCTTCGTGGGAAAAGAAAAATCCCACCGACCACGATTATTGCGGCGGTGAAAACAAAAATAGGCTTTTTATATGGTCGCACCGCTGCCAGCACGGGGGTCGCATAAGCCCGCGCTGAGCTCACGAGCTGCTTGAGATGCGTAGATATCAATTGCGTAGATAGAGGTAAGGACCGAGACTCGGCTCCAGGCGGACTTGCAGACAGCTTGGCCGCGGAAGTGGCGGATCCAGGCGTTCGGAGCGGCGTCACGGGTGAGGCGGGTGCGTCGGTCCCGGCCGAAGCAGACTCCGGGACGCTGGCTAGCGGAGTGTTGTAGGTCAAAGTCGCACTGTCGCTCTCGGGCGACCCCTGCGGATTCTTTTGAGCCACTTCCAGTAGGCCCAGGCGATGCAGAAAGCCATTCGCGATAGACAGGATTTCTCCGTCCTTCGAGTATTTCTCCGCCACCGCCCGCACTCGCTCGCCTAAAGCCTGCTTCGATGCGGAGTCCGCGGCAACATCGATCTCACTCTCCATACGCCGCAGCTCTTCCAGCTCGCGACGGCGCGCGTGGCGGCGCTGAGTGTGAAGATCCCGCTGAACTGCCTCCTGAATCTGAATCAGCCGGGGCTCGCGCGGATAAGTGGACAGTCCCTCGTCGATCCGGGACAAGGCTCCGGCTAGATCGGCGGCAGCCTGCTGCTTGCGCGCCTGTGAAACACACTCCTCGACGAAGGTTTCTCTTTTCCGATCGAGGATCAAAAGTCGAATGGTCTTGGCCATGGGATGCCCGGGGTTCAAGTCGAGAGCTTCCCGTGCCAGGCTCTCGGCCTCCCGCCAATCGCTTTCTACGATGGAGTGCGCCCGTTCGACCAGGGCATTGGCCAGAACCGCGCGGGCCAGAGAATTGTTCTCATCCAGCTCAAAGGCCTGGCGCAACCGCTTGATGCCGGTGGCCGGGTCCTGCTGGGCACACAACGCCTGGCCTTCATCCATGAGGCGCTGGGCTTCGGCTGTTCGTCTTACGCCATCCTGAGCGAGTTTCTCCAATTCCGTCAGTTCCGCGTCGTTCGGGAATTCACTTGCGGAGCCTTTCAACAGATCCAGAGCTCGGGCATAGTCGCTGGAATGCAAACAGGTATCGACCTGTTCGACCAGACGGGCTTTCGACTCGATCCGCGCCTGTTGATCACGCCGTTTCTGCAATCGCTCAACTTCGAACGTCAAGCCCGGATACTGGTTGTAAATGGTGCGAAGTATCTCCCAGTCGTTCAACGCATCGCTGTACGACGCTTGCTCTTCGTGAAGGTGAGCCCGGGCGACGATCGAGTTGACCAGGTCACGCTTGTCCTGCACCAGGCGCAAGGCGCGCTCGAAGTGCGATTCTCCAGGATGCTGGTCGAGTGCCTCGCGCAGAATATTTACGCGCTTGTCCAGATCTAGTTCAGCTTCTACCCGGCGATCGACGGAGGCGATGAAAGCAGAAAGTTCCTGCCGCTGCTGCTCCTCGATGTCGTACTTAAGAGCCTGGAAGATGGCGTTGGTCGGGTACTTGGTTAAATATGCCTGACATGCAACGATGGCCTTGCCGAAGTTCTGCTCGGCGAGATTTCTTCGCGCGTCGGCATATGCCGTGTTCATCGCGTCGTGTTCAGAACGCACCTCGTTGTAGAAGCTCTGATAGTTGGTGCCGCTCTCGCGATTCACAGAATCCGGAGCACGGCGATCGAGATCGAGCACCACTCCCAGCTTGGCGAGGGCATTGCTTACATCGCCTTTTTGCCAGGCATCGACGGCGGCGCGATGAAGTTGCTCTTTTTCCTGGCGGAGTTTTTTGTATTCCTGTTCCTGGCGATCGACCTCGGCCAGCAGTTGCAGTGCGCGAGCCTCCTGCGGCCGAAGCTGGAGAACATTCTGCAAAGCCTCGCGGGCATGCGCGTAGGAGTGATTCTCGATGTGCTGCCGGGCCAGGCGATACCAGTTGTCGATCTGGCGCTCGCTCCGCCGATTTTCGATCCGGCTCTTCAGCGCTAGCGCAGTGGCGTTGTCAGGTTCTATCTGCAGAGCTTCCTGCAACTTCTGCAGAGCCAGCGGGTCTTCCTCTTCTTCAAATCGCGCGCGCGCGGCGTCGAGCAATTGGGAAAGAGTTTTGCGCCGCACTGCGCCGTCGAGACGCTGGCGCAGCGAGCGTATGGACTCATCCATGTGGCCTTCGGCCTCGAGTTCGCCGAGGATTTCTCCAGCAAACTGAAAATCGCCTTCCTCCAGGGCTTTGGTGGCGCGCTGTAGCCGTGGCCGAGTGCGCTCCGGATCGAAAAACTCGATAGGCTCGTTGTGCAGCGCCTTGTTGAGCGTGTCGCCGAAATCGCGGGCGCTCGCGAAACGATGCCAGGACTGCTTGGCCATCGCTTTGTGCAGTACACGGCTAACCGGCTGGCTTACGGCAGAATTCAGTTCCGCTGCCAGAGGCGGGATGTGGTGGAGAATTGCGTCGACCACCTCGTCGGCCCGAGCGCGCTGGAAGGGGTTCCGGCCGGTCATGGCTCCATAGCAGACCACGCTGAGGGAAAAAATGTCGGAAGCCGGCGTTAGCGTTTTCAGCTCGATCTGCTCCGGAGACATGTAGAGCAAAGTGCCTCTTTGCGCCCGCGTGGTATGCGCATCGGCCATGTGAGCGACCCCGAAGTCGATAATCTTCACCGAGTCGTCTTCCATCACGAAGATATTGCTGGGCTTTAGATCGCGGTGGACCAGACCTCGTTCGTGTGCCGCCTGCAGGCCTCGGCAGGTCTGGGAAATGATGTCAACCGTGCGCTCGACTGTGAGACGATGACTGGCTTTACGGACGAAATGCTCCAGCGTGGTGCCGGGCAGCAGCGGCATGACGAAGTAGGGCTTCTTCTTGCCGTCTTCCTCGAACTCCCCGATGTCGAAGATCTCAACGATGTTGGGATGGCTCATGGAGGCGAGCACATCGCATTCCTTGTAGAACAACTGCAGCGAAGCCGGATCAGGAATGTCGAGGATGGTCTTAACCGCTACTTCCCGGCGTACCACGGTATCGTAGGCCCGGTAGACGAGGCCCATCCCGCCCTGGCCGAGGATCTGCCTGACCTCGTAGCGGCCTGCAAGTTTCTTCGGTGAAGCGGGGATCTCCATGGCGCACCCCGGCGCGAAACCCTTAGCATCTTAATAGATTTGGCCGAAAAGTGTTGTCCTGAGCGGTTCTGAGGTCCTTGGCAAACCCTTCGGAAAGGAGCCCGGTACTGCCCGGACCAACGGTTACCCAAATATCTTTGCAAAAAAGTGGCGCACGCCGTCGAACCTCCTCTTGTGTGCAGGCGCTCGTTCCTGCGGCGCAACTGGAGGTGGCAGAGGCATGACCGGAGATGGCGTAAGGCGACTTGATAACGGGAGAGGTGCGGTAAACGTTTGGGAGGGGGTAAAGGTCAGGGTAGCTTCTGCCGACGCGTGAGGCTGATCCTTCAGATATACGGGCAGTTTTGGCATCTCGACTCCCGGATCAGGGAACTTGGTTGCTGCCGCCTCTTCCCGTGGGGGTTCACTTTCGGATGGCGCGGCGGGCCCTGTAAGGGAAGTGGAAGAGGTTCTTTCTGGGTCGGATCGCCCACTCGCATCGGCGTTGGAAGCCAAAAGTACCGGTGGCGGGGCAGTAGGTGGAGGGCAGCCGCAGTCTACAGGCAGGATTGTGTCGCTAACCAGTGTAGACCCCGAGTGGAGCGCGGTATCCTCGGGACTTAAGCGTCCCGCGTGAAAAATGATCTGATCCCGCGGTTGGAATTCAAACGTTCCGTCTCCGGTAAGTTCATAAATGATCGCGGAGGATGTGTTCCCGGGAAGAGTTCGAACACACGTATTACCCTGCGAATCGGCGCGGATGGCGTAGTCGAACTTCCCCGGGCCACGGAGCAGAATGCGGAAATCCGGGGTGATCACTTCGTCTGCAGAATTATCCAGGGTGACATGCGCTTCGAGGGCGCCGGTGCTGATCGCCAGCATCATGTCGGGACCATTCCGAGAATGAGTGACCGAGACGGTGGTGCGGGGGCAGACAAAAAAATCTCCGCCGCGACGCAAGCGAAGGACGGTCGTATCGGACGAGGCTGTGATAGAAGCACCTGACGCCAGCCGGTCAACAGGTACGACATTACTGAGATCTATGGGGTCAACCGGAGCTGACGCGGGCTTCAACTTGACATCGATCGTGTGCAGGCGCACCAATAGGCGATTTCCCGCCGCCTCCCAGGTGTAATCCATCGGTTTGCGTAAGTCGACTTCAACGTGGACCGTCGGCGGAATGGCGGTATTCAATTCGAGACGAATCGCGCTGATATCCTGACCCTCTACCGGCACGAGTTTGTGCGAAACCGACATGTTTGTGTTCGGCAAATCGATAAGCAGACGCATGGGATCAGCTAGCTTGCTGATCCTCGGGCTCACCGGAGCCGTCGTTATAATCTCTATCGCGGGTGGGCCCTCGTCCAGCAAGAGTTTTAAGTGAGTCACGGTCGCAGAGGTCCGGAAACGGGGCAGATCCTCCTGCGAACTCTGTTTCGATGGGGCCTGGCCAAGTAGAAGCGCAGGAGAGGCAAATAAGGAAATAGCCGTGAGAACAGCAGTAAGCGAACGCACAACGGGACCGCGACCCCTCGCTCGTGTGTAGCGCCGCTGTGGCAGTAGTCTCATGGCAAAGCAAAAGTTAAGGTAATGTGAGTTTCAAAGCTGACGGGATGTCCATTCCGAATGAGCGGCTTGAATCGCCATTGCCTGACAGCATCGCTAGCCGCAGCTATCAGCCCGACATCTCCCTCCACGCGACCAAGCTTCTGCACCCGTCCATCCCTGCCAACAAGAACGTCGAGCACCACGGATCCTTGCACGTGGTGTGCCTTGGCCTCGTCCGGATATTTGGGCTCGACGCGGTTCACAACTTGCTCGAGGGCTGCTCTCTCCTGAATCATGACGGCAGGCGATAGTGCAGAAGCACTCGGGGCACTCGAATCTTTTGACGTCCTCGATGGGGACTTCGTTTCTGTGCCAAACACGACAATTCCCGGCGACTCTCCGCCATGTGCCTCTTCTACCCGCAATTCAGGCATATGATACTTTGCGCGAGCTGGCGGGGGACTCGGAATCTGGGCCGGAACCGGGACGGCGACTTTGGGCTCAGCAGGGCGAACAAACGCCGGCGCAGGAACGGCGGAAGCTTCTGCGGTTGCTGAAGCTTGTCGCACGGCTACCGCGGAACTCCGGGCGGATGGCCGTAGCCTTTCGCGAGCGTCACTTCTCATGAGTGCCCAAACCACTAGAAGCAAAGCGCCCACCATCAGAGCGGTTCCGAGCGACCCTCGTGCTCCGGCTCCGAGTGTGACCGCTTGGGCTTTTAAGTACTCAACGCGGCTGCGGAGTGGTTTCTTGCTCCGCTCGTGTACCGGAACAGGAACATTGGCCGCGGAGTCGTACGCAAGTCGATCCATCTGCACGACCGTGTCACCGACGCGACGCGACAGCGAGTGGATCGCCTCAAGATCGGCAGCCGCGAATGCATCGGGTTGAGGACCGAAAATGCCGAGAACGCCCAGTTGCTCTTGGGTTCCCTCGGGCACAGGGACAAGCAGAACAGAGGTAGCGCCCAGCCTGCGGCAAAGCGATGCATCGAGTTCACTGCAGTTATCGGAATTACGGCACAACTGTGTCGAAGCCGTGCGCAAGCAACCATCCACCATTCGTGGATCGCGCTGCAAATAGGCGACAAACTCAGCGCAGTTCGATCCCTTCATCGCGCAGTAAACCATCCGGCCATCACGTAACAAACCGATGAAGGCGCCGGTCGCACACGTGGAAACGCGCGCCTGGCGCGTGATTTGCTCCAGCGCCAAATCGAGCGCAGGGTTTGCTCGCACTATCTGGTCGGCTGGCGGAGAAAATTTCGAGCCTCTGGCCATCGTATCGTCGTGCGCAGAGGCTGCCGGGAAGGTATAAGGCTCTACCGCTGAGATTCTGTGCTCGACCGATGATTGACGTCGGGATTTCACTAATGTTGCCGAACCTAGAGTGGGTCGCTCGACCTGACAAGCTGGTCGGCAGAGCGCGCTGCGGAGACTTCTGCCCCACGAATGCGCATTATTGCCTTCCTGAATACGCGTCCATGGCGTGCTCCACTCGGCGTAGGGTTCCGTGTGTTGCACAAACTGTGGACCGGAAGGGAGTTTATGTCAAAGCTGACGGATGCTCTCTCGGGGGAGGAAGGGCTATGGGTAGTAGTTTGCCATCGTCTGACTCAGCTGTCAAGACAGTAAGAACGTACTATCCGGGACTGCGTTCGTGGGATTGGATTCTGGAAGGGTTAGTCTTGAACCGCCATTCAGGGGCTCTTAGCCAGCACAACCTGCCTCTTTTCAGCTAGATGTAGGCATCCTTTAAAGCGGTGATCTTTGGGCCCGGCCCGGAGCCGGGAATTGACTCGTATCGTTCGGGTTACGGAAGTGAGGCCTATTGCGGTACCCATCGGGCATGGGTCGTGAAAAGGCCGTAAACAAAACAAATCTGGTAGGCAACGAAAAGACCGAAGCCAAGACTCAGTAGACCCGAAGCGAAAGCCAGTCGACGGGAAAACCTTTGGCGACCCTTTCCCGCCATCGTAAACACGGAGGCCAAGCTCATCGTGATCAGCATCATGCCGGCAATGGTGCCCACGCCAAAGATCAGCAGATACGCGATCGCCCAATGGACGTTTCGAATCGTGGTGAGGACCAGCAAGGCTACTGCCGCCGAACCCGCAAGCCCATGAACCACGCCCACCACGAACGGCCGAAAATATTGATACAGTCCGCTCCTGCCAAAAGCCCGGTCCATCCAGGCCAGCGGCGTGTGGTCGGTCGCGTGGGGATGGGACTCCGCTAGGTGTGTGTGGGAATGGCTGTGGACGTAATCTCCGTGGCTGTGGGGATGAGAATGGGTGACTTCCGGTTGATCACCAGCTGAAATCGATCCGGGAGGCAATGATCCGGCAGGCATTGACCGCAGAAATCCGGCTACATTCGCCAGGCCCAGGATAATCAACATGACCGCAACGGACAATTCCATGCTGAGCCCGACCCGCACCGGAATAACGAGGTTGAAGAGAATGATTCCGGCTCCCACCACGAAGATGGTCACTGTGTGCCCAACTCCCCAAAATGCCCCGATCAGGGCCGCCCGCATGCTGTTGCGCTGATTGCTGACGATGGTTGTCACCGCAATCACATGGTCAGGGTCCGTCGCGTGGCGCATCCCCAGAAAAAATCCTACGGCGAGGATGGAGAGAAAGCTGATCATGGTTTTTGACCCGGGTTACTGCGACGGATTGCCTAGACTGCTGCTGCCTGCCGCAACTCTATCAGGCGCGCTGCAAGAAATTCTATGAACTCTTGAATCCCCTCGCCGTTCTTGGCGGAGAGCCTGAAGACCAGCATGCCTGGTCGTACAGCCTGGATGTTGTTGTACGCGGTTGCCCAGTCAAATTCAACCGCCCATGCTAAGTCAGCCTTGGTGACGACCGCTATGTCGGCGCTGTTGAAGATTGTCGGGTACTTGAGGGGCTTGTCTTCGCCCTCGGTCACGGAAATGAGCACGAGGCGAATGTCTTCTCCCAGGTCATAGGAGGAAGGACAGACCAGGTTACCCACGTTCTCAATAAATAGAAAATCCAACTGGCTGAGGTTCCATTCCTCCAGGGAGCTTTGCACCATGGCGGCCTCGAGATGACAGAGAGTCCCAGTCGTGATTTGCTTGACTGGGGCTTGGCTGCGCGCCAAACGCAGTGCATCGTTCTCAGTTGCAAGGTCCCCGACCAGAGCGGCCACACGGTAATTTGCCCGCAGCCGAGTGAGGATTTTTTCGAGGAATGCGGTCTTGCCCGAGCCGGGACTGGAGACCAGGCTCACCACGAACACTCCGGCAGCACGAAAACGCTCGCGCAAACTCCGCGCCACGACGTCATTTTGCTTCAGTACATGCTTTCGGACTTCGATCAAACGGGGTTCGGGACGCATTCCTGTATCTCCAATGCAACCACTTCGAGTTCTTTTCCATGCACGATCTCAGAGCAGGGAGTACCACATTCCGCGCAACAGAACATCTGCAGCGAGCACACAGGGCGCTGTGCTCGACAACCAGGACAAAAGATCGCGACCGAAACGTCTTCCACCAGTAATCGCGAACCTTGGAGGGATGTTCCTTCGCAGGCCATTTCATAACAGGAGAGGAGAGCCTCTTTCACCACGCCAGACAGAACCCCCAACTTCAGGTGGACGGCCTTCACCTGAACGCCGCGGCACTCTGCCTCTTCTTCGGCAAGCTCGACGATGCTCATCGCGATGGAAAGTTCATGCATAACTTGACTCGGTGGTGGGCTTGTCCAGCTGCTGGACGGTGTGGAAGCATTCGAACGCCGCCAGTGCCGCCTGCCCCAGACTGATGCCGCCGTCGTTGGGCGGGACTTTATGGTTGGTCCAAATCTGCAGCGGTCCGCTCGCCAGCAAGGACTTCAAGTCCTCCAGGAGCAACTCGTTTTGGAAAACTCCTCCGGAGAGCACAACCGTATCCAATCCGTGACTGCTGGAAATCTCCTCCACCGCATCCTGTAAACCTCGGGCGACTCCGCGTTGGAAAGATCGAGCAATCTCGCGCACATCGCGGCCGCGAACCCGCTCTTGAGTGACCGCAAATAGCAGCGGACGGAAATCGAGCTCATTGCCGATGAAGGGGAAGGGATATGGCTCCGTCAGGGGCGCGCTGCGCGCGAGCTGCTCCAGCCACATGGCGGCCTGCCCTTCAAAGCTGACCCCGCGGGTAAACCCGAGCAGTGCCGCCGCGGCGTCAAACAGGCGACCCACAGAGGTTGTGTCAAACGCTCGCACGCGCTTCCGTACCAACGCCATCGCATTCGCGTAGCGTGCTGGAAAGCCGAACGGAGCGGCAAGCAGATCCGGCAAGCCCTCTAGCTGGACAAGGAATCCAGCAGCCGCCTGCACCGGAGAGTGCGCCGCCGCGTCCCCGCCCGCGAGGGAAGCGCCACGTAAATGAGCCACACGCCTGAAGCCTTCTAGTATGCTGCCTACGAAGACCTCGCCTCCCCAGATCGACCCGTCGTCTCCATATCCTGTGCCGTCGAAACTTACGCCTACAACTCGTTTCTTCCATTCCCGGCGTTCCGCGAGCACAGACGCCACGTGGGCGCGGTGGTGTTGTATCGCATGGCTTTGGGGAGTGTTTTGCCGCAGCCCGAGAGTGGCGGCGTGAGCCGTTGAGAAATATTGCGGATGAAGGTCGTGGACCAAAAGCAGTTCGTCCCAGCGAACTTCGTACATCGAGACCAGATCCTCGATGGCCTCCTGAAAGGCGCGATGGGACTGGCAATGATCCAGGTCTCCAATGTGCTGGCTCACAAAGGCATGGCCGTCCACCACCAGCGTGATGGCATTTTTCAGATCCGCGCCCAGCGCGAGAATGGGGCGCTCGACCGGAAGGGTTGCAACCGCCCCCGGAGCGTAACCACGGGCACGTCGCAAAATCACCGGACCGAAAGCGCCGGTGCGCACCACGGAGTCGTCGACCCGGCGCGCGATGGGCCGCTGCCCAATAAGAAATGAGTCGGCGATTCCTGCAAGACGTTGCAGGGCATCTTCGTCCTCGTACGCGATCGGCTCACTCGAGCGATTCGCGCTCGTCACAACCAGGATTTCCGGTGCGCCGGCTGCGAATAGTAAGTGATGCAACGGCGTGTTGGGCAACATGACGCCGAGTTCATTGTTCCCCGGAGCAACTCCGCTTAGTTCAGTTCTCGCGGGCGCGACCAGGATGGGACGGGCGATGGAAGTGAGTAGCATTTCCGCGTCAGAGGAAAGCTCGACGACGGTTCGGGCTATCTCAACATCTCGCACCATCAGCGCGAAAGGTTTTTCTTTCCGGTACTTGCGATCCCGCAAAGCTGCGACGGCAGCGGGATTTCTGCCGTCGCACGCCAGGTGGTACCCGCCCAGTCCTTTGACGGCAAGGATCTCTCCGGCATTAAGAATTCCGGCAGCTCTCCGGATGCAACCCTCATTCGTCTCTGAGATCTCATCCTTCGAATGGACCTGCGGGTCAAGGTGATAGCTGGGACCACAGGCCGCACAGGCGACGGGCTGGGCGTGAAAACGACGATCGCCCGGATTGGAATATTCTGCGGCGCAGTAGTCGTCGAGAGACCAATCCTTCGTGGTGGTGTTAGGCCGGTCGTAGGGCAGGGCCAGCACGATGGTGTAGCGGGGTCCGCAGTTTGTGCAGTTGATGTAAGGGTACCAATAGCGCCGGTCAGCCGGATCGAAGAGCTCCCTGAGACAGTCATCACAAACCGGCAGGTCCGGTGAAATCCGGGCAGTCGGGCGTTCCCGGCGCTGGCTCATCCGGATGGTGAAATCCTGTAGGCCAACAGGCTTGGCAGACTGCACATCGATTTCTGCAATGCTGGCCGCGGAGGGCGGCTGCGCTTTCAAGTCCCGAACAAAAGCTTCTAACCCCATCTCATCGCCTTCGAGATGAATTTCAACGCCCTCTTCTGCATTCAGCACCCATCCCTTGAGAGTATTGGCGCGGGCCAGGCGATATACAAAAGGGCGGAATCCCACACCTTGCACTATCCCCCTCACTCGAATGGAACATGCGCTGGCCATATCTGGGTTGTTATCTGCGTGGCTCAGTCTTCGACAATGCAACCGCGTCCTTGCCACCCCACCTGGACCACTTTTCCATCCTCGACCAAGATTGGAACGGTGCGCTGCCCACGCGCGATCTCAAGCATGCGCCCGCGCGCTACAGGGTCGGCCTCCACGTCGTACTCGACAAACTCACTGCGCTTCCATTCCAGCCACTCGCGCATTTCGCCAGTGTGAGGGCAGCGAGCCGTTCCATAGAGTTCGATCATAACGTTAAAGCTAATGTTTAAGCCTGGCCGCGGTTCAATATCTCTAACGATTCCCGGATTACGTGGTAAATCGAAGCCTGCACTTCCTGAATGCGAGGGATATAGTCGCACTTCACGACAACGGGAAAATCAGCCAGACGTTTGTGTGTGATCTCACCTCCGTCATAGCCGAGCAGTGCTACGGTCAGCATATTCCGCTTCCGCGCTTCTTCCAGCGCCATGATGATGTTCCGCGATCCACCGCTGGTGGAAATGCCGATCGCTACATCTTCCGGGCGAGCTTGTGCGATCAACTGGCGAAGGAAAATTGCGTCCGTGCCAATGTCATTGGCGACGGCGGTGATGTTCGCTGGTTCCAGCGAGAGTGACACTGCAGGGACGGAATGGTATCCGAGCGGAGGCAGCACACAATCGATGGCGAAATCGTTGGCGTCCGTGGCTGACCCGCCATTGCCGAAAAGAATGAGCTTGCCGCCGCGCAGGAGTCGCTCATGAATCGCCAGCGCCGTGCTACTGATCTGCTCGGCTTCTTCTCGCGCGACGTTCCCGCGCAGCACGGCATCATCGTGCACCTTCATCAGGATGGAGGATGCTACCTCAGCCACCAGATCGCCGGTTTCCTGTTTTTCGGTCCCTAGAAATGGATAAAGAAATCCCGATTCTCCGACTTCGTGTCCCAGTTCGCGATGTTCAAAAAAAACGTGCACGGTCTCCCAGAGCGTGTGATAAAGGATCTCGATCATCTCCTGATGCACGAACGGATCAGGCGTGGCTGCATTCACAGCGTAGGAACCTTCAGCCCCAGGCAAAGCGAACGTCATTGCATCGTGATTATGCGCCTCCTGCAGCGTGGCCCAAACCTCGGGATCGCCCTCGGGTGGGCCAAATCCCATTACGATGTCCTCAGGACGCAGGATCGCCTCGAGCCAAGGTCGAAAGAGAACCGACAAATCCAGCGCGGGCAGAGCGCGCTTGCCCACAATCACGGGATGAACGAACTCCACAGACACATGCTGCGCGTCAGTAGCGTAGGGCCCGCGTCCAAACGCCAAAAGCCGTCCGCCGCGCAGGAATCGCTCCGACATTTCGCGGCAAGCTTCGGCCAGGTGCGGCGCCTCCTGCAAGAAGAAGCGCTCGAACAGTTGGTTCCGATCGAGCAGATGCTCTTCAACTTGGCTCGCTAGTTTACACGTCGTTGCCATAGTGCCAGTGTCCTACAAATTGTTCTTCAGTCTTCTGTCAGCAAATGCGCGGCAAAGGATCGCCGACCAGCATGTCTACGATTCGGCTGCCTCCGTAAAGGGTTGTCACGAGCACGGTGCCGGCAGGTTGTTCACGAACTTCGCCGATGACCTGCGCCTCACTCCCACCCGGGGCCACACTCAACGCTTTGATCGCGGCATCGGCGTAATCCGGGGAAACCACCGCGAGAAATTGCCCTTCATTCGCGATGTGCAGCGGATCGAGTCCCAGCAACTCGCACGCGCCGCGCACGGTATCTCGCACAGGGATCTGATCCTCAAAAAGAACCATCCCCAGCCCGCAGTCACGCGCCAATTCATTCAGGGATGTTGCCGCACCGCCACGAGTTGGATCTCTCATCCAGCGAATGCCGGGCCCGGCGGCTTGCACCAGAGATTCCACCAGCGGTAACACGGATCGAGTGTCAGATCGAAGATCGGCCTCGAAATCAAGCTCACCGCGCGCCAGCAGGATGGTGATGCCGTGATCGCCGATCGGCCCGGAGAGCAGAATCCTGTCACCCACCCGCACCGACTGGGGATCGATGGTCACTCCATCAAGCAAGCGTCCAATGCCAGTCGTTGTGATGTACATCTGGTCAGCCTTGCCGTGTTCGACCACCTTAGTGTCACCGGCGGCGATGCGGACGCCCGCGTCCCTCGCAGCTTTTGCCATGGCGCGAACTTCGGCTTCGAGAACCTGCGTGGGCAACCCGGCCTCGAGCACATAGGTCACCGCCAGGGCTTCTGCCCTCGCGCCCGAAACCGCGAGGTCGTTCACGGTGCCATTCACCGCGAGTTCACCGATGGAACCGCCAGGAAAGCTTAGCGGATTGACTACGAAACTGTCCGTGGTGATCGCAACCTTTGTGCCGTTGATCTCGACCTGCGCAGCATCCCCGAGTGGGCCAAGCGAGGAACCAAAAAGCAACGGAGTAAAAAGACCCTCCACGAGCTTGCGGCTGGCTTTACCTCCGGCCCCGTGCGCCATCTCGATCTGCGGATCA
The DNA here is from genome assembly GCA_035486795.1 of Candidatus Sulfotelmatobacter sp. GTDB lineage: Bacteria > Acidobacteriota > Terriglobia > Terriglobales > Acidobacteriaceae > Sulfotelmatobacter. The sequence continues at coordinate 40,548 of DATHMS010000179.1, read as the reverse complement.
CGGAATCGTGTGGGCACGAATTCGCCAAGCATGGTGGCCGGAGCGCTCAGGCGATCGAGCCCAGACTTACCATTGCTGCCTTGCGGTGTTCGTAGTTGTGATATGCGGCGCATGATCCTTCCGATGACACCATGAGTGCGCCAATCGGATGCTCCGGCGTGCACTCGCGACCAAAGAGTTTGCACTGATGCGGCTTCAGCACGCCCTTCAGCACTTCCCCGCATTGCGCGGCTTTAGGGTCGGTAACCCGAATGCCAGGAACGGCAAAGCGCTGTTCCGCGTCCCATTCAGCGTACTTATCGTTAATCCGCAGGGCTGACTGTGAGATGAACCCCAGGCCGCGCCACTCGAAGTAAGGACGTAACTGGAAAACCTCGGCCATGGCCTTGAGCGCCGCGCGATTTCCTTCCCAGGGAACGACGCGCTTGTATTGATTCTCCACCCTGGCCTCGCCCGCATTCAATTGATGCAGGAGCATGACAATCGATTGCAGCATGTCCAGCGGCTCGAAGCCCGAGACCACGATCGGCTTGCGTTCATTTTGTGCGATCCACTCGTAGGGGCGGCAGCCGATGACGGTCGAGACATGGCCCGGGCCGATGAAAGCGTCGAGCCGCATGTCGGGAGAATCCAGAATGGCCCGGATCGCCGGGATGATAGTGACATGGTTGCAGAAAACGGAGAAGTTATGAATGCCCTCGCCCTTGGCGCGCATCATCGTGAGCGCGGTGGAGGGGGCGGTAGTTTCAAAGCCGATGGCGAAAAACATCACATGCTTTTCAGGATTGAGCCGCGCCAGCTTTAAAGCGTCGGAAGGTGAATATACGATCCGAACATCCACGCCGCGAGCCTTGTACTCAAGCGGGCTGCCCTGGGTCCCTGGGACGCGCATCATATCGCCAAAGGCGGCGAAGATAACGTCCGGCTGCTGTGCGATGGAAAGACCATCGTCGATTCTTCCCATGGGGAGCACGCAGACCGGGCAGCCGGGGCCGTGAATCAGTTCGATATTTTCTGGAAGGATGTCTTTCAAGCCGAAGCGATAAATGGCATGAGTATGTCCGCCGCAGACCTCCATCATGCGATAGTGAAGTTCCCGGCCGGCGAGCCGGCGAATTTCTTCCGCCGTCTTCGAAATCAATTCCGGCTCGCGAAACTCGTCGACGAATCTCATGCCGATCCCTTCCTCGAGAGCAGAACACAGGCCGGTGTCAATTCATATCCTCCAGTCCGTACCCCTGGACTTCCTGCATCGCTCCGTCGATCTCTCCCAACATCCGGAGCGTGCTCATCTGGTCGGCGGCGTCCCGCTCACTGATCTTGCTCATGGCAAAGCCCACATGAATGAGCACCCAATCGCCGGGAGTCGGCCTGTCCTCTTTCAGCAGACCTAGATCAATTGTGCGGCGCACGCCAACTACCTCCACCAGCGCCGAATCCTGATTGGCGGAAGAGATCTCGATGATCTTCCCCGGTATGGCTAGACACATGCGGCATCCTCCCGCGACGTCATGATTTTCTTCGTCCTGATCCATCTTCGAAAATCCGGTGCCCACCCACGGATCACGCCTGCTGGCGAGCCGAAATATCAAACGACAACTTGAGTTCGTCCTTCAGCTTGATGGTTCCCCCCAACGCCGACACGGGTCGAATCTCATAATCGCTCTGACGAATGGAGAAATCTCCGGCGGCGCGCAGCGTGGCACCATTCACCGAGATGCGCGCCGACACAGGCTGAGTGCGCTTAACTCCGCGCAGCGTCAGTTCTCCGTTTAAAGCCGCCCAATATTGTCCATCCCCGGTCTTGCTGGCGGATACGCGAGCGCACTCGTAAACGATCTCTGGATAGGAGTCCGACTCAAGGACCTCTCCGTGCATCCTGTGGTTGATTTCCTCCTGATCTTTCGCGCTGATGTCGTCGGTGACAGTCAAGGAACCGGAGTGAATCACCATTCGCAGAGAGCTTTGTTCCACTGCCTCAGGACTTAGGAATATCTCGCCCTCGAAATCGGGAATCGCAATCGTAGGGTTATGACCGAGCGCAGAAAGCAGTCCCGCGGCAAACGCCTTGACCGTAAAGGTGCTCCCCTTCGTTTCAATGATGTAGTGAACTGTGGCGCCCTCCGGTTTTATTGTGGGTTCTACGGCGTAATGCACTAGAGAAACCTCCCAGGAATCAGAGCATCCATTTTCAGATGATTCAATGCTGTCACTCCCCTTTGCGAGCCACTACATAAAACGAGAACTTTAACTCGTCCTGAAGTTTCAAGGTGCCTCCGGCGATCGATGCGATACGAATGTTGTAGTCGCTCTGCAGCAGAGTAAAGGTGCCGTAGGCGCGGGCGCTATCGACTCCCAGAGACGCCTGAGCTACGAAGTCCTGATCGTTGGAAACGCCATGAAGATGCAATCTCCCACGCACATTCAGACGATAAAGATCCTCTCTCAGTTTCTCGGCGTGTATCTGGGAGCTGTCGTACGCTACCTCCGGAAACTTCGCCGTTTCCAGCACCTCCTGGTTCATCACCCGGTGAATCTCCCGGCGATCGTCGTCCCGCAGTTCATCCAGCACCTCCAGGGAGGCTGCGTTCACACGAACCTGAAGAGAAGCATTCTCCAGGTTGCTGGAGGCCATCTGGACCATCCCTTTCCACTCGCGAATGGCGATCTTTGGACTGTGAGCCACTGCCGAAATCAAACCGCTGGCAAAAGCCTGCACCGTAAACTGGCTCGTGCGTGCATCGACCACGTAACGAACACTGGCGACGTCCGTCGTCATCGAAGTCTTCCTCCGGGACCATGACGGTGACCTACGTCACGGTCCGTTGTGCCCCCTCCGAATGAAGCGACCTGTTCTTCAGCCAGCCTGGCTACATAGAACGCAATTTCAAATAACGGTCCAAATCTGGCAGGGCGCCCTGAGCGAGATTCCCCAGTCCGAACTGCCCGAGATAGCGCCGTGCGATCGGATTGGAGAGAATCAGGCCCGCCCCGAAAACCACCAGAGCCACTCCGCTCAGCATGAATAGTGTGTCTTTGTCGCTGGTTCCATTGCCATTCTCTTCCATTGCCACGGCAGTCTCCTTTTATCGCACGATATCTACTGGGCTGAACCCTGCCCACCATTGTCCAGAAGCTTGTCGATCAGCGACTCTACAAGCGCGACCGCTCCTTCTACGGCAGCTTCAACCGAGGCGCTGAGCCCCATGTGACCTTGTTCGCCCCCCAGAGTCTCCGGCTCACAGCCGACGAGCAACACATTCTTGACTTCGATATTCATCGCCCGCGCCATGCGCAGCACGCTCACAGGATTCATCGCGTGAGCCTCGATCACAGCCTGCGGAGTCTCCGGATCATCCAATCCTCTTAAATCCGGTTCGATGACGTACAGTGTGCCCGGAGCTTCGCCGTGCGGACAGGCGTCCACTAAAACTGTGGTCTCGTAGCCGTCTTGCAGTGCATAGGCCAAATCGAAACCCCGAATCCCAAAGTCGACCAAGCGCACGCTCTCGGGCAGTTTCAGGTTAGCCAAACGGCGAATCACTTCGACACCAAACGCGTCATCTCCGAGGAAGATGTTGCCGATGCCGGCAACAAGTACGGTTGGTTTCTGCACCGCGGAGGTTTGTGGGAACTCATCGGGTGAAAGTGGTTCCACTTCTTCTGCGTCGAAGAAGAAGCGATGACCGGGTTGACGAAGCAATCCCAGATCCTTGCCAGGATCGTTGTCCAGAACAACGCAAACGTGCTGCTTCCCCTCATAATCCTGTTCGATGCATTCTATGGTAGCGACCTGCCCGGCGAGCGCGATGTCCATCACATCGCCCCCTCTGCGGGGCCGCAACCGCACGCGGCTTCCCGTCTTCACCTCGACTCCCGAAATTTCCAGGTGATCGATAGTCGTCTTCTCCTCAAGGAGTTGCCATTCCCACTCGTTCATGGGGTCTCCTCCTGGCGTGGCCGAGGATCGAGTGAGCGACGATCGACTGGACGCAACCCGCGCAGGACTCCGTGCAGCTTCATCAACTGTTCGACCGGCATGGTCTCAGTGCGTTCCAGCATCTGGCGGGCGCGCTCGTCTGACTGGCTCATCTCGCGCTTCTCATCGTCGGTCAGCGTCATGATGCGCAACGAGAGAATCTCGTCAATCTCGGTTCCATCAAACAGGTCTCCAACACTTTCGGGAGCAATTTGCGGATAGTCGTAAAGAATGATCGGGGATGAGAGCATGGTGTCGCATTGTCCTTCTTCGCCGACCAAGACCGGCCATGTTCCCTCGTTTTTGCAACTTGCCACAACTTCGCTGATTTCCTCCGGAGGCGCAAGCAGGGAGATAAACCTACCATCCTGCACGCCGAGTACACTGTGAGTCGAGACCAGCGAGCTTAGCAAAGCGTCCTCACGGGTGGCTTGGTGCGCGTCGACCAAGGGCGTTCGATTGCGAATACGCACGCTGACTTTGAACAAGTCGTGGCCTGCGGATTCGCTTCTCACTTCGAGTATTCCTTGCAGGGACCTTCGCTCGCGGATAATCAGTCCCGAGACCGAGCCTGCTCCATCTCGCAGATACTCAACTTTCTTTTCGGCAGGAAATGTGAATGATTGGGACAGCGGAGCATCAACCAGAGCTTGAACGCCGCACACAGGCAGGATCACTTCGCGCTCAAACGCTTCCTGCCAGTGCTGGTACACGTGGCCTGCGATCTCAAGTCTCGCTGCCAAATGAAATTCTGGCGTTTCTCCCAGTGGCATCTCGCTCACCGGCTTAACGAGTTCCCCAACAGAGCGCACCACTAGTTGGAGAAACCGCACTCGAACCTCAAGACCGGTCAGCGAACTGCCCTCGATCAGGCATTCAGTCTGCATGGTCCAGGCCTCGCCGCCCTTCTGCGCCTCACTATAAGACCGCGGACAGAGCACGCCGAAGTTCCAGCGCTGCTGGTTCTTCACCGACGATGGGCGGTAGGGATAGAGCATGTATCCCTCGTAGAGCACCGCTTTTGCGATCTTGTCCACCACCGCGAGATTCATCCCATCACCTTCTCTGTCTTCTCCTCGACGACCGTCAGTATGCTCTCCAGCACTTCTTCCCAAGTGGGAATACCGTGCTGGACTTTGTATCGATACAGCCGGTCGAAGGCCTCTTTGTGCAGGCACAACCATGCGCTATTGGGATAGTAGGACTCCATCATGTCGCGCCAGATCTTAACTGGCAACTTGAATCGAGCTTCCTTATCCCAGGAAATAGGCGCGACCTGCAGTTCACCCTCGGCATTCGCATAAAAAACAGTTCCGCTGAATTGCAGGCAAATCGGAACCTCTCCGTCCGCCAGCCCGTCGAAATACTTGGTCGCCGCCAAATTAAAATCGAAACTGCAAGGGACCGGAAGATCGATCACGGTGGTTCCCTTGAACGAAGGTACGACCAGACTAGCGTGGGTCCACAAGAGACTTCTCAGGGTTTGGCCCCAGCGGCTGGGTTCGCCGAACAGATCGAGCAAGCGCTCTTGATCTTCCTCCGTGTATTTGCGGCGTGTGACTTCAAGTTGGATCTGGCAACGCAGAGCAACCGTGTGAATCGTCTGCTCGTGATTGGCATCAGTCACGCGAAGTTTGAAGGCCAGCATCGGCGAAGCTGCGTTGGCGACAACCTCGGCTCCTTCAACTTGAAAGCTCAAATCAGGCATGCGACTCCTCTTCGATCTGCGATGCCTCTTTGACTTCGACGGATACCTCAACCGATCGCGCCTTCACATCGGTGAAGAACTCGCCCAATGCCTTCCAAACTTCCGTTCCGCCGGAAAGACCTTTCCAATGCATGCGGATCAGGCCCACCAGCTTGTAACATTCGTCGATGGGAAGCAGATAGTACTCAGCGGCTGAGTATCCGCGGGAATAGCCAAGACGGTTGACCAGCAGGCCTTCTACATCGGATTCCATTTCGTTCAGGATCGGGTTACGCCCCACAATGTCGTTCCATGATTCGAGAGCCAGCAGCGATTCGGTTGCCCCCGCCGGACTGGGATAGAGGGCGATGACGCGGTCCTCGAGGCTGCTCCTGAAGAAGAAGGCCATATTGATAGGGACCATCAAGCCGTTCCATTCGGCGTCACTGAGGTTGAAGCGGGGAAGAGAGCGGACCCGCCGGGGCACGCGCTTGAACTTCACTCCCTGGCCGCTGAACAGAATCGCGCAGGCTTCGCAAGTGCAGAGCAGCTTACGCTGCGCTACGTCAATCAGGTGCGGATGATCGGCCCGCAGGCCAACGCTGCACAGCTCGCAGCGTTCAAGCCGCCGCTCGCGCCGCGCCAGTTGGCGCAACCTTCCAAAACCATCGGTCGATTGACTAAATCGCTCTTCACCCATGACTTCAAATTCCGAAATGTCCCGCTTCTAGTCCGTGCCCGCCGGTTCCAACGCTGCAGATGATCCGGCATCGCCGCCCATCAACTTGTCCAAAGCCACAAATCCAGAGGATAGTTTCTCTTCAAGACCTTCAATTACCAGAGAGGTCAAGTCCGGCGCAGCGTCGTACATGGCTCCCTCCATGGTGGCCTGAACGAGTCTCGCGGTTGAGCCACAGGTATGCGAACCGGTTTCCACTCGCAGCCGGATCGCGCCATCCTCCACCGTCATCAGTTCAACTTCACAGCCCTGTTTCCGCAGCTGCGATCGCACCCGTTCCACCGCCTTCACTACCCGGCTCTCGATGTCCTCCGGGTGAAGGCCATAGAGAATCAGGACACTGCTTACCAGCGAATCGCGGCCCAGTCGGTCGATGATGCTCATTCCGGGCTCTCCGGTCTCGGCAACGATTTCGAGCGCTTTCTCCAGGGCGGCGCCGTGCAGGTCCATGAGCGACTGAACCAGATCCTTGGTGGTAGCCCGAACCGCAGGGTCGGCGATCGCCTCTACTTCTTGAACCAGTCCGGTGATTCTCTGGATATCCCCTCGAAAATCTCTGCTTCCGGCCACAATGCTCCTCGCAAGCTCTGCTTCGGTCAAACAAGATACTCAAAAAAATAGGAGTGAGAGCCCAGTTTCGAGATGCCAGGTGCCTCGTTAGCCAGCGCGTCTGGCAATTCCTAAGAGTTCACCGTCACGCCCCAGTCAACCGCGCAGCAGGTTCAGGGTTGAAGGCCAAACATTGGAGAATGGTGCGTCTCCAGCACCTTCCCGTTCCCCAGATACATATGGACACCGCAAGGCAAACAAGGATCAAAGCTTCGCACCGCACGCATGATGTCAATTCCCTTGAACTTGTCCGGGCCGTTTTCCTCGAAGATCGGAGTGTTCTGCACCGCGTCCTCGTAAGGTCCCGGAGTGCCATAGATGTCGCGCGGATTGGCATTCCAGGGCGTCGGAGGATACGGATGGTAGTTGGCAATCTTGCCCTCTTTGATCACCACGTGATGCGAGAGCACGCCGCGAACCGCTTCGTGGAAGCCGCAACCTATCGCTTCCTCAGGCACCTTGAATTCTGTCCAGGTTTTAGTATGGCCCGCGTGAACTTCCGCCAGCGCCTTTTCCATGAAATGCAAAGCGGCGCAGGCAGCATAGACTTGGAAGTAGGTTCGTGCCCGGTCACGTTCGATGGCATTGCTCCACTTGGGGATCTTCCACTCGAACTCGACCTCGGGCAAGGAAGTGGTCTTCGGCAGGTACATCTTCACACTGCTACCGGTAGCCTTGATATATCCGATGTCAACCAACCCAGCCAGCGCGGTCGTCCAGAGACGAGCTATCGGACCGCCACCGGTGTCCATCGCGAGATGATCGCCTGTCCGCTTGTCAAACCAGCGCGGCGACATCACCCAGGTGTACTTGCCGCCGAAGTTGCGCTTCTGCGGCCGGGGAATCGTGGTCTGGTTCCACGGATGGTTCTTGTCCACCGGATTCCCCAACGGATCTGTCTTTACGAAGACCTGTGAATTCTTCCACTCGTCGTAGTAGGAGCTACCCAGCAAAATGCGGATGTTCAGGTTGATATCGACCAGATCGGTGGTCAGCAGCTTGCCGTCGACCACGATGCCGGGAGTCACAAACATGCCGCGACCCCAGTTCGTCATGTTCTTGTAGGTGTAATCGCAGACATCGGGATCGTTGAATGACCCCCAGCAAGCCAGCAACACCCGCCGCCGGCCAACTTCCTCGTAACCGGGAAGCGCTTGGTAGAAGAAGTCAAACAGGTCATCGTGCAACGGCACAACCTTTTTCATGAATTCGACATACTTCATCAGGCGGACCAGGTAGTCGGTAAACAGCTGGATGGTAGGTACAGTCCCGACGCCGCCGGGATACAGAGTGGAAGGATGAACATGACGCCCTTCCATCAGGCAGAACATCTCCCGCGTCATGCGGCTCATGACCAGAGCTTCGCGATAGAAAGATCCAGTAAACGGATTGAGCGCGGTCATGATGTCGGAGATGTTCTTGAATCCATGCAGATTGGAATGCGGCGCCGGCGTCGATTGAGCTTTGGTCCAGACCTTGGGATTCGTCTCCTTGACCATCTGCTCGCAGAAGTCCACGCCCACCAGATTGTCCTGGAAAATATTGTGATCGAACATGTACTCGGCTGCTTCGCCGAGATTCACGATCCACTCGGCAATTGGAGGCGGCTTCACGCCAAACGCCATGTTCTGCGCATAGGTAGCGCAGGTGGCGTGGTTGTCGCCGCAAATACCGCAGATGCGGCTGGTAATGAAGTGCGCATCGCGCGGATCCTTGCCCTTCATGAAGATGCTGTACCCGCGAAAGATCGACGAGGTGCTGTGGCACTCGACCACATGGCGATTCTCAAAGTCAATCTTGGTAAAGATGCCCAGGCTCCCCACGATTCGGGTGATCGGATCCCAATTCATTTCCACCAGATTCTTTGATTTGCTGGGAATGTCCTTAGTCGGTGCGGTAATAGTGCTCATAGATCGCTCCTTATGTCCTCGCAGTGGATCTCTTAAAAGACTTCCCGTCGGGTCCTCAATAAGATCGAGGATGGTATCCCGTGGTCAGTTCAGCGCGCGGATGACGCCACTTCGGTTCTTTGTTAGTGGTGGCCTGGGTCATAGAGCGCAGGGCGCGAATGGCGCGGCCATAGGCGCCCACGGCCGCGCTGGAAACTTTCGCTCCCGGAGGCTCATCCATGAAGGGCATGAATTTATCCGGGAACCCAGGCATAGTGCACCCGATGCAGATCCCGCCCACGTTGGGGCAGCCGCCGATTCCCGCCATCCAGCCACGTTTCGGCACGTTGCAGTTCACTACCGGACCCCAGCACCCTAACTTCACGATGCACTTGGGTGAGCCGTACACTTCGGCGAAATCACCCTGCTCGTAGTAACCAGCGCGATCGCAACCCTCGTGAACCGTCTTGCCGAACAGCCATGTGGGACGCAGTTGATCGTCGAGCGGAATCATGGGCGCGAGTCCCGCCACCTGGTAGAGCAGGTAGAGAACGGTTTCCATGAAGTTGTCGGGTTGCACCGGACATCCGGGGACATTGACAATGGGCAAGCCGGCTTTAGAACGCCAATCCCAGCCAAGGTAATCCGCAAGCCCCATCGCTCCAGTGGGATTGCCTTCCATGGCGTGAATCCCGCCGTAAGTGGCGCAGGTACCGCAGGCCACGACCGCCAACGCCTTGGGAGCAAGACGGTCGATCCATTCATTAGTGGTAATAGGTTGGCCCGTCTTAGGATCGGTTCCGAGCCCCGCCCAGTATCCCTCCTTCTTGATCTTTTCGTTGGGAATCGAACCTTCCACCACCAGCACAAAAGGTTCGAGCTGGCCCTTTTCGGCCATGTACCAGAATTTTAGGAAGTCATCTCCGTTCTCGTAGGCAAGGACGGGATTATGCAAGTGCACCTTGGGCAGTCCCGGGATTGCTCCCAACAGGACGTCCTCGATGCTGGGTTGAGTCGCTGCGGTAACTGAAACCGAATCTCCATCACAGCCCAGGCCGGCAGTGATCCAGAGTATGTGTACCTCGGCGACAGGCGATGGTTTTTGCGTAACCCGACCGTACGGAACTGTTTCCGCTGCCATAACTGCGTTCTCCTTTTCCGGATCAGCTCGTCAAGAACGGAGGCTTATCTCGATCAGCGCATGTGCAGGAGCACCAATCAGGATTCCAGAATCGCAATCTCAAATGGGCGGAATTAGAATCAACAATGTCGGGGACGCAAACAAGCGGGAGCACCACTTTTTCACCTTGGGGGAACAACTATGAATGACACCGGGGATTCCCCGATATCTTGAGGGTGAACAATGGTCGACCGAATGTTAAGGAAACCGGCAACAGCGGAGGAGCAAAACTGACTCGAACGAAAATCGCGGTTACACGGCTTTTTCGTTCATATTCCACTGAATGGCGTGCTGCATAAGTTCGCGGGCGCTGCGCAGCGAGAGTTTTTCCTTGATGTGGGCCTGGTAGGATTCGACGGTCTTTATGCTAAGGTGCAGTTCTTCAGCGATTTGCCGGGTTCCGTGACCTTCGCCGATCAAGCGAAACACCTCCAGTTCGCGGTCGCTGAGATCGGCGATGGAGGAGTTGCGTAGAGTGCCGGAGCCAGTGATGTAATGCTTGAGCATCTTGTTGGCGATGCAATCGCTCACATAAATCTCGCCACTCAGGATGCGACGCACGGCGACCAGTACTTTTTCCGTCGCTTCCTGTTTCATGATGTAGCCGTTCGCACCGGCACGGAGCGCGCGCTCCGCGTAGATTGACTCATCGTGCATCGAGAGGATCAAAACCGGCAAAGTGGGGTGAGTCGTCCGAATATTCTTCAAGAGATCGAGGCCATCTGGGCCATTCAGAGAAATGTCCACGATGAGAACATCGGGCCGAGCCGAGGCCAGCACGTGCATTGCGCCCGTCGCTTCTTCCGCTTCGCCACAAACTACGAGATCGGGCTCCCGGTTGATCAGCAATGCCAAACCCTGGCGCACGATGGGATGATCATCGACCACCAGAATTCTTTTCTTGGTGACAGTTTGGTTCTGCGAAGTCTGGTTCTGTGAGGTGTTGTTCTGCGACTTGTAAGTCACGCTCATGTTTCACTTCGTTTCATTTCCGAAGGCATGTTCGGAGGCAGGACTGGAAATAAACAGGTCACCATAGTCCCGCCGGTCGGGACGCGCTGAACTTCGAGAGAGCCACCAACCATCCTGGCCCGGTAGTTCATCAGGTGAAGCCCCATTCCTTTATTGCCGGGAACAGCGCTTCCGATTCCGTGCCCGTCATCCTGGATTGTAAGCGCTCCTTGATGCTGCTCGGCGGCCAGGCGAATAACGATCTGGCGGGCGTGACCGTGCTTGATCGCGTTGTTCACCGCCTCCCGCGCAATATAGTAGAGATGAGTCGCCACTGTGTCGTCATGGATCAACACAGGAGTAACACACTGGAAGCGGCAGCTAACCGCGAATAAATCTTCCACCTCGCCCGCCCATTGCTGCAAGGCCGACATCAGTCCGTGCGCTTCAGACACCACGGGAAGCAGTCCGCGCGCCAACTCCCGCGTCTTATGGATGGCCTCATTCACCAGGTTTACAATCTTGCCGGCGTCGGCAGCCTCTGGCAGGGCTTTTTCCATCAGCTTTTGTTCCTGTACTTTGCTCATGAATGCGATCCCGGTCAGATGCTGGCCCAAACCATCATGCAGATCTTGTCCAATGCGCCGCTGCTCCCGGGCACTGATCTCCAGAATCGTTTTTTCCAGGTGTTTGCGCTCGGTGATGTCGCGAATCGCGCTTGAAACCAGGACGCCCTCTTCTGTCTCGAGCGGGCTGAGACTGATTTCCACGGGAAATTCGTGGCCGTCTTTATGCATGCCGTAAAGTTCTTCCCCGGCTGCTCCCATGGGACGCACCCTCGGTTCTCCGAAGAAGCGCTGGCGGTGTTCAGGATGTTTATGGCGCAGACGTGCCGGCACCAGCATTTCGAGTGGCTGGCCAAGTAACTCTTCGCGACGGTAGCCAAACAATTTCTCCACCTGAGCATTGACCAGCACAATGCTGCCCTCTCGATTGACCACCACAACCGCGTCGGGCGCTGCTTCCAGTAATCCGCGGAACTTGGCCTCCGCCCGTTTCCCGACGTTGCGCTCCTCCTGCAGCGCTGCTTCAGTCCGCTTCAAATCGGTGATGTCAAAACCAACACCGTGAATAAACCAGGGTTCGCCATCCTCTTTACGGATCATCTTGGCTTCGCAATGAAACCAGAGGACGCGGCCATCGCGCGAAATCACACGATAGGCCGAACGCAGCGGATTGCCGGTGAGAAACATCTCGGCCGCTTCGGCGCTCCAGCGCTGCTTGTCTTCGGGATGGATGTGGCTGTACCAGCGGATAGGATCCTCCAGCCATTCTTCCTGGGAAAAACCTAGCGCGGCTTCAATCTGAGGACTGACGTAGGCTTCACCGATCCCACGATCGAGATACGCCATGAAGACTACCGCAGGAATCTGCTCGACCAGAGCCCGATATCGGGCTTCGAGATTCGGGAGCTGCGCTTCATCCTTGGACCATCCTTGATCCGGCCGTTCCGGCGGATAAACGAGGCGTCTCGCAGTTGTGGGATTCTGCGATCGGCTGAAGACTCCGGCCAAGCCCTGGAGGATTTCCTCAGCCGCGCCAGGACTCATCTCCGGCTGGGCAACCTCAGCTCGACGATCGTCTGACGGTCGGTCGTCGGTCGCGTCGTTCTTATTACCCGGCCACGAAAATGAAACCATCCCTACACCTCAACGATGGGTCGGCTTGCGCCAACTGGGCTCCTTGTTCAGCGATGATTGCGTGAAGCGGCGCAGGGCGTGAATAGCACGCCCATAGGTCTGAACTGCAGCCGAGGACAAAAGAGACCCCGGCGGCTGATTCATAAAAGGCATGAACTTGTCCGGAAAGCCCGGCATCGTACATCCAATGCAGATGCCGCCAACATTCGGACATCCGCCCATCCCGCCCATCCAGCCCCGTTTTCCAACGTTGCACTGCACCACCGGCCCCCAGCACCCCAGCTTCACAATACAAAGCGGAGATCCGTATTCATCGGCAAACTGCGCTTGTTCGTAGAAGCCGCCGCGGTCGCAGCCTTCATGCACCGTGTTGCTAAAAAGCCAGGTCGGCCGCAGCGCCTCATCGAGCGGAATCATGGGCGCACGTCCCGACGCCATATAGAGCAAATACAGGAGCGTTTCCATGAAATTATCGGGCTGCACCGGACACCCGGGCACGCACACGATAGGAATCTCCGCTTTCGACCTCCACTTCCATCCCAGATAGTCGGGAAGCCCCATGCATCCTGTGGGATTGCCCTCCATAGCGTGAATGCCGCCGTAAGTGGCGCAGGTTCCCGCCGCCACTACTGCCCAAGCTTGCGGCGCGAGACGATCAATCCACTCACAGGTTGTGATCGGCTGCCCGGTCTTCGAGTCTGTGCCCAGGGAAGCCCAGTAACCTGCTTCCTTATTGTGTTCGTTCGGGATCGACCCTTCTACCACGAGAATGAAGTTTTCCATCCTGCCTTCTGCAGCTTGATGGAAAGGCTTCATGAAATCGTCGCCATTGGCTAGCGCGAGGAAGGGGTTATGCAGGGTTACTTTTGGAATCCATGGAATTTGTCCGAGAAGGACGTCTTCAATGCTTGGTTGGGTAGCTGCAGTTATCGCAATCGTGTCCCCATCACAGCCCAGGCCGGCGGTAATCCAGAGAACACTGAGCTGGGTAACTGCGTCCTTGTGGTTAGGGACGAACGCCATCCGCTACTCCGTGCACGACATCATAAGCCTTCGGTTCTGGAAGAGAAAGAGCCACAGCCTCAGGTTCATGTAGTTAGCTTATGGGAACTTTGTCTTGACACCGAAGCCCGGTTTAACCCACGATGGACCGTCAATTTTGCAACGATTCTCTATGAACCCCCGCTCGCGCCCCTTCGAGGGCTCGACTGCGGGTAATTCGTTGGCAGCCGGTTGCTGTCCACTTCTGAACGCGGGTGTGTGGGCCATCAAATGGAGACAGGAGCATGATTCTAAGATCCGGGCCGGTATGCGCTCTGTCGTATATTGTTCTCGCTGCGCTCCCTCTCTTCGCGCAGTCTTCTGGCTCTATCACCGGCACGGTGCTTGATGATAGTGGCGCGGTCGTTTCTGGGGCCCTGGTCTCGTTAAGCGATCCGGCCACAGGTTTCAGGCGAAATACCACGTCCAACTCAGACGGCCAATATTTGGTTGCGGGCCTCGGCGCCGCCACTTACGACGTCACCATCACGGCACCCGGTTTTAAGAGATTTGAAGCCAAACGGGTCATTCTCCGGGTGGGCGAAAGGCTGAGGGTAGACACGAACCTGGTAATCGGCAGAGTAACCAGTGAGATTGTTGTGGAAGGAAGCTCGGTCGGCAAGGTCGAGACTCAATCCTCAGAGTTAGCGGGCACGATTACAGGAGAACAAATCAGCCAACTCGAGTTGAATGGGCGCGATTTCACCACGCTCATCAAACTTGTCCCCGGGGTCAGCGATCAGACGGGACAAGATGAAGGAACCGTTGGGCCTCAAGGGAGTGTGTCCTATGCCGTCAACGGTGGCCGCACCGAGTTCAATAATTGGGAGATTGACGGTGGCGAGGTGCTCGATACCGGCAGCAACGCAAACATCAACGTCTATCCCAATATCGACGCGCTTGAGGAAGTTCGCGTGCTTACTTCGACCTACGGCGCGCAGTACGGACGTAACGGGTCAGGCACCATTGAGGCCGTCACTAAGTCAGGCACCAATCAGTTCCACGGCGATGCCTTCGAGTTCATCCGCAACGCCGCCTTCAACGCCCACAACTACTTCGACTTGCCCGGACAGGCAAAAAGCTACTACAACAAGAACGATTTTGGATACATCCTTGGTGGCCCGATCAAGAAGGACAAACTGTTCTTTTTCTGGTCGCAGGAATTTCGCCGGGAAAATGTCCCGTACGTTTACAACAACCCCACGCTGTACCTCCCTGATGCTGCGGAGCGCGCCGGAAACTTTAGCGAAGACTGTCCCGCTGTGGGCACTCCGTTTGTGAGAGCAGGCGTTGTTCCTGTGGTCACTAACATTGGCATGGAGGTGGTGAGCCCCAATTGCCCCGCATACACCTCGCCGGGTCAGGATGTTAACGGCGCTAATTACTATCTGGGTTTTCCCAACAACACGATTCCTTCCAATCTCATGGATCCAGCCAACACCAACCCGTTGATGGCAAATGTTCCCTTGCCGAATGACGGGCATGCTTTCGTGGGGACGTTTGCTGCGCCCATCAGTTGGCATGAAGAAATGATAAAAATCGACGACAATGTCAACTCTAAATTGCGTGCGAACATCCGCTTCATCCATGATTCATGGACGCAGAGTTTTCCCATTTCCCCATGGACTGATCAGACTACGAACGTGCCGGCGATCGGCGGGACGCTGCAGGGCCCCGGAATCAGCCTGGTGACGAACTTGACGGCCACCATGTCTCCCACTCTGCTGAATGAGTTCGTCTTCAGCTACGGATCCAATCACTTGCATCTTTTCAACACGGGAACAGCATGGCAGCGCCCGGCAAGCATGACCATGACAGGGATCTTTGAAAACGGCTTTAACGGAACGATTCCGCAGATTAGTCTCGGCGGTAACGGAAACTTCTATTTCTCGGTGGATCCAGGCTATTTGCCCTGGACCAACTCGAACCCCACTTATGCCTATCACGACAATTTGACCTGGATCAAGGGCCGGCACAATCTGCAATTCGGAGCCTATTTCGCAGCTATCCAGAAAAACGAGCCGGCCCAAGAGGAACCCAATGGCAGCCTGAGTTTCGGCGGGAATGCAGGCACTGCCTACAATGAGGCCAGCCCTTCGGGAGGGCCTTTTTCCAGCACGGGCAATCCTTTCGCCGATCTCCTGGTGGGGTACATCAGTAATTTTTCTCAACCAAATCAAAACCTGAAATATTACAACCGCTATAAAGTCTTGGAACCTTTTGTACAAGACGATTGGCGAGTCAGCAGGCGGCTGACGCTGAACCTTGGCCTGAGGGTTAGTTTGTACGGCAGCTATTACGAACGTTACGGAAATTCGTACAACTTCGATCCCAATGCCTACGTAGCCGCTGATGCGCCCGTGGTTGATCAGAATACTGGAGCGCTTGACTTCGGTCCTGGGCAAAGCGTCAATAACATGACTGGAATGGTGCACTGCGGCTACAACGGAGTGCACCGCAGCTGCCAGTCCAATCACTTATTCAACCCCGCACCCAGGTTGGGTTTCGCCTTCGATCCGAAAGGGGACGGGAAAACCGCATTCCGCGGGGGCTACGGTATCTTCTTCGAGCACGCGAACGGCAACGACGCCAATACAGAATCGCTAGAAGGAAATCCTCCCGGTATCATCGCGCCGGTGCAGCAGTACATTTCAGGCTACACAAACATTGGCGGCGTAACCGCCGACAATCAGCCTGTGATATATCCCCTGGGTGGCGGCGTCAGTCAGTTGACCTCCATAACCACCATCACGCAATGGCCTTACATCCAGCAATTCCATTTCGACATTCAGCGGGAACTGGCCCGCAATACGATCGTGACCATAGCTTACGTCGGCAGCAAGGGGACTCATCTCTCACAGCAACTCGATCGCAATCAAATTCATTCCACACCCGCCAGCGAAAATCCGTACTTGCCAGGGCAATTCATTGCCAACGCTGACTGCGAGAATCTGTCGAACGGGATTAACAACCTCGCGAACGGAACTCCCGTCTCGGGTCAGGCCCTTATCAATCTCAATAACGCCTGCGGCAACGTTATTACGGATTTGTTTCGTCCCTATCAAGGCTACGACTCTATTTACGGCATCATCGGAGGGGCGAACTCCAACTACAACGCCCTGCAAGTCTCGGGCAGGCGAAACGCGGGCGGACTTCGGCTGACGCTCGCATATACCTACAGCCACTCGATTGACAATTCTTCGGACCGGTATGACAGCTCATTCGTCGATTCCTACAATCTGGCTTCCTATCGGGCCAGTTCCAGCTTCGATCAGCGCCATATTTTTACCGTCAGCTACATTTACGACCTCCCGGTTTTCCGGCATTCGCCAGGCCTGAAGGGATCGTTGCTCGGAGGCTGGCAAATATCGGGCATCACGACGGCTCAGTCGGGGGAACCGACCACGATCATCAATGGTGGGTACTACGACAATGCCGGGGTGGGGAATAGCGTCGGTTCGGGCTCCTATGCCGATCTCGTCGGAGATCCGCACAGTCCTAAACCTACTTTCAACCAGGTGCCGGGAATTGTGTATGGTCCTTTGCTGTACAATCCGGGCGCTTACTCGCAACCCACCGGTCTCACCTTTGGCGACTCGGGGCGTAATTCTCTGGCTGGACCAGGCCGTCTCAATTTCGATATGGGATTGTTTAAGCGCTTCAAAGTCACAGAGTCGAAGGCGTTGGAGTTCCGTGCGGAGGCGTTCAACGTTTTCAACCATCCGCAATGGACGGGTGTAAACAACAGCAGTTGTGGTTATGTGACGGACTCGGGCTCAGGAAACTCTGGCTCTAACGATTGTGTGAACGGTAACGCGGACAATGGAGAAGCGCCTACCAACTTTCTGCACCCCAGTGGTGTTCATATGCCGCGGATCGGGGAGTTCGGCTTGAAGTTTATCTTCTGAGTTGGTGCGGGCGTTAGCGGTCGTCATTTCTTCTTCGGTCCCGCGGTCACGGGGGTAGTCACTCCCGCCATCGCGGCCAGCACATCGAACATGCAGGCAAAATCGTATTTCGTCCAACCCATGCCGCGTGCCGCGGTCAGAATCTCATTGCTTAGTGCAGTCGAGAGCAGAGGCACATCCAGCTGGCGTCCCAGATTCATCGCAAGAACCATATCCTTCTGCATCATGTTGACGTCAAACCACGCTTCTTCCGGCTGCTGCAGCACGAAAGGGCCCCGATACTGAATCATCGGCGACGCGATTGCGCTGTGGGTGAGCACATCGACTGCGGTTTCGCGTGCGATGCCGCTCTTCTCGGCCAGCAACACTCCTTCGGAAAACGCCAGCATCTGCACCGCCAGACTCAGGTTCACAGCGATCTTCATCGCCAAAGCCAGACCGTTGTCGCCGACATAAGTGACCTTGGGGCCAATGTCGAGCAGCAGCGGCTTCACTCTTTCGAAAGTCTCGCGGCGTCCGCCGACCATCACCGAGAGCTTTCCTTCCTGCAGTGTGATCACGCTGCCGGAGACCGGTGAGTCAACCATGTCCGCGCCCTTTTCGCGGACCTTGGCGGCGAGCGCGCGGCTCACGGTGGGACTCACCGTGCTCATGTCGACGAATATCTTTCCCGCGCTCAGCCCAGCCAGCATTCCATCGGGACCTTCAGTGATGGCCGCGATGGCCTCGGCATTGGTGACCATGGCGAAGGTGAAGTCGGCGAAACTCACGACTGCGCGCGGCGAGTCGGCCCACTGCATCCCTTTTCCAACCAGCCACTCTGCCTTGGCGCGAGTGCGGTTGTAGCCGGTGACGGTGTGACCTTTGCTGAGCAACCGGTTAACCACCTGGCTGCCCATCACTCCTAATCCGATGAAACCGAGTCTTGCCATCCGCCTCCAACCTTAGAACTTTCGCCATGCACTGACCAGTTACCACACCTGCGGTTTTGTTATGCAGTGACTTTGGAACCGGCTGGCGTGTGCTTGCCGGAAGACTCACCACTGGAAGAAACCTGCGAATCCTGGCGTACCTGCTCAAGATGGGCGCGCATCGCGCTGCGGGCCATTTCAGGATCGCGCCGCTCCATAGCCTCGAGAATGCGTTTGTGATGAAACTGGCCGCGCTGTGGACCGCCTTCGACGTTAAAGATCTTTATGCGCTGCTCGCGCAGTAGTCCGACGATGGAATCGATCAAGGAAAGAATCAGCGGATTGGCAACCGCCTCGGCAAGCGCGAGATGGAAATCGAGATCGGCCTCGATGTACGCTGCAGGATCCTTCTGCGAGCGATCCATCACGGCGACTGCTTCGCGCAGCGAAATGAGATCCTCGTCTTTGACGCGCTCAGCCGCGATCGCGGCGATTCCTGGTTCGAGGATCAAGCGCAGCTCCGCCAGGTGCGGCGAGCCTTCCTGCTGGCCGATCTTCACCATAAGGTCGAAGGACTGGCGCGCGGCTTGCGAGGTTCCGTCGGTGACGAATGTGCCACGGCCGGAATAGGCTTCGACCAACCCTTTCTCGCGCAGTGTTTTAACCGCTTCGCGCACCGCCGTGCGGCTCACACCGAGACGCTGTGCCAGATCGCGCTCGGCAGGAAGCTGGTCGCCAGGTTTCAACGATCCATTCAGGACGGATTCTTCGATTTGTTGGACGATTTGCTCGTACAGCCGAGAGGTTCGGACGACTTTATACACAGGGTACTCTCCCGCACTGGCCGGTTTGGGGAACCGACTATGGTCTGGCTACTATACCGCAGGTCCAGTGTTGGCGGGGGCGGTTTCTGCGGGTCTGGGTTGAAGAGCAGCCAAAACGCGGTCATTAGGTATGGTGGTATGACACCCAGAGCTGCCACCCTCCGCGAATGGAATGCCAACCGTTTCGAGGATCGCGATTTCTTGTCCCGACGTTAATTCGGCGAAGAAGACGTCGCGAGTGATTATGCTCGACGAAGGCCATGGCCGTTCCGTAACCTCTGAACTTGCCGCAGTGATCGCCGATGGCGCATTCTACGACTTGGACACCGCGGTCAAAAGAATGGGAGCTCTGCACGTTCCAATCCCGTCACTCCACCGCTGAAAGATGCGACGGTTCCGACGGAACAGACGGTATTCGAAGCGGCAAGGCAGCATGCGGCAAAGTTTGGGGGGGACCGTTTCGAACGCGGAGTAGAGACGTTGCAAGCATCGTCTCTACAGGAGGTTTGTTATGGCGCTAAAAACTCACGGAACCATGGCTGTCGATTGGGAACAGCGTATCGACTTCGATCGCCTTCGCCGCGAGCGTCTGGCCAAGGCAAAGGCACTGCTCGCAAAGTCGGAGATGGGCGCTCTACTCTGCTTCGACATGAACAACGTCCGCTATCTGACTTCGACGCACATTGGCTCGTGGGCGCAAGATAAATGCAACCGCTTCACGCTGCTGCCGCAAAATGACGAGCCCATCTTGTGGGATTTCGGCTCGGCCGCGAAGCACCATCAATTGAATTGCCCATGGCTCGGCGAGCGCTCGCGGGCAGGAATTTCCATGCTGCGTGGCGCCATGACTCCTGAGATGGGCCGCGCAGAAGACGTCGCCAAAAAGATTCGCCTCGAGCTCGAAATGCGCGGCCTGCACAAAGAGCCCCTAGGCATCGACATCATCGAACTGCCGGTATTGTTCGCGCTGCAGCACGAAGGGATCACGGTAGTCGACGGACAACAGCTCATGTCGAACGCCCGCGTCATCAAGACCCAGGACGAAATCTCGCTGCTCAACACTTCGGCGATGATGGTCGATGCCGCCTATGACGAGCTCTATCGCGCCATGAAGCCTGGACTGCGCGAGAGCGAGGCCGTCGGTCTGGTCAGCAAGGTGCTCTACGACCTTGGTTCGGAATATGTCGAAGCGGTGAATGCGATTTCCGGCGAGCGCTGCAGTCCGCATCCGCATGTTTTCTCCGACCGCGTGCTGCGCCCGGGCGATCCCGTCTACTACGACATTCTGCATTCCTACATGGGATACCGCACCTGCTATTACCGCTGCTTCACCGTAGGCTACGCTTCGCACGCGATGGTCGACGCCTATAAGCGCTGCCGCGAATTTCTCGACGCAGCCATCGAGCTGGTGCGTCCGGGACGCACGACCGCCGAAATCGCTGCAGTGTTGCCGAAAGCAGAAGAATTCGGTTTCCCCGACGAAGAATCCTGTTTCGCGCTGCAATACGGCCATGGCATCGGCCTGGCCATCTGGGAGAAGCCGGTGATCAGCCGTCTGGTTTCGTTCGAGCACCCAGTGACGATTGAGCCGGGCATGGTCTTCGCTCTCGAAACCTTCTGGCCCTCGACCGACGGCTGGAGCGCGGCCCGCATCGAAGAAGAAATCGTGGTGACGCCGACGGGACACGAGGTAATCACCCGCTTCCCGGCCGAAGAACTGCTGGTCGCAGGCGCGCATTATTTCACGGTCAACGGGCCGCTGCCGACAACACGCGAAACGGAAGCTCCGCCCAGCGAGCGCGTGATTGACATGATCGAAGCCAGCGCGAAAACTGAGCGCGTGGGAGTTTCCGACTGAAGGCCATAGTGGAGCCCTCACCGAATAAACATTGTGGCGCCGTAGAGGTGTGCGAACAGCGATTTTCCTACGCGACTTGGCAGAGGCAGGTGGGCAACCAAAGAAAATGTTCTGAAGAAATGTTTGACGCCTGCCCGGGAATCTGCGGACGCCTTTACACTGTCAGCGCGTGCATATAGTCGGCGTCGACCTTGAGCGCCTCCATCGGAGGTATATCGAACGCTTCCTGCTCCACAAAAGCGTGCTCGAGAGGAGCCTTCTTAGCCGCCTTGAAGATGGGATGATAGTCAATACTGCCGCGTCCCAACTCCGTTGAAGGCGGCGGCTCAGAGTTCGTGTATGCTGCGCTGCCCATCTTAAAGTCTTTCACGTGAAGCATGGAGAAACGTGCCGGGTACCGTGTCAGATAGTCCACGGGGTTCTTGCCACCCACTACCACCCAGCCGCAATCCATCTCCATGGTCACTTTTGCCGGATCGGTCGAGCGCAACACTTCGTCGTAGAACACTGTGCCGTTCTCCGAGCGGAACTCCGCCGTATGGTTGTGGTAGGCAAACCGAATGCCCGCTGAGTGCGCACGTTCTCCGATACGATTGAACTGCTCTGCATTCCACCGCCAGTCCTCGAGCGTCATCATTTCCCGGGCCTCGCGGGACGCGGGGTCCTTCACGCGTGACGGATCCTTCAGCATCGGCGAAGCGCAGACGATGTACTTGAGTCCCAGATCTTTGCCGAACTGAATCACTTCATCCACTTTTGGCAGCAGGTCCCTTAGCGCATAATGCGCGCTCACGCACTGTAGGCCCGCATGATCCATCGCTTGCTTCACTTCGCTGGCACTGTGGCCGAAGAAGCCCGCGGCCTCCACCTCGCGATAGCCAAACGCAGCCAATTGTGCCAGCGTTCCCTCGTAGTCCTTCGGCAGGATGTCCCGCACCGAGTACAGCTGTAACCCAATTGGTAGTCCCAGAGGATTCGCCCTGAGTGGGGGTGCGCTGCTCCATAACGCTGCGCCTACAACCGACGCTGAGGCCGTCTTCAAGAAAGTCCTTCGAGAAATCCGATGCATAGTGTGATCCCTCAATCCTGAGTCGTCGCTTTCTGTTGCAAGTCTTACGTCACAGACGAAGATTGCGTTACTTCTCCCCGCGGAGAAGTTCCAGTTCTGAGCCTATAAATCCCCACGAGTTCCACGCCTCACCCTTCACCACGTTCCGGAACAGGCCAACCGCCTCGGAGCGATTGTGATGATATATGTTCCAGTTCCCGACACCATAGCTCACCGTGTCAAAAGCCAGTTCGCCTTCGAGATCCTCCGGCCCCGTAGGCGGGGGCGGCAACGCCGCCTCTGCCGTGAGCTGTCCCTGATAGAAATGCAAAAGGCGCAGATAAAAATACAGGTGCGGCTCAGTGTTCTTGACCTCGGGCGTGATGCGTGTCAAAACCTGCGCCGCCTCTTGCTCCTTGCCCGCACGACGCAGCGACACGTAGAGCCAGTTCGAGCAATCGATCAGGCTGTCATTGCTCTTCGCTAACGATCGAGCTTTGTCGAACGATGCTGCCGCCTCATCGAACTCACCCAAAAAATAATGCGCCAGGCCCAGGTGATAATAAGCATCCAGCATCTCAGGAGCGAGCCGTGTTGCCTGCTCCAGGTCGTTCATGGCTCTCTTGAAATCGCGGAGCCCTAGCTCCCTGTGACCCCGCTCCAGATAAAGCTCCGCGCTCTTTGGAGCGAAAGCTAAGCCGTCGGTGGATGTTGTCACCGCTTCTCTGTACTGCCTCCGCCCCGCCTCCGCTTTAGAAAGCTGCAGCACCCGATCCACATTCTTCGGATCTGCCGCGAGGCTCTTGCGAGCATTGATAACGCTCTCGTCATCCGGCAGCGAGTACAGCTTGCGCCCGAGACCGGAGGTAAGTTCGAGCGCGCCCTGCGCGGCTCCGGCGCCGCTCTGAGACGGCAGTTGAGCCGCCAGGACGAAAATGGCCACGAAGAGAAAGACGCTATAGCGAACCCGGGATTCCCATCGGCTCATCGTGCAGCCTCCTGCAGTTAGAAATGGTCAATTGACAAAGCGTGAAGCCAAATGTGAGCGCTAGTGGAGCGCCACAATCTTAGCTTCTTCACAGGCCTTCAGATAATCAGCCACAATGTCGAGTGGGATCGGACCAAACTCCGCGGCCACTGCGTCGCGTATCTCGCCCACCGATCTCTTCCCATCGACGAAGTTAACGATTTCATAGGCGTAAAGCTCTCCCAGGTCCTGCGCGCGTAAGAGACGGTCCGAGCCAGCGCTTAGCAGCTTGATCTTTCCGACGCGCTCGCTCCCCAACCGGTCCAGCAGCACGTCATCGTTTTGATAGGTGAGTGGTCCAAACTGGGCCGTGCGCTCCGGAACCCGGGACGCGTCCGGCTCGGCGCGCCAAGGCGGCAGCGCCTGGAAGTCGTGAACCCCGCGCATCTCCGCACTGTGCTCCAGCCATTTATTCAGCATTGCAGCCTGAGCATCAAGATCTTTCTCGAACACTGCCGCCTTCGCCGGATCGCTCAACGTATACGTGGAGAACGACCGAAGCTCTGCCTGCTCACGCCGCAACATCTGTGTCATAAAATTGTGGGCCTCATACCATGCGTCCTTTGGCGATAGCTGGCTGTCTTGTGCGAGGTCCTGCGCCCGCTCAAAACCCTCTGCCAGCCGCCGTTGAGCGCGGGCCGCGAAGAACGAAAGCAGGGAACCGGCCTCATCGGCATTGACCGCTGCGTACGTGTATCCAGAAGCCGCACCCAGCAAAGCAACTCGCCGTAGCTTGGTAGCGTCGATCTGCTGCAGCGTGTCGTGATCCGTGTGAATATAGATATCGGGCCAGTCTCGCAGGTAGAGCGACGGCACCGCAATCGTCGACGAGTCATAGTCGTCGTGATCGCTGCCCTCGGCATAGGGCGTTCGGTCTGCCAGAAACTCGTTCCGCGTCCCAGGAGCCCCATTGCGATCTTCGAGCACGGCAGCCTCAGCATGATTACCGTTCCCGGCATACGCCGTCGCGCCAGCCCGTATCGTCTCCGCGAACAACTCGCCCACATCGGTCACGAAGGTCGGTAGCGACCATGGCGGCTCGGTCACGTGCAGAATAGATTTGTTCTTGTACGGATCACCGCCCACCATGTCCATGTGGACATCGGCACGCAAGGAGCGCCGAATATCAGGATGCTCGCTCAGGAAAGCCATCGTCCCCTCGACCTCCGGTCCCCAGATAAATCGCAGAGTTCGAGCAGGCCGCGGTAGCTTGCCGCCTCCGATCAGGCGGTTGAGTACACGCGCTGACTCAAGGATGGTCACACACCCACTCGCGTTGTCGTTCGCTCCCGGTCGCTGATGGTCGAGATGGCAGCTATAGACCACCTCGCCCGCGTGCGGGTCCGTACCCGCTATGGTCGCCGTCACCACCGTCCAGTGCCCATTCGTCACCTCCGCCTTCACGTGCGCGCTCAGCATCACCGTCTGGCCATTCGCGAGCTGCGCCCGCAGTGCCGTCGCCGTTGCTCGCGACACCATAAATGCAAACCCGTTCGGCAGCGACGCGTCCAGATGTCCCCAGCGCACAATATTAGTATCCAGCCCCGACCACGCCGTCGTCTGGTTCGGCATGTCGCTCACAATCCCCACCGCTCCGTGCTGCATCACCGCCATGCGCTGCACTATCGCCAGCACACCATCGGCAAGAACAATCTTCCCGCGCACGTCTTTGTCTGCGTAGTCTGCTTCGCTCGTTCCCTGGCCTACATCGACTAGCGGCGTATCCGCGTTCGCGGTGTGGCTGTAGTCAGCCAGCCGGATCGGCTCCGTCGCCCAGTCGCCCAGCAGTGTGTGCTCAGGCTGAAGCTCCCATAGACTGGCTGCCTCAACGCGCCAGGCGAGATGCGAGCGCATCAGTCCATAGTGAATCTTGCCATCGATGGGGAACTGCTCCGAGTGCGCATCCTGCAGCCCGTACTCCTTGGCGCGCATCAGCATGAACTCCGCGGCTTGGTCGAACTCCGGCGTCGCAGGCACCCGGTGCAGCCTCGTCAAGCTGCGCAAATTCTCATATGGAGCCGTGCCGCTCGCCTCATCGCGCATCTGTATCCACTGCGTCTCCGTAAGAAAGGGTTGCTGGGCAGAGAGCAAGCCACCATAAAGAACCACCGATGAGGCCACAAGGAGCCGAAGATGCTGCCGGGCAGTGAAAATGAGAAATCGCATAAGTAGATGATCGTCCTGTACGTAGTGGAATATGTGGAAGCCGGTTAAACCACACCAGGCGGTGCCGACTGTCTCGCCGATTGTATTCCCTATCGCCGATCGGCTGTAAGCTGATCTGAATGACTGAACGAGACACACGCTCGCAGTTCTTCAGGGTGTGATGGCAATGACTCGCAGCGGACTGCCAGAGCCGCCGACGATTTTCAGTGGCGCAGCGATGACGATGGCGCCAGTTGGTGGAAGCTGGTCAAGGTTGGCGAGACTCGCCAAACCAAACTTGCCGCTGCCGTGCATCAGATAGTGGTTCGGAAAGGGTGGATCAAAGGTAGCGGCCTGGCCAGCATCGGTCCCAACCGTTTCCACGCCGACGCCCAGCACATTCCGCTCCTCCGCAAGGAGGGCAGAACTTTCTTTGGCCAGCCCAGGGGTATGGGGTCCGTTCTCCTTGAGGTTGATGTATTCCTTGGCGTCCATGCGCTTCGACCAATCCGTACGTAACAGAACCCATGCGCCCGCCGGAATACGGCCGTGCTGTTTTTCCCACTGGCCGATACGCTCCGGCGTCAACAGATAGTTTGGGTTTCTCGTCACCTCGGCACTGATATCGATCACACAAGCAGGTCCGACAAACTTTCTCGGTGGGATGCGATCCACGGTGTTGTTCGGAAGGTCTTTCCCCGAGACCCAGTGGACCGGAGCATCGAAATGAGTGCCAGTGTGCTCGCCTGTCTCGAACCCGTTCCAGTACCAGGCGGGGCCGCGTTCATCATAGTGCGACAATTCCCAGATCTTGAATGCAGGAGTGTTGTTGAACTGTGTCGGCAGAGGCAGCAAAGGAGTCTGCGGAGATAAGGGCTGGGTCAGGTCGACCACCCGTAGCCGGCCAGAAACAAGTTCCTCAAGCAGTTTAGACAAGACAAGAGACATCAGTGCTCCTCACAAGCTTTGCGTTCGGCATACTATCGCCGCTTCATCTCAGTGCTCTTAAGCGACTGAATATGCCGGCGGAATTGAAACCGATTCTCCAGCAACGACAGGTCAGTAACGTAGGCGGCGGGACCCTCGGCGTCGACCTTGGCGACAATAGTTGTGAGTTCGCTTCCCTGCATGGCATCGCTCACGGCCGCCTTGAAACTTTCCACGCTGCGGACCGTAGTTACTCGGGGAATGCCCGAGGCCCGCGCAATGCCCTCGAGGTCTGTACCTGTGCCCGTCGCCGTTGGAAAACCTCCCACGGAGAGGAGACTTTCGTTGTCAAAAACAACGTGGATCAGCTTCTTGGGGTGATAGCGCGCCATGGTGCTGAGGCTGCCAAGATTCATCAAAAGCGAACCGTCGCCATCGAACACGACCACTGTTTGTTCCGGTAAGCAAAGAGCGAGGCCCAACCCGGTCGATGAGGCTAGTCCCATCGCGTGTTGCAAGTAGAAGAAATTGGGACGGTGACCCAGAGAATGCAGTTCAGCCGCGACTGCTCCCATGATAGTGACGACAAGACAGTCTTCCAGCTCTGAGTAAACCGACCGAAGACAATCGAGGCGGAGCATCACTCCTCCCACATCATGTCGCGTGTCAGCAGAAGGGCGACCGGCTGCAAGCTGCTTTCGGCGAGAGTCTGCGCCTGCCGAATACGTTTCTTGACGGTGTCCAACGCGTCCAGAAAAAAATAGGGGATACGCAACGCTCGTAACAGCGGCTCCGTAACGTTGCCGCCTTGCGTCTGCCACGGGTCGCGCTCCCCCAAAGAACCGCGGTAGCTGATAAGCATCAGGAGAGGAATCTTATACAAATGTGCGAAAGAAACGATGCTGTTAATGGATGCCAAAAAGCCGTGGTTCTGCATCAGCATGGCCGACTTCACGCCGGCAAAATGCGCTCCCGCCGAGATGCCAACCCCTTCTTCCTCCTTTGCCAAACGAACCAAAATCACTTCTGGGTCCTCGTCCGCCAACCTGATGAGATGGACGAGCCAGGTTTCCGGCAGAGCCGACACCAGGCGAATGTTGCACTCCTTCAAAGCGTCATAAATCAGCCTTGAGTTGGTCGCGGATACCGGCATAGGTTGGCTTTCAGGTTGACGAGTTGTTGCAGCGGAGTATAGGTTTGGCACTGGTCATTTTGCAAGACTCTATGGCCGGCTTTTCAGACGTAACCAGGAGCAAGATTTGGAGGTCGAATCCCAAGATGTTCTCAACCCCGAAATCCCCCGCGCATCGAATGCGACCTTTCCTGTTGACACCGTTCGCGCTGATTTTCCCGCGTTGACCCGCCCTCCGGGCTTCATCTTCTTTGATAATGCAGCCGGTGCGCAGATTCCCCACGCCGTACTTGACGCGGTGAATCATCATCTCCTCGAGTGCAACGTGCAGCGAGGGGGACGCTACGCGAAGAGCCGCGAAGTGGACGAGATGATTTTGCGGGCCCGGATCAGCGTCGCTGATCTTGTGAATGCCCGCGATGCAAGCGAAATCGCGTTTGGCATGAACGCCACTTCCTTCATTCGGATGGTGAGTCTCGCGATCGGACAAACCCTCGACAAGCGGAACCAAATCATCTTAACTGACATGGACCACGAGGCTAACGTCGCTACCTGGTTCGCACTGGAACGGTACGGAGCGAAGTTCTCCTGGTGGAAGATGAGAGACGATGGGAATCTGCATGTGGACGACCTCATTCCCTTGGTGTCTTCAAAGACGCGTCTGGTGGCGTGCACGCTGGCTTCGAATGCCATCGGCTCGATCGTGGATGTCGGCGCGGCAGCAAGAGTAGCGCACGCGTCCGGGGCCGAAATCTTTGTCGATTCCGTGCACTACGCGCCTCATGGTCTGATCGATGTCCAAGCCTTCGATTGCGACTATCTGGCGTGTTCCGGTTACAAGATATTCGCTCCTCACATGGGGTTTCTCTGGGGACGGCGCGAGCTGCTGGAACGGCTCCCCACCTTCCGTGAGGATTTCATCCCCGACGAACCGCCGGGAAAGATTGAGGCCGGCACATTTGTTTATGAAAACGTAGCCGGGATGGAGGCTGCGGTAGGCTACCTGGAAAAGCTAGGACGAGGCATGGCCGGAAATGATGCAACGGCGAAGTCAGAGTCGAGGCGGTCCGCTCTGCAACATGCCTTCGAGGCAATCCGTGCCTACGAAGAGTCGCTTTCGCTCGAAATGCTTCGGGTTCTCAGCGATTGCGGTGCGGTCGTCTACGGGATTACAGAGGAAGAGCGCATCGGGCAACGAGTGCCAACGCTTCTCTTCAATTTGCCGACGGTAGCGCCGGCAAGAGTTACCGAAGAGCTCGCGAAACAGAATATAGGCATGCGCGATGGCCACATGTATTCTCCGCGCCTGATGAAGCGGCTCGGGCTACCCACAGAGACTGGCGCAGTCCGAGCATCATTGGTTCACTACAATACCGTCCAAGAGGTACGCAGACTAGGAACTGTACTGGCTGAGATACAAGAGTCATGCTGACCGACACGCAGATTCGCGAGATTCGTTCTCGCTTCAACATCTTCAAACACAAGATCTATCTCAACAGTTGCTCTCAGGGGCCGCTCTCAGACGCAGTGCAGGCAGGTCTTGAGGAGTTTATCGCGAGTTGGCACGAGCAAGGTTCGCCCTGGGAGCTGTGGGTGAATCGATATGAGGAGGCGCGAACCGCCTTTGCCCAATTCATCAACGCCAGCCCGGATGAAGTTGCCATTGTTACCAGTGTGTCTGCAGGTATCAATGGCGTCGCAAGCGCCCTTAATTTCAAAGAACGAAAGAAAGTCGTGATGGGCGAGTTCGAGTTTCCAACCATGGGCCATGTCTGGCTCGGGCAACGCCCTCGAGGTGCCGAGGTCCAATTTGTGAGCGCAGAAGGCAACCGTGTTCCGGCAGCCAATTACGAGAAGGTGGTAGACCGCAATACGCTCATCGTGCCGCTCACCCACGTTTGTTTCAAGAACGGATTTCGTTCCGAGGTAAACGCCATCACGCAGATCGCGCACCACGCCGGTGCGCTCGTCATGCTGGATGATTATCAGGATTGCGGAACCCGTCCCGTTGACGTGAAAGCTCTGGGTCTGGACTTTTTTGTGACCGGGACCCTCAAGTATCTGCTCGGTCCGCCCGGCATGGCTTTCATGTACGTGCGCAAAGAACTAATCTCGTCATTGTCACCCACAGTCACGGGATGGTTTGGGCAAACAAATCCGTTCGCCTACGATCCCAAACTGTTCGATTTATCCCCCACCGCGCGAAGATTCGAGTCAGGTTCTCCATCCGTACCCAACGTTTATGCGGCGCTTCCCGGATTCCAATTGCTGCAAGAAATCGGAATGGAGAATGTGGCCGGTCATATCAAGAAGCTCGCACAATCGCTGTTGCGCTGCGCCCAGGATCTGGGCATTCAGGGCAAAACCCCCGCTGATAGCGCCGGGCCACTGGTCGTGCTGCAGTGCAAGGATTCAAGCTTACTCGTGCAGAAGCTCGCCGAAAGCAACATCGTCGCCTCGAATCGTCACGACGGATTGCGCATATCGTTCCACGTGTACAACACCATGGACGACGTAAACGCGGTCGTGGAAGTTCTCAAGAAAAATATCGATCTTATGGTCCTTGCCCCTGCCAGCGTTGGCAGATATGACTGATCAACCACGCTCCGCGGCCGGGGCCGCGCTGACCGGTGAGGCGCT
The DNA here is from genome assembly GCA_035486795.1 of Candidatus Sulfotelmatobacter sp. Taxonomy (GTDB): domain Bacteria; phylum Acidobacteriota; class Terriglobia; order Terriglobales; family Acidobacteriaceae; genus Sulfotelmatobacter. The sequence continues at coordinate 10,353 of DATHMS010000179.1, read as the reverse complement.
TCCCGCGCGCGAAGTCGAAGGTCTCCACCGCCGGCTGGGCCAAAGGCAGCTCACCATGATGGCCATCGGCGGCGCCATCGGAGTCGGTCTATTCTTGGGAAGCAGCGTCACCATTCGCCTCGCCGGGCCCGCCGTCATTCTTTCCTATCTTCTGGGGGCTGGCATCGCTCTGATCATGTCCTATGCGCTGGCGGAGATGGCGGTCGTCCATCCTGTCGCTGGTGCCTTCGGAGTCTACGCGGAAGAGTACCTCAATCGCTGGGCTGGTTTTTCGGTTCGAGCTACTTACGGAGTTGCACAGATCATCGCCATCGGCGCCGAGGTCACCGCCGCCGGCATCTATATTTCTTTTTGGTTTCCGACTGTTCCGCAATGGATTTGGGTCGTGTTGGTTTCAGCCGCTCTGGTGGCGCTAAATTCCATGCAGGTCAACCGCCTGGGTGAGTTTGAATATTGGTTCGCAATGATCAAGGTCGCGGCCATCATTGCCTTCATCACGGTTGGAATATCTTTGATTCTTGGAGTGGGTTCCCGCAGCGTAATCGGCTTGACCAATCTAACCCAGCACGGAGGATTTCTGCCTGCGGGATGGAAAGGAGTCTGGCTCTCGCTCACCATCACAGTCACCAGTTACATGGGAGTGGAAATTATCGCGGTCACGGCGGGAGAGGCTGAGAATCCAGAGATGACCATTCCACACGCAATGAAGAGCATCGTGTGGCGGCTCATTTTGTTTTACGTGCTGGCCATCGCGATCATGGTGACGATGGTGCCGTGGAACCAGACGAGTGCTTCGTCCACTGTTTCTGGCAGTCCTTTTGTGACCGCATTCGCTGCCGCTCACATACCGTTCGCGGCCGCGATTATGAACTTCGTCGTGCTCATGGCGGCACTGTCGAGCGTAAATACTAACCTTTACCTCTCAACGCGGATGCTTTTTTCTCTGGGGCAGGGAGGTTATGCCCCGGAATGGATGGGAAAAGTGAGCCGCAACGGGGTGCCCCATCGCGCGCTGCTGGCTTCAACCGCAGGAATTATCGCAGCTATTCTCCTGGCCATCTTCGCTCCCAGGAATGCCTTTCTCACCCTCTACGGGACTGCAGTCGCCGGAATGCTTTTTGTCTGGCTGGTGATTCTCAACACCCACCTCCGTTTTCGCAGAGCCATTACGCGTGAGCGGCTAATAAGCTTGCCCATGCGTCTGTGGGCTCATCCGTTATTCACCGTTATCGGTATTGTGTTACTTCTAGCGATCTCAGTCACAACTTTCTTCGTAGATGGATTGCAATGGTCCGTGCCGGCATTTTCTGTTTTCTTGGGTCTTATCTCACTTTTGTACCTGCGTAGCCAGCGGCGCAAGACCATCTAGGAGACCACCAACCGCGAGGTATACAAAGACGTTCTGCATGGAAGTCACGCAATGATCGAAGCCAGCGAAGAGGTTTACTCGTCACTACACCGGCGATTCAAAGGTGATCTAGTGCGTCCCAGCGATAGCGGCTACGAAGACACGCGTGCGATTTGGAACGCAATGGTAGCTCGCGCGCCAGGCATTATCGCGCGCTGTGCAGACGTGAGCGATGTGCAAAGCACGATCCGCGCCGCCTCTGAGACAGGGATCCTTGCTGCTATCCGCTGTGGGGGGCATAGTCTGGCAGGTTTCAGCACTTGCGATGGCGGTCTGGTGATTGACCTGTCGAGAATGCGCCAGGTCACGGTTGATCCCGAAGCGCGCCGGGCCAGAGTCGCCGGAGGGTGCCTGTTGGGGTCGATTGATACTGCAACACAGAAAGCAGGGCTCGTCTTTCCCTCCGGCGTCGTCTCTCACACCGGAGCTTCCGGACTGATCCTGGGTGGGGGTACTGGATGGCTCACCCGGCGATTTGGATTGTCATGCGATAACGTCGCGGGGTTCACTCTTGTAACTGCAGATAGTTCTCTTGTGCGCGCCAACCTAAAGGAGAATCCAGATCTATTCTGGGCATTGCGTGGGGGTGGCGGGAACTTCGGGGTGGTTACAGAATTCGAACTGAAGCTCCATCTTTTGACGTCTGTGGTCCTTGCTGAAGGGTTGACTCCGGAGCCCAAAATTCGTGGACTACTCGAGTGCTGGAGAGACTTCATGGCCGAGGCGCCTATCGACTTGAAGTGGAATATTGATCTTCGCCTTGCTCCGCATCGAGAGAAGGTGCCTCACGAACTCCGCGGACATCCCGTGGCCGGCAGTTCTTTGATTTGGACGGGCGATCCCGAAGCCGGGCGTCCCCATCTGCAGCGCGCACTTTCCCTGTGTAGCCCGGATTCTGTGAGCAGCAAGATCGTGCCGTTTCTCAAGCTGCAAACCATGGCCGATGCCGATTTTCCCCATGGCCGCCGCTACTACACAAAATCGGGTTATTTCAGCTATCTCGACAACAGCAGTATTGATCGCCTGCTGGAAGCACTGGCCGCGATCCCATCCTCTGAAACCCAGATCGAACTGGCCTATCTTGGTGGCGCCGCGGCACGGATCGGAGCGGACGAAACCGCATTCGGTGATCGCAGTTCTCCTTTTATTCTGAATCTGCTGGCGAACTGGTCGGAGCCATCCGCCGATGCCTGCAATGTTGCGTGGATTCGCGGAATCTTCCACAAACTTCGGCCCTCGATGAAACCCGGTGTTTACATAAACTTTATGAGTGGCGATGAACAGGATCGCGTGCCTGAGGCCTATCACGAACGATGGGACCGCATCGTAGCGGTCAAGTCGCACTATGATCCCAACAACTTCTTCCGGCTGAATCAGAACATTGCACCGAGGAAACCGGTGGCAGGGAGTTCGTAGATGTACTACGGCGCGGAGGGTGCAGTTCGGCCTGCAGTGCGCCAAAAGGAATCACCTCTTCCTCCTGCGGGCAATATGGAGCCGGAGCCTACGAGTGTTCTGACCGGTCATCTGAGCAAAGGCGCAGAGACAACAGCATATCTTTGCCCCAATGATTTCTGCACTCACGGGTATAGGATTCATTCTGAAGTTACTCGATCTATTATCCGAAATTCGTAACTGTCGGCCGCGTTTACACAAAGGTTGCAGGGAAGCCTAAGCGCCTGAAAACATAAAGGAAATATCTTCCGGTTTGGCCTTTCATAATAAAAAAACATTGTTGCATGAACTGCAACCGAATTGCAGTACACATCCTTTCCAACTTCAGCCATGAAAGAGTCGGCAGAAACGGGGTCTCACCTCTCTCTGATCCGTCCTCGCGGGGTGTGCGCACTTGGGCGGGCATTTGCAAGGACTAGAAGTCGCGTGTCTGCGCAGATACCAACTGCGAATTGAAGACGTTTGGCGTTTCTTCACATCCGTCGAACGGACTACATCCGAACCGCCATGTTTGAGGTCAGCACATATGTTCACAAGAACTTAACGGGGGAGAAACTGGAAATGTTCGCAACCTGTTCGTTCAAGAATAAATCGGAGCTTCACGCCTCGAGTTCTTATGGGAGGAGATGTTTCTATGTCCGCGTTTCCGTCGCAGTCCAGAAGGAACGCAGCCAATTGCGCTCCTCTGAATGAAGCGGGAACCGCAAAGCAAGACCTAGCTGCCGTCGAAACGAGTGTCGCTTCTCAGACAAACCTCTGTCGAAGATGTACGCCTCTGCAAACTTCTTCGGCTAATGGAGCAGGACCCCGCCGACAAGTTCGAGCCGCTTAAGGATGCGGGTTACTGGACCAAGAACATCGGCGTCCCTGCCCACTCGACCCCGGCAGCCATGGAAATTTTCACTGGCTACCTCATTCCCCGCATGTTTATCGCCGCAGTTATAGGAAGAATGAGCACTGAGGATGCCGTGGCAGCAGCCGGTGTGGAAGCGCAAGGCATCATCGATAAGTGGAATCAGGCCTGACAAAGAACTGTGTGATTAAGTATCCGTGATTAAGTAAGTGAGCCGCTCCGGGAGGCCAACGATGGAAATACTGCGCAAGAGGATTCTGCCAAAGACAGTTATCTATGTCTTTCTTCTACTGAGTTTGTCTATGCCGGCCCTGTCCACGCCTCCAGCTTTGGTGCCGCGCAAATCTCCGGATTTCGCCATCTATGAACCCTCAGGCAAGATCACGCAACTCTCCAGTCTTAGAGGCAAAGTGGTAGTAATTGAGTTCCTCTTCCTGAGGTCGCAACACTGCATGGACGTGATTCAAACCCTCAACAAGCTTAACCAGGAACTGGGCCCGCGCGGGCTCCAGCCCGTCGCTATTGTCTTTAACAGAGGGGACACCGGCACGCTAAAGGAGTGATATCCCGGTTCGCAGCCACGCCGCGAGAGCGTGAGATCCAAAGGTTCATTGATGATCCCAGCCGGGTGCGCAAAGACTTTGCTCCGGAATTCTCCACCACGCTCCGCAGTGGTGAAAAAATCAATCTTGATGCGCTCAAGGGTAAGGTGGTCGTGCTCGACTTCTGGGGTACATGGTGCACGGCCTGCCGCGCATCGTTGCCGTTATTGCGATCTTTGGCCGCCAGCGTCGACCCTGAAAAAGCTGTCATTATCAGCATTGACGAAGATGACCCGAAGGAGCAGTGGGAGCAGTTCCTCCAGAGCAATTGGAGCCAGGTCTACGACGGCGATCGCTCGATGCGCACCGCGTTTGCCGTAGATGGCTTCCCCCGCTACTTTGTGCTCAGCAAGGATGGAATCATCTCGGCGCAGTTCAAAGGATGGAATCAAGATAGCGATGCTGTTATCAAGGCCGCCATCAGCCGGGGGCTGGCGCAGTAGGTTTGCAGCTCCCATTCATAGTTCTTGTGCAGATGCCCCGTCAGTTTTCTTCTGAAACTCATTAGACCTCGTCAGACGAGCTACTCGGATGGCGGGCCCGTTTAAAGACCCGACCCATCCATTGCCCCCAGGGCAGAGCCTCCAATTCGGCGAAATAGGAATAAGCGACCGGGACCACCAGCAAGGTCAGCAACAGGCAAAGAGTCTGGCCTCCGATAATGGTGACCGCGATGGACGCGCGCTGTTCCGAACCGGCGCCTATGCCGATGGCGACTGGAATCAACCCGGCGATGATGGAGAGCGTCGTCATCAGAATCGGGCGTAAGCGCACACGGTTGGCTTCAAGAATAGCCTCGCGAACCGGCAAACCCTCTGCCATCAGGCGGTTCGTATAGTCCACCTGGAGGATTCCATTCTTTTTCACGATGCCCAATAGCAGGAACATGCCCAAGGCACTCCAGAGACTTAAGGCGCGGCCGGTAATCCATAGGGAAAACAGTGCAAATGGCACGCTGAGCGGAAGCGTCAGCATGATGATGAAGGGATAAGAGAAGCTCTCAAACTGAGCAGCAAGAACCATGTACATGAAGATGGAAGCGAGCAGCATTGCGAGCAGCAGGTTCCAGGTCGTCTCCTCCAGAACCTTCACCTGCCCGGAAAACAGATAGTTGTAGCCCGCCGGCAAACCAATTTCGTGAATGGACTGGATAGTATGAGCTGCGGCCATATCCAGAGGATAGCCGGTGTTGACGTTGGCATAAACGCTGACCTCAAATTCGCGATTGTATCGCCAGAGGGTTGCGGGACCGAAACCCCGCCCAATGTTCGCCACGCTCTCCAGGCGCACCTGGCCAAGCTTCGACGACGGGACCATCATCCGGCTAAGAACGTCAGGATTGTCACGTTGCTCCGGCAGCAGCTGCATGGTGACCGGATACTGTTCGGATCCTTCTTTGAAACGCGTTATCTCGTCCTCGCCGGAGTAGAACAGCCGGACCGCATCACTGATATCCGTCATCCGAACGCCAATATCGGCGGCGCGCTGCCGATCGACCTTGACCTGCAGTTCAGGCGTGTTCAGGTTCAGGCTGGGGTTGACGTCGACGAGGTCCGGATAATTTCTCATCCGGTCGGCGACCTGTTTGCTGATTTCGGCCAGCTGATTGAGGTCCGGGCCACGGATCACCGCGGAGATCGGGAAATAGATCTCGCCTCCCAACACCGAGGGTAATCGGACGTTGTAGGTGACGTTGTGGTAAGTCGCGAGAATGTCCCGCACTCTTGTCGCCAATTGCGAATGGCTCAATTTCCGCTGGCTGCGCGGGACAAGTCCGATAAAAAGGTGAGCGTGATTGGTTGGCCCGTGAGTGTAGCACTGCACAAACGCCACTTCCGGCAAGGCCGAAACACGCCGTGCCATATCTGACGCGATCTCGCTTGTCTTCTGCAGCGAAGTGCCTTCGGGAAGAGTGAAGGAACTCTGCAACTCAGACTGGTCGTCGGCTGGAATCCAGTCCCGACCAACGAGATGGTACAAGGCGAATGTGGAGAGAAACGTCGCAAGACAAATCATTACCAGCACCCCTCGATGTGCGAGCGACCATCGCAGCATCCTCATGTAAGTCTCTTCCACCGAGTACAGGAATCCGCGAGAATGCGACTCGCTCTTTTCGTCCACCTTCAAAAGGCGGGAACTCATCATCGGGGTAAGCGTAAAGGCGACCAGAAGCGAGACCAGAATCGCCATAGCCATCGTCCAGCCGAAAGAGTTGACATACTTCCGAGCGTATCCGTTCATAAAAGCGATCGGAAGAAAGATGATGATCAGCGATAGAGTCGTCGCCATGACCGCCAAACCTATCTCCTGAGTGGCTTCAATGGCCGCCTGCACCCGATCGCGTCCTTTGTCTTCCATGAACCGGACGATGTTTTCGAGGACAATGATGGCGTCGTCGATGACAATACCCACGGCCAGCGTGAGCGCGAGCAGAGTCATATTGTTGAGCGAGAAATCCATAGCTCGCATCAACGTGAAGGTCGCGATGATCGAACTGGGAATGGCAACAGCGGCGATCAGAACCGCACGCCAGTTGCGTATGAAAAGCCAGACAATGGCGCTGGCGAAAATACTGCCCAGGATCAGATGCTCGATCAGGGAATGAACCGAGGCCTTAATAAAGTCAGAAACATCGTGAACAATTAGCAGCTGCACACCTGGAGGCATCTGCGAGCGCAACTGCTCAATCTGATCCCGTACGTTGTCAGCAACGCGGACGGTATTCGCGCCGGACTGGCGCAGGATCTGAATGCTGACGACATCCTCTCCGGGATTTGTCTTGTTGAAAAATGCCGACCAGGTACGAAGCTCTTGCGCTGCGTCCTCCACTTGCGCCACATCGTGAATCCGCACCGGTATGCCGCCATGAGTGCCGACGACGATCTGGCTGAACTGATCGGCAGAAGTAACCCGGCCCAGCGTCCGCAGCCCCAGTTCCTGCGGGCCTGTGATCATGCGCCCTCCCGGCGCCTCGATATTTTCGCGCTGCAGAGCATTGCGCACATCAAGTACGGTGAAGTTGTGGGAGGTGAGTTTCTGCGCATCGATCAGTACTCTGATCTGCCGCGCCTGCCCGCCATTCAGTTCCACACTGCCGACGCCGTTCACCGTCTGAATGGCCCGCCGCACTTGCTTGTCTGCAATCTCGGTCAACTCCCGCCGGCTCATGGGACCGCTGACCAGTAAGGTCATAATCGGATCGGATTGCGGATCCTCTTTGGTGATGACCGGCGGGAGTGTTTCACGCGGGAGCCGGTTCACCGCTGCCGCCACTTTTTCCCGAATATCCTGCGCCGCACCGTCAATATCGCGCTCCAGGACAAAAGTACAAGTGATGTCTGCCAGCCCCTGCGAAGCGTAGACGCTCATTTCGTCAATTCCATTAACCGATGAGATCGCGTCTTCCAGCGGCAGCACGATTCCAGTGACCATTTCTTCCGGGGTGGCGCCGGGCAGTGTCACTTCGACGTTAACAGTGGCTGGATCGGCTTTGGGAAACAGATCCACAGCCAGACCGCGATAGGAAAACACGCCTAGAGTCAGCAAGAATGCGATCAACATCACGGTGAAGACGGGATGTTTCACGCAAGTTTCGGCGATTTTCATGGGATAGGTCGAGACGCTCAACCAGATTTTACTTGGCTGCCGGCGAAGCTCCTTCGAGTTGTTCCTGCACGGTATCGCCGTCGTGCAAATCTCCGGAAACAGGCGTGGCGACCCGGTCGCCAGGTTTCAATCCTTCCGCCACTTCGAAGCGCCGGCCTCGCTCGTCTTCGGTCTGTCCTGCCGGGAGGATTTGTTTCTCGGCCACCCGATTCCCAGTGACCAGGAAAACCTTGTAGACACCATAGCGGTAGTTGACGCTCGGCTCCGGCACAAAAATCGCTTTGTCTTCTTTCTCGCTGGGCAGGGAAGCCTGAACGAAGAACCCAGGCTTCAGGCGCCCCGCCTTGTTGTCGAGGAGAGCTTCGGCTTCGAACGTGCGCGAGTCCTGGGAGACGGTCGGATTGATCCGCGAAATATGCCCTTCAAAAGTTTCACCCGGGAACGCCTCCACATGCAGATCGACGATGGCCCCATCCTTAACTAGCCCTGCCCAACGCTCTGGAACAGCCAGCCGCGCACGCAGGCTATCGGTTCGCACCACGACCATGATCGGACTTTGGAGCCGCAAGTATTCGCCGGGATGAACACTGCGCGTTTCGACAGCACCCGGAAACGGGGCTCGAATCGTGGCATCTCCCAATTTTTTCTCCGCCTGCGCCGCACTCGCTTCGCTTGAAAGCAGCAGAGCCTTCAAGCGTTCGACGTCTTGCAGTGCCAGATCATAGGTCGCCTGCGCGCTGTGATAGCGGCTTTCCACCTCGTCGAACTGCTGTTGCGAAATCAGGTTGTCCTTGAACATGTCTTTGGCGCGGCCATCCTTTCGTAAAGCATCAAACAGATCCGCCTCAGCGCGCTGTACCGAAGCCATTTTCTTAGGGTCCGTGGGTAGCGGATCGTCCGGACCGATGCCCAGCTGAGCCCGAACTTGCTTTACTAATCCGTGCTGTCGCTCCACTTCAAACTGCAGTTCTCTCTGGTCGAGCAGAACCAGGGGCTGACCCTCGCTCACGACATCGCCAACGTCTACCATTACCTTATCGACACGACTTTCCACCTGCGCACTCAGTGTGCTTTCCTCGAGCGCAAACAGGGAGCCCACAGCCTGCACACGGCGCCGGGTTGTTTCCTCGGCTACGGTATACACGTGCACGGGTACCGGTTTCGAGAAGCCTGCCTTAAGATTATTCGCCTGAGAGCTCGAGCAACTGTTTGCAAAAACCGTTGCGGTCGCGACAATTACCAGACACGCCCACTTCATCCTACGAACATTCACCTGTATTGATTCATTGAGCAAAATTGAGCTCCCCGGCACTTCTGATCAGATTGTCGGATTGCGGTTCGGTAAGCATGCTGGCCAAGAGACCCAACCCCAGAGCAGCATTATAGATGGAATCTGCCGCGGATTCAGCCTAGTCCACTGGGCCGGAGATCTACGAGAGCGGGGACGGCATTCACGGGAAAGGCCTGCTGCTCCGCCTTGAGCTCCTGGAGACTCACCAGCTCCGGTTCAGCTTTTGCTAACCAAGCCCGGAGGTTGTCGAGCCGCTTATTGATGTCATTAATGTTAAAGGTGGCGACTTTCACCAAGTCCCTTTCTGTGGGTCATCTTCTCTGCCACGTGATTTCTAGCAGCATCGAAGGCTTCGATATCCATCGGGCGAGACATTGCACAAAAGCCCTGCACAAAACTACGAATAGATGCCAGGCGCCTCATGTCCTAGCTTCTGCACGTACTCAACGTATGACCCAGGATAAACAGTGGGATGGCGGTCCGCGCCGCTCTCACCGCCCAGTTCCAGCACACGTGAGCCAAGACCGCGAAGGAACATGCGGTCGTGCGATACGAAGATCATGGTGCCTTCAAAATCCTTCAGGGCGTCCACCAGCATCTCCTTGGTCGCAAGATCCAGGTGATTCGTCGGTTCGTCGAGCACCAGAAAATTCGGCGGGTTGAAGAGCATGCGCGCGATGGCCAGCCGCGACTTTTCTCCGCCGGAGAGTGCGCGGATCTTCTTATCTGTGTCGTCGCCGGAGAACTGGAATGCTCCCGCCAGGTTCCGCAGCGCTCCGATACTGTCCTGGGGAAAATCTTGTTGCAACTGTTCGGCGACGGTGAGATCGGAATTGAGAACGTCGAGCGACTGTTGCGCGTAGTATCCCATGTTCAGGCTGGCGCCGAGCCGCACGCTTCCCGCATCTGGAGCACTGGCTCCGGCAATCATTTTAAGAAGCGTAGTCTTGCCCGCGCCGTTTCTCCCCATGACGGCCCAGCGTTCTCCGCGACGGATGGTGAGATTGAATCCTTCATAAATCACACGCGGACCGTAACTCTTATGCAGATTCTCAATCACGGCCACCTGTTCGCCGGATCGCGGAGGAACGCGAAAGTCGAATTTCACGACCTGCCGTTTTTTGGGCAGTTCGATTTT
>DATHMS010000178.1:0-36309 GCA_035486795.1 Candidatus Sulfotelmatobacter sp. | reverse complement strand
TCCGTCGTGGTGCTGGCGATGTCGAGCAGGACTACGAGCGCGTCAGCGTGCAGCTTCCATAGCGAGGACATGCTCTGGCTGCGTTTGAGTTCTTCGAGTTCAGTATTGACCCGAGCCACGCAGGAAACCAGGCGAATCAATGTGCGCGCGACGTCGGCGCGAAGGCTCTTCTCTTCGAGGAAGCTGGCATTGTAAGCATCGGCTTCGGGCGCGGTTAGAGTCAGATTGAAGAAGCGCATGGGTACAACCTGGCGGTACTTGGGATCGGCCACGCGAACGAAAACGCGAATCGATTCCTCAACCCGACGCAGCTTGCTCTCTTCGGCGGAAATCTGCTGTGCGGTGATCGCCGGAGGCTGGAACGCCTGAGCTGGAATAGCCGCTTTGGCAGCGGCAATCCTGGCCGGCTTAGCGGCGGCGGATGCTCCACCGGAAGCCCGTGCTTTATCTCCGGCTGCTGGCGCCAGTAGCGATCGGCGGATGGGCGGGCGCCGGTCCAGCTCCTTCTTCAAACGTGACACGCGGCGAAATTTTTCCAGCGCACCGTTGTAATCGGCCTGCAGCATTTCTTTCTGCTCGATTGCGGCCACGTGCTCGACGGTGACTTCCACGCCGTCGACGGTGCTTAGAATGCTGCCGCCCATCTCGTCCAGAGCCTGCGCAAATTGTTTGATCTCGCCCAGAGCTTTGGTGAAGAGCTGGTCAAAGCGTGCGCCGAACGCGGCATTGTGCGCGGCAACCGTGGCCAGCACTCCGGGATGATAGAACGAAGCATCCAACCAGCGCTTTAACTCGCGCACGCGCGAGACAATGCCGGAATCGATTAGCGAATTGAAATCACGATAGCGGGCAATCTCTTCCCGCAAGGGATCAAAGTTCCGCAGCAGCTGCACGTGTTCTTCCGGCAGCGAGGGTACATCGGTATCGGCCAGAATTTCGATGAGGGCGATTTCGAACGGCGAGAGCGGCAACGCTCCGTCCAGTCCGTAGCCGTGCTGCTGCCACTGACCCTGAACGCGAGGATGGCGGTAAAGGAATGTTGCAATCAGGTCGGTTTTATCGCGGTTGATTTCGCTGGCCTCGCGGCGGCGCACAAAGTAACGCAGCAGAGCCTCGGCAACTTCGGAATCTGTGTCTGGAGTAAGGGCCTGGCGCAGCATCGCGGGCGTGATGGCCATGTCGAGCAGATGCAGCCATCGATACATTCGGGAAAGAGTTTCGGGCAGATCCCCTTCGGAGTGGCGGAGCGAGACCTCATCGAGCCCGCTCGGAACGGGGACGTCCCCGCCGAGCGCGTCTCGCATCAGCTTCTGGTAGAAACCCTGGACTGTCGCCAGGATTGCCAGCTCAAACTTAAGATCCTCGGCCAAGAGACGCTCCGTGAGCGAGATCCTCCCCGTTGGTTGGGGGAATTCTTTACTGCGTTCAAGTAAAGACGAAAGTCACCAGTGCCGCAAGTTACCACCGGAGCGAGACTACTAAGTTGTTGCTTCCGTTTTCTGGAAGTACATGGCCTTCCGCGTGGGCGGGAAAGCTCTAGAAAACCACCGTTTTATTGCCGTAGAGAAGAACGCGGTTTTCGACGTGCCAGCGGACGGCGCGGGAGAGCACGACTTTCTCGAGGTCGCGTCCCTTGCGGATGAGGTCTTCGACTGTGTCGCGGTGGGAGACGCGGACTACGTCCTGTTCGATGATGGGACCGTCGTCGAGGACCTCGGTGACGTAGTGGCTGGTTGCGCCGATCAGCTTTACGCCGCGCTCGAAGGCTTGATGGTAAGGCCGCGCGCCGACGAAGGCGGGCAGAAACGAATGGTGGATGTTGATGATGCGTTGGGGATAGCGGTTGACGAAATCGTTGGAGAGAATCTGCATGTAGCGGGCGAGGACCATGAAATCGGCTTTGTGAGCTTCAATCAGTGAGTGGATTTGGGTTTCAGCCTGGTGCTTGTTGTCTTTTGTGATGGAGACGACTGAGTACGGGATTGTGTAGAAGTCGGCGATGGGCTGGTTGTCGGGGTGGTTAGAGATGATCAGCGGGATCTCGCAGGTTAGCTCGCCGCTCCGGTGACGGTAGAGGAGATCGACCAGGCAGTGATCGTATTTCGAAACCAGAATGATCATGCGCGGGCGATGCGAGGACTGCGCCAGCCGCCACTTCATCTTGAATTTGTCGGCGATAGGCGAGAAATGTTTGGCGAAGTCGGCCAGGTCTTTATCGGTGAGATCAATGTCGAAATCTTTGGGGTCGAACTCGACGCGCATGAGAAACAGGCCGGATTCTTCGTCGGCGTGTTCGTCCGCGTGCAGGATGTTGCCGCCGTGGCGATAGACGAAGTCGGCGATGGTGGCGACTTCACCTTTGGCGTCCGGGCAACTGACGAGGAGGATGGCAGAGTTTTTCATGATCCACGGCAGCTTGGTCAGCGGCTTTTCTTGAGTTCGTTCTCAGCGGTCCGCGCCTTCAGTAACCTTTTCAAAAGAGCGGTAGGTAAAGGCTTGTTCGGTGCGAAGCGGACGGTGCCTTTCGAGGTTTGGAAGTTCTTGAGTTCGTTCTTGAACTCTATGGTCGGACCGGCGCCGGGGAACAGGCTGCAATGATCGGAGAAAGCGGCGAAACTCGCGAGCATGCCTTTGTACTTGAAGGTCGGCATGCCGTAGCTGATGCCCTCGGTGGCTTCCGGCGGGGCGACGGAGCGAATGACTGCTCGAACTTTGTTTAAGGTTGTGCGGGCGGGTTCGGGGACGCCTTCGAGGTATTCGTCTACTGTTCTAGGAACTTTGGTCGCTTTGCCAATCTTCTTTTTCTTCACACACTGACCTCATCACTTTCCCAACTGCTTCAATATCTCTCTCGCGGCGTTTGCTCCCGAGCCACCGGTGAGGCCCGAGCCGGGATGAGTGCCGCTCCCGCAAAGATACAGGTTTTCGATCGGCGTGCGGTAGCGGGCCCAATCGAGCAGCGGGCGCATGGTGAAGAACTGGTCGAGCGCAAGGTCGCCGTGGAAGATTTGGCCACCGGTTAATCCGTAAACTTCTTCCAGATCAAGCGGCGTAATTATCTGGTGCGTGAGGATCATCTCGGGCAAGTTGGGCGCGTATTGTGCGAGCGTCTGCACGACTGTTTGGCCTAGCGCTTTGCGCTGCTCTTCCCAGTCGCCCTTTAGCTTGTAGGGCGCGTATTGCATGTAGATCGACATCACGTGTTTGCCGGCGGGCGCTAGCGTGGGATCAGTCAGCGATGGGATGGCGGCTTCGAGATAGGGCTGGCGCGAGAAGTTGCCGTATTTCGATTCGTCGAAGGCGCGTTCGAGATAGTCGATTTCGGGGCCGATGTGAATGCGTCCCCTGAGCGCGGCGCCGTCGCCGTTTTTCAGGGCTGTAAAGGTTGGCAAGCCGGAGAGTGCGAGGTTGACCTTGGCTACCGTGCCGTTGCCGCGGTAATGCTGCAGCTTTTGCACGAAGTCAGGGGAAAGATGCGTGGGATCGGTGAGCTTGAGCAGGGTGCGTTTGGGGTCGGCATTGGAGATTACCGCTTTGGCGTTGATTTCTTCGCCGGTCGAGAGCAGCACGCCGGTGGCTGCGCCATCTTTCACGCGAATCTCGATGACTTCGGCGGCGGCGCGAATTTCGACACCGGCGGCTTTTGCCGCGGAGGCCATGGCTTGAGTTAGCTCACCCATGCCGCCCGCGGCAAAGAAGGCTGAGCCCGCGGGATGAGAATCGCCGGCGGCGCGGATCAGCAATTGGAGACTGCTTCCGGCTGACCATGGTCCGAGGAAAGTTCCGAAGATTCCGCGCGCTGCAATAACCGCGCGTAGCAATTCAGTCTCGAAATATTCTGCTACGAGATCCGCTACGGCCATCGGTCCCCAGCGCAGGACGCGGTACATATCGCGCTTGCCGAGGTTGCGCAGGGCGCGGCCGGTCTTGAGCATGCTCCAGAGATCGCCGCCGCTGGGGTGGTCGATATCGGGCGGAGTCGTGGCCAGCGCTTCGGCGATTACTTTGCTAATCTTTCCCAGAGATTTCTCAAACTCGGGGTACTTGGTTGCGTCTTTTTGGGAGAAGGCGGCAATCGATTGCGCGGATGTTTCTTCGTCCTGGTAGAGCGAGAGGGCGCGGCCGTCGGGCGAGAGCGCGGTGACACAGATTTCAGGCGTGATGAGCCTCAGGCCGTGTTTCTCCAGTTGCATGTCGCGGACGATATCTGGACGAAGGGGGCCGGCGGTGTGGGCCAGTGTGGAGCAACGGAAGCCGCGATGAAATTCATTTGTGATGGCTGCGCCACCGATCTGAGGTCGGCGCTCGAGAACCAAGGGCTTGAATCCGGCTTTGGCCAGATAGAACGCGGTGACCAGCCCGTTGTGGCCGCCGCCGATGATGACGATGTCGTGTGCGCCGTTTGTGGCCTCGGGCATGTTAGGCGGCTCCCTTGATGTCTTTGAGAATTTCGAGAGCTGCGAGACGTCCCGGGGCGCCCATGATGCCGCCGCCGGGATGCGTGGCCGAGCCGCACATGTAAAGATTCTGGATGGGAGTGCGGAAGCGCGCGTATCCCGGGGCGGGACGCAGGAAGAAGAGTTGCTCGAGAGAGAGTTCGCCCTGGAAGATGTTGCCTTCGCTCAAGCCCCACTCGCGTTCGAGATCGAGCGGAGTGATGACCTGCTTGTGCAGAATGATGTCTTTGATGTTAGGCGCGTACTCGGCGATCGTATTTACGACGGTGTCGCCGAAGGCTTCTTTCTGATCATCCCAGTTCAGGCCGGGGCGAAGTTTGTAGGGCGCGTACTGCACGAAGCAGGACAGCACGTGCTTGCCCGGCGGTGCGACCGAAGGATCGGTAAGTGAGGGGATGACCATGTCGATGTAAGGACGCCGGGAAAAGTTGCCGTACTTGGCATCGTCGTAGGCCCGCTCCATGTATTCGACTGAAGGCGAGATTGAGATTGCACCGCGGAGGTGCGCGCCCGGCCCGGGCATGGCTTTGAAGTTCGGCAGCGCATCGAGCGCCATATTTACTTTGCCAGAAGATCCGCGGTACTTGAAGCGGTTGATGTCTTCGAGAAAGTCCGCGGGAAGATGTTCGGCTTCGATGAACTTGTTGAAGGTGAGGCGGGGATCGACGCTCGAAGAAATTGTTTCGGCGTAGATTTCGTCGCCGTTGGTGAGGACAACCCCTTTCGCCTTGCCATCCTTGACGATGATTTTCACGATGGCTGCCTGGGTGCGAATCTCGACGCCGGCTTCGCGGGCGGCATCGCCAATGGCGTTTGAAATTGCTCCGGTGCCTCCACGGGCGAAGCCCCAGGCGCGGAATGCGCCGTCAATTTCTCCCATGTAGTGATGGAGCAGAACGTAGGCTGTACCGGGCGAGCGCACGCCGAGGAATGTGCCGATGATGCCGGAGGCGGACATCGTAGCTTTGAGGACGTCGGTCTCGAACCACTGATCGAGAAAATCAATGGCGCTCATGGTCATGAGCTGGACCTGGTTGTATTTGTCGTAACTCGACATGCCCTGGAAGCGGCGTCCGATGAAGAGCAGTTTCATCAGTTCGCGCGGGTTGAGCGTGTTGGGATCGGGCGGGACCATACTGAGGATCGGCTTCACGAAACGGCACATGGCTTGCATGGCTTTGCCGAACTCGTCGTAGGCTTCGGCGTCGACGCGGGAGTGGCGGGCGATCTCGCGATGGGTCTTGCCGTGGTCATTCACGCGCCAGAGGTAATCGCCGCTGGGCATCGGAGTAAACGTGCCGTCGAGGGGGAGGATTTCGAGGCCGTGGCGCGGGAGGTCGAGGTCGCGGATGATTTCCGGACGCAGCAGCGAAACCACGTAAGAGCAGACGGAGAACTTGAAGCCGGGAAAAACTTCTTCGGTGCAGGCGGCGCCGCCGAGAATGTGGCGGCGTTCGAGCACCAGAACTTTCTTTCCGGCGCGCTGGAGGTAGGCGGCGTTGACAAGGCCATTGTGGCCTCCGCCGATCACGATTACGTCGAATGAATTGGCCATAAGCTCTTAGCCTTTGGGTGTCAGCTTGCTGGTTGAGAATAGGGACGAGGAATATTAGCGCAGTTTTGGGGTCTGCGTATTAGAGGCCGCTGGGAAGGACACTCCAGCTGCGGAGGACACTTGACAAGATTGGCATCAGTGAGCGCATGGCAGTGAGACGAAGGGTCATTCTATCGGGAATGGGCGGTTTTGTCTGCACAATTGGGAAAGCGCGGGAAGGGGCGAGCGAACGCAAGGGGAAGGAGGTTAGTTAGCTCGCTTGCGGACGAAGCGATAAATCATTTTCGTGTCTTTCCCACTCTTGCGCCATGTCCACTGTTCTGTAACGTGATTCTGATCGTCGAACAGAATCTTCAATTGATGCTCGTGACCGGTAGCAGGGTCGGGCAGGTTGGTGGCGCCCTGAAACCGGAACGTGAGTTCTTTCGGCGCGTCCTCCTGCGGAATGGCGCGCATGCGAGGTTGATTGTTCGTGGGACAGTAGTGCACGAGAGCGATCCCATCTCCGTCGATGCTATACAGAGTTAACATTTCATCCATGCCAGACATCGAGAGGGTCTCAAGGATCGCGGTATTGGAAACGACTGCCTTGAAACTGGTTGTTGCGGGGTTGCCGTTGTCGTCTTTGCCTTCCCAATCCCCGGCAAGTGCCTGCAGTTTCGCAAAAGCAGCGGTCACGCGCTTTGGGCTCGAGGCATTGCCTGTCAACGGAGCGGATAGAGTTGAGATCAAGACTGCAATTAGCGCAATTCGTGTCACGATGTAGCCCACCTCGGCTAAGGCTCACAGCATACCTGAGAGTCATCCGAAGCCGGAGTCCGTTGTGATGATCGACAAGATATGCGGGACCAATACCCGTCTTACGATCAGACGACCGTGCGCTCCGGATTGGGGATCCGATCGCCGAAAGCGCAGGAGGATGCGCGAAAGCCAGGCGCGCAGAGGAGATTGCAGTCGCAAGATCAACGTAAAGTTAGAAGAGGATCGCGGTATTGCCGGATGAGCTTGCGGGTGAATATAATCCGGCTTCGAGCTAAATCTTTGTCGAGGCCACTCCTTTGCCCATCGGAACTGCATTTCACGAGAGAACTTTTCCGCTTTGCCATAGCCTGAATTACCGCGAGTGGTCGGGATACTACACGGTCAGCGTGTATGAGGTGCATCACGAGCACGAGTACAACGCGATCCGCAATGCGGCGGCGCTGATTGATATTTCGCCGCTGTATAAGTATTTGATCACCGGAAAAGATGCGACGCGGCTGGTGAACCGCGTGATCACGCGCGATATCAACAAGGTGAAAGTGGGGCAGGTGATTTATTGCTGCTGGTGCGATGAAGAGGGCAAGGTCATCGACGATGGGACGATTTCGCGGCTGGAGGAGAACGTTTATCGCTGGACGGCGGCCGATCCGAGCTTGCGGTGGTTCCGACAAAACGGATTGAACCTGGACGTGCAGGTGGAAGATATTTCCGAGAAAGTTGCGGCGCTGGCTTTGCAAGGGCCGACTTCTGCGAAACTTTTGAAGGCAGTTGCCGACGCCGACATTGTCAATTTGAAATATTTCCGGGTCACTCGCGGCAAGATTGCGGGGGTGCCGGTGGATATTTCGCGGACTGGGTATACCGGCGATCTGGGGTATGAAATCTGGGTTCCGTTCAAAGAAGGCAACGACGCGGTGAAGGTATGGGATGCGCTGGCGGAGAAAGGGAAGCAATTTGATCTGCATGCAGCGGGGATGCTGGCGCTGGATGTGGCGCGGGTGGAAGCTGGTTTGTTGCTGATTGAAGTGGACTACAGCAGTTCGAAGAAGGCGCTGATTCCCTCGCAGAAATATTCGCCGTATGAGTTGGGCTTTGGCAAGATGGTGCATCTGGAGAAAGAAAACTTTATTGGCAAGCGGGCGCTCGAGTTGGACGCGAAGAACGGCGTGCCGCGGCAGCTGGTCGGAGTGGAAGTTGATTGGACCGACGTTGAGACGCTCTATGAGCGCTATGGGCTCACGCCGGCGGCGCCGAGCCAGGCTTCGCGCGTGGCGGTGCCTTTGTATTCCGGAGAGAAGCAGGTTGGAAAGGCTACGACTACGAGTTGGTCGCCGGTGCTCAAGAAGATGATTGCGCTGGCCAGCGTGGAGACTGAGCACTCGAAGCTGGGGACGCAGTTGCAGATGGAAATCACGATCGAGGCGATCCGGCTGAAGACGAATGTTCGGGTGACTGGGCTGCCGTTCTTTAGTCCGGCGCGGAAGACGGCTACGCCGGTTTAGCGGCGGCAAGACGTTGCGACAACGCGTCTACGGAGAAATTGTTGCTGACTGACGGGCTCTTCGTTTGCCTGCGACGTAGATTCCTACACCCACCAGGACTAGGGCTCCGGTTCCTCCTACAATCTTTAGCAGGGCTAGCGGCTTGTTGGGTTCGTCTGGTTGTGGAATCAAACAAAAAACAATCGTCGCTGCGGTGGTGACCAATCCGAGCGCGGCTACCAGCTTAGCCACGGTGCTTCCTCCGGGCACGCGGATTACGTCCGGGCCGGCGGGATCGCGCTGCAGTTTGATCATGGCGGCAAAAAGGTACAGGAACGGAATGAAATTGACGATTACGCCCATGCTGACCAACACGTCATAGGCTCCCTTGACACTGGTTCCGGCCTGACCCAGAAAAATGAAGAGCGCGCCCAGAAAGAACTGGGTCAGCAGAGCGACCCACGGAGTTTTCCAGCGGGGGTGGAGTGCGGCGAAGGCTGGCGGCAGGAAGCGGTCGATGCCGGCGACGAAGGGAAGGCGAGCGACTGCGGTGAGGAAGGCTCCCGCGGCGCCGATGTTGCTGAGTGCGATCAGGAATGCCGTGACCGGCAGCACTCCGGGAAAACCCAGGCGCGCCGAGGTTTTCGAGATAGCTTGCACCAGTCCCTGCAGGCTGCTGATTTCGCTTGAGGGCAATGCCAGCAGCAGAGCGGCAGTTCCCAGGATGTAGCAAAAGGCCACAGTCGCGCCGCCGAGGAGTAGAGCGAGCGGGATGGAGCGGCGGGGATTCTTGATCTCTTCTCCCATGAAGGAAGCGGCCTCGCACCCACCGAAGGCATACATCAGCGCTGACCAGAAAATGAGGTCATTAAGGTGCGTGCTGGGCGTCATCGAATGCACGGTAAACGATGTGGCCGAGCCGAAGCGGTGCCAGGCAATCAATCCCAACACGATGACGATACCTACGGGAATCCACATGGCGATCGCGCCCACGTTATGTAGCCACTTGCCGACGTCGAGTCCGACGATGTTCATGAGTGTGGCCACGCCGAGCGTCAGTAGCGAAAAAACAATGTAGAACGTGGCATTGTTCGAGAGATGCGCCCATGCGGCCTGGCGCATGAAAAGGATGTTGCTCGCGGCGAAGTAGAGGACGGCGGGGAAGTATGGGAGATTGCTGGTCCAGTAGGTCCAGGCCGACATGAAGCCGGAGAAATCTCCGAAGGCACGCTTGCTCCAGACGTAGAGGCCGCCTTCGTTAGGATAGCGGGAAGAAAGCTCGAGCACGGAGAGCGCGAGAGGAGTGTAGAAGCAGAGCCAGGCGCCGATCCAGATGACGATGGAACTGGGACCGGCGGCAGCGGCGGTGGCGATCCAGCGAAGGCTGACGCCGGTAACCACGTAGAACAGCACGAGGTCGCGGAAGCCGAGCACGCGCTTGGGGCGGTTGGGATCTTCGACTTCGGCGATCGATACGCTCGAAGAGACGAATGAGGTTCGGCTCATCGGGTCGACGTCGGCGTTTTCGTCAGGCAATCAGTTGCCCCGTGGTCAGTCGCGATCTGATTTCGTGAACCAATAGCGATCCTATTTCGCGATCTGCATTTCGCAAGACGTGGTTCGCGATAAGTATTCGATGCGCTAAAGAGAGTCAGGAATACCACTGACGGGGATTGGGAGCAAGATGAAAGTTTTCCGGTGAGAGGGAAGAGTCCCCTGCACAATTCTCTGCGACTTACTTTTCTATCGACGACGAGGCCAGCTTGATATGTGGCTCCACGAGGGAAAGTAATTTGTCTTTCAAAAGTGGTCCGCTGGCCAGCAGACCCGACAGAAGCGGATCGCGGCGATTGGCTGACACGCTGGTTCTCTCCAGAGTGCTGACAAAACCGCCGGCGCTTTGCACCAAGGCCACGCCGGCCACGACATCCCATTCGTTCTTCGGTGTCAGGGTGAAAGTGAGGTCCGCCAGGCCGGCGGAAACCAAGGCGAGTTTGTAAGCGACGGAACCCATGGGGCGAATGTTGAAGCCAGAATTCTCAAACGTTTCCCATTCCCCGCGCTTCACTTCGCTGCGGCTGGCGAGAACCAGGGCGCCGGCGAGAGTGTTGCGCTGGCTCGGGTGCGCGGGTTTGCCGTTATAAGTAACGCCCGATTCTATTGACCCGAGGAAAATCTCGTTGGTGGCAGGATTGCAAATTCCTCCGGCAACGGGACGCCCGTTCTCGACAAATCCAATGGAAACGCAGAACTCGGGAATGCCTTGCACAAACTCGCGCGTGCCATCGAGGGGATCGACCACCCAGACCCGCGTGTGCTGCAGGCGGATGGGGTCGTCTACGCTCTCTTCAGACAGCCACCCTTCACCACTGCGCAGCAGTTCCTTACGCAGAACGGCGTCAAGGGCACGATCTGCTTCGGTGACCGGATCATGCCCGACCTTGTATTCCGCCTGAATCGCACCCGGCGTGAAACGGGCGAAGACCTTGCGAGAGGCTTCCAGGGCGGACTGAATGCGTTCCAATATTTGAGCGTATGAATTTGAGTGCATCATCTGATTAAGCCATTAACATGCGTGCGCCCGTGGCGAGCAAGACCGCGCAAAGAATACGCCTGAGCCATGGCACCGGGACCCGCGTGCTCAGATAAGAGCCGAGCAGTCCTCCGGGGATCGAGCCGATCAAGAGTGCTCCGACCAGGTGGAGATCAACGTTGTGCAAACGAAAATGGAGAAGACTGGTGACGCCGGTGAGGATGAGGGCGTGAACGATGTCGGTGCCAACCATTACTTTCGGCTGGAAGCTATAAAAGAGCAGAAGCATCATCATGACGATGCTGCCGGAGCCGACGGAAGTGATGCCCACCAGAAAGCCGGCCACCAGTCCGATGAGCGACATCCAGGCGAAGGACTTGATGGTCGGCGGCTTCGTGGCCGCACGGTCTTCAATCTTCTTCTGGAAGAACAGGAAAGTCGGAATGCAAATCAGCAGAACTCCGACGGCGAAGGTAATGAAGTGATTAACCCCATTGCCGTAGGAGTTTCGCAGGTGAACCAGAAAACTTACGCCCAGATAAGAGCCGGGAGCGCTGCCGATCGCGAGCGCCGCGACTACTTTGAGCCGCACTGTGCCTTTGCGCAAATGGACGGCGCTAGCACCGATCTTGGTGGCGAAGTTGAAGAGAGCGTCGGAGCCGACGGCTAGCATGGGCGGGACACCGAGACCGAAAATGAGGATGGGGAGCAGCAGAACGCCGCCTCCGACTCCCGTCATTCCGATGAGTGTTCCGACTCCAAAACCCACCAGGCTCTTGATCAGCAGGTCCATGACAGTAACAACTTCAGCCTCTCCTCATTTGCGGACTTCCAGCGGACAGAGATGCGGATTAAGCAGACTCCGCAGCCGTTCCGATAAAGCCCTCCCTTTCCAGGTGCAGGATGATCTCCTGTGCTGCCTCTTCGGGGGACAAGTCACCTGTATTGATGGTGACTTCGGCGTCGGCCGGAACTTCGTAAGGATCGGAGATCCCGGTGAATTCTTTTAGAATTCCGGCCCGCGCCTTGGCATACAGACCCTTGCGATCACGTTGTTCGCAGACGTCCACGGAGGTGGCGATGTGCACCAGAATGAACCCTCCATAGGGCTCAATCATCTGCCGGACGTGCTTGCGGGTCGCGTCATAAGGCGCGATGGGCGCGCAAATGGCGATGCCGCCGTTCTTGGTGATTTCCGAGGCCACGTAGCCGATGCGGCGGATGTTGATGTCGCGATGCTCCTTGGAGAAGCCAAGCTCGGAAGACAAATGCTTGCGCACCAGATCGCCATCGAGCAGGGTGACCGGGCGACCGCCGGTTTCGAGGAACTTGGTCAGCAATACGTTGGCGATAGTCGACTTACCGGAACCGGAAAGTCCGGTAAAGAAGATGGTCACGCCTTGCTTGTGACGAGGCGGGAAACTGCGGCGCAACTCAGAGACGACTTCAGGATAAGTAAACCAGGCAGGAATCTCGCGGCCTTCGTTCAGGCGCTGCCGAAGTTCGGTGCCAGAGATGTTCAATACACGATCGCCGTTCTTAACTTCGTCGTCGGGAACGTATTTATCCTGACCCTCGAGGTAGACCATCATGTTAAAAGGCACCATGGTCACGCCGATGTCGGCTTCGTTTTTCTTGAAGACTTCCTGGGCCTCGTAGGGGCCATAGAAGGGCTTGCCGTCAGTGTCTTTGCCTGGGCCGGCGTGATCGCGGCCGACAATGAAATGGCTGCAGCCGTGATTCTTGCGGATGAGCGCGTGCCAGATGGCTTCGCGCGGTCCACCCATGCGCATGGCGAGCGGCAGCAGAGAAAGTCTTGCCGTCCCCTGCGGAAATTTGGGTAGCAGCAGTTGGTAGCAACGCACACGGGTGAAGTAGTCGACGTCACCCGGCTTGGTCATGCCAACGCTGGGATTGATGAGCAGATTCGCTTCCACTCGCTTGGCGGCGCGGAATGCGAGTTCAACGTGGGCGCGGTGCATGGGATTGCGAGTCTGGAAGGCGACGACGCGACGCCAGCCGACGCGGGCAAACTCAGCACGTACCTCCGCCGGAGTCAAACGCAGGTTGCGAAAATCATAGTGGGACGGGACCTGCGTCCCTTCCAAGGTTCCTCCGACGTACCAGGGATTCGCTTTGTTGATGGTGTAGTCGGCGCCGGGATGGGCGGCACTGGTGCTGGCGAAAACCGCCTGGGCTTCGGCTTTGCGGTCAGGTTGCCAGACTTCTTCGACGTTCAACACTGCCAACATCACGCCTTCGGGATCGCGCAGCGCGACTTTGCTGGTGCCCGGAGTCAGTTTCTTGGCAAATTCCTCGGTTACGTCGAGGGTGATGGGCATGGGCCAGAGGGTTCCGCTGGACAGTCGCATGTTGTGGCAGACGCCTTCGTAATCGGCGCGCGTCATGAAACCACCGAGCGGAGAAAATCCACCGGTGATCAGCAATTCAAGATCGCAAAGCTGGCGGGCGGTGAGGTCCCACGAGGGCCACTCTTTCGAATGGGATTTCAATTCGGCGATTCTCTCGGGGCGAGCGATCAGGTCAACAAGTTCTCCGCCATGCGGCGGGATGAGATGGCTGGTTGAAACGGTCAAGTGCTTAAGCCTCCTGCGTTCTTACTCTTTCTCTTTTGTCTACTACGTTTATTGTATTTGACTGGATTACTTTCCAGACTTTGTTGGCGCCCTGCGAAACTCGTTTACGGATTCTTAAGGGAGAGGAGCGTTACGTACAGGGTAACACTTGGTCCCGACGGTAAGAAAGCTACATTTGGACATAACGAATGCTGGAGATGGAGCAATTGCCAGGCCTTTAGGACTGATCGTCATCCATGGAAGCAAATGAAAAGAAATGGTTTTTGAGGAATTTTTGGTGTGGAAATCTCTTCAAAGCCCTGAATGTGCAAAGAGTTGCGGCAATAGCAAGAGCAAATTCCACCCTCAGAGTACTGGCGTTACCGGGTCGAGGAATGCAGGCTTCGAGACCAGTCGTTTAGTTTCCAATCTTGTCCGCGCACGCAGAGAGCCGCGATATAGTCGGGACCAGCCGGGACTTCGCGCAGCAGCCAGCGCGCTGCCTCGGAACCGTCGGGACGCGTGGCCAGCAGCGCGTTTGATGTGCCGGCCTCGAGTGCGACGTCGAACTGGCGCAAGGGAAGTGATAAGCCGTCCCCGGTTGCTTTGATGTACGCCTCTTTCCGGGTCCAGCAACGAAAGAAGGCGTCAGGTCTTTCATCAGCGGGTACATCGGCAAGTTGTTTTTGCTCGGCCGGGGAGAAGAATCGGCGGGCGATGGCCTCCAGTTCGAAATTACTGCGGGCTTGTTCCACATCAACGCCGATTTCTCGTCCGCGAGTAAAAGCTAAGAGAGCGACTCCGCCGGAATGGGAAATGTTGAACGCTACATTGGAGTCCGCGTGCGCCGGCCCGAGAGAAGGCTTCTCCTTGCTCGAATAAGAGAAGCTCAAGGTGCCGGGATCTGTTGCCAGGTAAGCAGAGAGGATAGTCCTCAGGAGCGCGCGAGAGGTGACGAAGCGCTGACGGTCTCGCGGTAGATGAAAGCGGGAAGCCCGCTCCAGCTCGTCCGATGAAAGCAGCTTTTGCCAGCGGGATTCTTCGGGGCCGAGCGCCTCCAGATCGATTCGCCAGAGTTGCACTTCGTCTTCGGGAAGGGAAAGAGGCGCCTTGAGCTGGAAGCCGGAGTCGGTGATGTTCATCATCTGGCTCATTCGGCGTTGTTGGCCGCCTAGTCCGCCGGGGGCAACTTGGTTTGGGCGCGAGCTGCCAGCGCAGTGGTATCGGGCAGCGCTTGCTCACGGGCCACTGCGGGTTCGGTGATGCAGTACTTCAGCAGGCAAAAGAGAGCGCGCACGCCATCCTTCCACTGGATTTTCTTGCCCTCTTCATAGGTGCGGCCCCAGTAGCTGATGCCGACTTCGTAGATGCGCAGTTTCCGCTTGGCGATCTTTACCGTGACTTCTGGCTCGAAGCCGAAACGCTTTTCTTCCAGGGGAATGGATTGGATGATTTCGCGCCGGAACGCTTTGTAACAAGTCTCCATATCGCTGAGGTTGATGTTGGTGAGCGCGTTGGAGAGCAGGGTAAGACCCCAGTTGCCGACCGAATGCCAGAAGTAGAGGACGCGGTGGGGGCGGGCGGAAAGAAAGCGCGAGCCGTAGACGACGTCGGCGCGGCCTTCGATCAGCGGCTCCAGCAGCACGGTGTACTCTGCCGGATCGTACTCGAGATCGGCGTCCTGGATGATGAGGTAGTCTCCTGTAGCCTCTTTGATGCCGCGGTGCAGGGCTGCACCTTTGCCCAGGTTTTTCGGCTGCAGCAGAGTTCGAATCTGGGGACGCTCGGCTTGTAACTGTGCGAGGATCTCGCGCGAGCCATCGGTGGATCCGTCGTCCACGCAAATCAATTCGATCTCCAGCGGAACGGCCAGCACGCGATCCACTACCTGGCGCAGCGTAGCCCGTTCGTTGTAGACCGGCATGACGACTGAAAGTCTCATGATTCCTGAACCCAGACTTGAACGCTGGTTTGAACCCGTAGTGTAGCGGGGAAGTGTGGTTCAAGTCCAAGCTGGAAGCAGTAGTGGCTCGGACTGATAAGGAAGCGAGCCAAACGCGCGATTATTGTGTCGCAAAGAACGCTACACATCGCGCGGCTTTCCTGCGTCGCTTCCGCCCGCTGGCTTCCGCCCGAGCTTACCGCGGGATTGGGTAGTGTCCGGGGAGGTTTGTGGAAATCTGCCTCCATAGGGCCAAATTTTTCGGGCTTTGTTCAAAACACTCGGGTGTATGATGAGTTTCCAACAAGTCAGCCAAGGGTCCAAGTGGAGACGCCCGCAGGGGTGGGGTTTCAAACCGCTATGATTTCAGTGGGCAGCCGTGCCCTCAAGCATTAGGAGAAAAAATGAGAAGGAACCAGCGATCTTTACTTCGGTTGGGACTTCGGTTGGGTATCTCAATTCTCGCAGTGCTCACTTTGTCTTCGGCGTTGCTGGGTCAGGTGTCGCGCGAAGCCGCAGCAGCCGGACCTGCAATCTCTGACTGGAGCAACCACCACGTTGTTTTCTCGAAACCCGCTACTGCGGAGCAGGCGGCGCGCGTGGCGCAGGATCCTCGTTACTGGCAGCAGATCCGCCGCCAGTCGCCGGCTGCGGCCGCGGTGGAGGCTGATCGAGCACAGACTGATCGCCTGGTGAACGATCGAGTAATTGCGTCCGAGTGGCGGAACCATCGTCCGAGATCCGCACCTCCCGCCAAGCAAGGACTCAATGGGTTGTGGTCGGAGAATATGGGGACAGGCGCGACAGTCGGCGCGGGAAATTATCCGGCAAAGTATTCGGTTTACGTTAACAAAGCCAGCTGCACTACGGATTTCGTGGTCTACAGCACCGGCCTGCCTGGAGCAAGCGGGCAAGCCAGCCTGGTGGCTTACAGCAATCTTTATTCCGGCTGCAGCACTGACGGATCGCCGGTGCCTTCGGTCTACTGGGCGTATGACACTTTCGCCACGGTTGAGACCTCCCCGATATTTTCGTTTGATGGCACGCGGATGGCGGTTGTGCAACAGAATGCGGCGGGGCACGCGGTGTTGATGCTGTTGAAATGGAAAGCTTCAACCACTGAAAGCATTACGACCCCTGGCAGGCCCAGGCAGGTGAGGCCCGCTCAATTCCAGACCTGTACCGCGCCCTGCAAGACCCTGTTCTTCCTTAATGATTTGATCGGTAGCGTGAGCACGCCGGCTGGCGACACCGACTCGTCGGTCTTCCTCGACTACCACAACGATGCTGCCTATGTGGGAGATAGTCTCGGGTTTCTCCACAAGTTCTCGCCAGTATTTGAAGGGGCTCCCGCTGAAGTGACGACGGGAGGCTGGCCTGTACAGGTGAATCCCGGTTCCCTCACACCGACTCTTACCAGTCCGGTTCACGATGCTGGATCGGGGAATGTGTTTGTGGAAGACAAAGGTGGGTTCCTGTATTCGGTCAACCCCTCGGCGGTCGTAACCCAATCCGGCTTGTTGGACTCTTCCACCGTGAACGACTCCGGCCCCGGTTTCGTGCAGGGTCCGATTGTCGACTCCGTATCTGGACAGGTGTACGTGTTCGCGACGAGCGACGGCAGCGGATTTTGCCCTGGCGGGGCGGACTGCAGCGGGGTCTACCAGCTTACTACCAGTTTCACCGCCGGCGATTTTGGGTCGGAGGCAGTGGTCGGCAACAGCACCATTGAACCTGCGACGCCAAGTCCTATGTATATCGGCGCTTTTGACAGCACCTACGAAAGCTCAGTGAACGCGACGGGACACCTCTACGTTTGCGGCAACACGGGCGGCTCTCCGACCGTCTACCAAGTCTCCATTGGGAGCGGCGTCCTGGGGACAGTAACTGCGGGGCCGATTCTTGCGACCAGCACTACGCCGTGCTCTCCTGCGACTGACGTCCTGAATCCTAATGTTACCGGAGGTGCGACCGAGTGGGTGTTCGCGAGCGCGGAAAACGAGGGAAACTCGTCGGGGTGTTCCACGGGCGGATGCATCTTCAATTTCAAGGACACGCCTTGGGAGGCGTTGAGCCCATACACAGTCGGGCAGGAGGTACTGGATTACAACCTTCACATTGAGGTCGTGGAAGTCGGGGGTTTGTCAGGTGCCTCAGCCCCTTTCTGGAACAACGCTCCGGGCGGGGCCACCCTCGGGGACGGCACTGTGAAATGGCTGGATCAGGGAGCGGCGACCGTTGTGACCCCGGCTGCCTGGGCGCCCGCCACTAAATACAGTAAGGGCGCGGTGATCCTCGACAGCAATCTTAATGTTGAGTTGGTAACAAACGCCGCAACTCACGGCAGCATTTCCGGCGCTACAGTGCCGGCGTTTACCACGGTGCCAGGCAGCACCAAGACCGACGGTACGTCAGTCCCTCCGATAACGTGGACGAACGTGGGGGCGATCGCAACTGCTAACCTGCCTGCAGCCGGAGGCACGAGCGGGATTATCATCGACAACTTCGTGAACGCGCTAACTGAGCCGGGCGCTTCTCAGATTTATTTCTCTACTTTGTCTAACCAGACCTGTGGTGCGTCGCCTACACCGGGCGGGTGCGCGGTGCAGGCGTCTCAATCGGCATTACAGTAGCGCGACCTTCTAAGCCGAGTCATTGTGCTGAAGATGTTCGCGGAGGATCGCAACGATCCTTCGCGCAGCATTGCCATCCCAAAGCGGAGGACGCTGAGAGGGACGCGCGGGACTGCTGAGGATGGATCTTGCGGCGGCAAGAATGCGATCTGAATCGACTCCTACAACTTGATTTGAGCCGTGCTCAACCGTTGCCGGGCGTTCCGTATTCTCGCGCAGGGTAAGGCACGGTACGCCGAGGACGGTGGTTTCTTCCTGGATTCCGCCGGAATCGGTGAGCACGATGCGCGCCCGGTCGTTGAGTGAAAGGAAATCGAGATAGCCGAGGGGATCGAGCGGCACGATTCCCGCGTGGTTTCTTTCGGCTCGGCTTCTTCTGTTCGAGCTTGTTCTGTTCGAGCTTGTTCTGTTCGAGCTGGTTCTGTTCGATCTGGTTCCGTTCGATCTGGTTCCGTTCGAGCTTGTTTCAGTCGACCTGGCCAGATAGCGCTGCAAACCAAAACTCTCGATCTTCTTCCGGGTTCTGGGATGAACTGGGAAGAAGACGGGAAGATCCGCAGCCAGCGCGCTTACGGCGCGGAGAATCCCGTCCAGCGTTTCAGGGTCGTCGACATTCGAGGGCCGGTGCAGGGTGAGAACTCCGTAGTCGCGGCAGCTCGAGCCATTCTTCCCCATCTCAACGCGCGGCATGCCGAGACGCCGCATGCCCAGGCGATCGAGAAGCGGCGATCTGGAGGCGAGCTCGCGGTGCTGCAGCAGGCTGTCGATCATGACATTGCCGACGAGGAAGATTTTTTCCGGCGATACGCCTTCGCGTTTCAGATTCTCAACTCCACTCTGCTCGGTCACAAAAAGCAGGCTGGAGACGGCGTCGGTGAGTTTGCGGTTGATCTCCTCGGGCATGGTCATGTCGAAGCTGCGCAATCCGGCTTCGATGTGGGCCACGCCGATTCCGAGTTTGGCGGCGGTGAGCGCGGCGGCGAGCGTGGAATTCACGTCGCCCACCACCAGAACCATTTGCGGCTTGAAGTCGAGCAGGACAGGCTCGATGCGCTTCATGATCTCGGCAGTCTGCACGGCATGACTGCCGGAACCGACTTGAAGATTTACGTCAGGCTGGGGCAGGCCGAGATCGGCGAAGAAGTTGCCGGAAAGGAGTTCGTCATAGTGCTGGCCGGAGTGCACCAGGCAGTGCTCGATGGCAGGAAGGTTCTTAGCTTTTTTCAGTTCAGGTTTCTTCAGCCCAGCTTTTCTTAGTTCAGCTTTCTTCAGTTCAGCCACGATGGGCGCGATCTTCATGAAGTTGGGCCGCGCGCCCACAACACTCAGGAGCCTGATCATTGGGAGACTCCTGCAGCGCTTGCACTAACATTGGGGCGTCTTCGATGAAATGCGGGGCTGCCTACCGTGGCCATGGCTCAGGCAACAGTGTAGAGCAGTTTGGGAATTGAGTCCTGAAGACTCTAACTTCCGGCATTTTGAGGAGATTGGCTGTGCACCTGCACTGAGTATGATGCAGGCTCACGAATCGGGTAGATCATGTAAATTGTTCAGGGCTTGCTTGTAGGTCTGGCACTTTCCACATAGGGTGTTCACATTAGCACCCTGGCCTCGGATATGAGCGGCGCTGCGCTGCTCAGAAATATTCTTTCCCTCCCCGGATTGGCGTTGCTTCGGAAATCAAGCGGAGGTGGCAAGGCGACATCTCCATCCACATCTGCCTCTCACTCGTTCGCAGGATCGATTTACGGCTGATTTTACGCGGCTTTTCTGTCCTCGGCAGAGTGGGTTTGAGGGCCGGAGCGCGGCGGCTTTCCCCAACTTTCTGAGGCCGGCTTCCTGATTCGGGAGCCCTCGGCAGTCCCCGCAAGTGCCTGTGGAAATGACTGTTTTTTGGTCACAGCCAAAATTGTCTCAAAATGGCATTGTGGATGCTACGCAATATGGAAACCCAGCTACACAAAGGTCTTGGCACGTTGTTAAACCAATCTCAGGGGGTGGCGATGACGGAGCAGTCCGTTCGGCTGGGACCGCGTGAACAACAAATTGTCGAATTGCTTCTGCAAGGCTGTGACAACGCTGAGATTGCCAGCCAGCTGAAAATGGCGCGCAGAACCGTGAAAGCTCACTTTAACCGGCTGTTCCTCCGTTTCGGAATTACCGGCGGAATCAAGCGAGTGAAACTCGCAACCCTGTTATATCGGAGGCAATTATGTTCGCAAACGACCGTTATGGGCCCCGCACTCCAAGTGAGCGCGAAAACCGAGTCATCGAGCTTGTCGCGCAGGGCCTGAAGAACCACGAAGTGGCGTGCGCCATCGGCACTACCGAACACGTGGTCAAGAATTATCTGCGCGTGATCTATGACAAGCTGGGGCTGTGGAACCGAGTGGAACTTGCGCTGTGGTATGAGTCGCGCAGGGAGCCGCAACTTCCGGCCTGAACCGCGATGGAAAGTTATTCATTGAATTGAGTTTTGGGGAGAACGTTTTCGGCGGCCGCAGAATGACCTTCTGCGGCCGTCTTTTATTGACAGCCGAAAGCTTCCAGGTTACGGAGTCTTACCCCGGCGCCTTTCCCGCCTTTGCGCGCAGCTGCATCCAGCAGCAGACGCGCCTGGTCGCAGCTCTTGGTTACGCCATCTCCGCGGGCGTAGAGATCCGACAGAGCCAGCGTGGCCTCAAGGTTGCGCTTCCTCACGGCCTTCCATAACCACTCGGCAGCTTCTCCGCTATCGCGAGCAGTGCCGCGGGTGGGGTTCAAGTATCTCTCTGCCATGGCCAGTTCTTCCGCGCCGCTTTGCTCCGGAGGCACAACGGCGGAGGAGACTGCGACAACGGGCACGTTCGGGGGCGCGATTCGTGAATCAGGAACCCGAGCCGGCGGCGGACTCGCACTTGCCTGGCTTTGTACAGGGGAAGCGACCGGGGAAGGAGCAGGGGAAGCAGCAGGCGAAGCGACCGGGGAAGCAGGCTGAGTTGCTGGCAATGCGCTGGCAGGTGTGTTCGGCGGCGGCGTGGAGTCCACGGGCGCAGCTTGCGGCTGTGGGATGGCGGAGGCGGCGGGTACAGCTGTCGCGCGGAAATGGGTGTCCCGGCCTCGCCACGCCATGAAACTCGCGACGACAAGAAGGATTGCCAGCCCGATACCTACGTAGAGATGATAACGATAGAAACCATAGAAACGAGGCAGGGATCCCACACGGGGATGGGGATCTTTTCTCGGCGGCGGTTTCGGCACCAGCTTTGGCACGAGCTTCGGCCCCGGTTCCGGAAGCAGCCCGTTGAGTTCCATGGCCTCGCGGCGCGCTGCGGCGATGGCGGAGCTGACCTCGGGTTCAATCACGTCCTCAGCAGCGTCTTCAACCCGGTCTTCATTGGGACTAGGTTTCCCGCCGAGAGTGCGTTCACACCAACTCTCGCCGATGGGTGCGGTCTCGGCGACCTGCGGCAGACCTCTCTCCGCCCACTCGACTAAAGGGGCGCCGCACATCCCGCAAAATTCGTGGTCTGGTGAATTGTTGTACGCGCACTCATTGCAAGTGAGGACCGCCGGCAATGTGGAGGAAGACCAGTTCGGCGAGTCCGCGGTCTCCGTATTTTCTTTCGCGTGCTCGTCGGGGACATCTTCAACTGGAGCAGGTTCGGGGGGAACATTCTCCAGTTCCCGCAGCAGCTCAGAAACCGCTTGATCACGCTTCTCGGGCGGATTGGTGAAATACACTTCGGCCCATCGTCCCATGTGCGCCGCCAACAGCGGATTCAGCAGGGGATTCAGCTCAGGATCGGGCAATGTCTCTGGCTCGGATTTATTAGGGTAAGACACCGGCATTCTCCGGAGAAGCGGCGCATATATGATTGCACTACTGGGGAGGAAGGTTGTCAAATCCGGCAGTACAAAATCCGGCTTGGAGTTGCAAAAGCGTCCTCGAAATCAGTCGCAGGCCTTGCGATTGGCCGGTTCGAACTGATCCAACTGCGCGTCGCGCTGGGTAGCGAGCTTGCCTTGCGATGTCTTGCCATAGAGATCCGAACCCGGGCAATAGTACAGAGCAGTGTGCAAGTCGACCCAAACCTGGGTGTCGGGATTGCCCTTATAAACGGGAACTTCGGGAGCCTCAGCCAGCCCGAGACTGATCAGGAGCTTGTCGAAAGCAGAAAGATCAGCGTCGGGAGCCGGTCTTCCCCGATTCGCGGTTCCAGAAATCGCGGTTCCACGTCCGGTGGCGCCGACCGAATGGTTAGACCAGATCCCCCAGCGAATTACAACCAAAACCAGTATGACGGCGACCCCCAGATAGAAATCACCGCGGCGCGAACGCCAGAAGCGTGCGATCGCGTTGGGAGTACCCGTCGCGGCCAGCGATTCCAGAAAGTCTCGCGCGCGTGCCGCGGAAGTCCAAACCAACTGCGATTCGCGCGGCGACTGCGCCTTCGTATCCTCGTGCGCGCTCGCGGCGAATGACCGGGTAGAGAGTGAATTGCTCTCCTCCAACTCGGGCAAAGAGAAGGGTTCCGACAGGTTGAACCCTGCGCTCTCTTCTTGAATCGCCGCCTCGTTGCTAGGTGAGGTTCTGCTGGAGAGCGCGGTGGCGGAGATTTCCGGGCCGTTCTGCTGCAACTGCGACGCTGCCAGGTTGCTATGCATGCTGGATGGTCCGGCGTCATTGGCGCGCGGAGCGCCGCACTTACCGCAGAACTGTTCTTCCACCAGCAGCTTATTGCCGCACTTCCAGCAGGTGGATTTTGCCGCAGCGGCCGGGCTCGCGCCCAAACTCGGAGCGCTGATCACTGCCGGTTGTCCCTCGGCCCAAGCGACCAAATTTGGTTGAAGCCTTTCGATCGCGGCCAGCATTGAAGATCGTTCCGCGGCCATGGACTTCTTTAACGTTACCTCGGCGTCCCGACCAATCGCTTCAGTCACCAGGCCGGCCATCAGTTGGCAAGTGTGGATATCCTGCTCGGCGAAGCCGTGAGTTTTGCCAAAATAGAGTTCCAGCGCCCCTATGATTTCGTCTTCGCGATAGATCGGTACAACAGACAAAGATACGATTCCCCGCGGGAGGCAGGTCTCCGGATCGAATAGAAACTCGAGATTCACATCTTCGCTGCGAATCACTTGCCCGGTACGCAGGCTGGCAGCGCAAACCGCCTTTTCCAGAGGCACTTCGGTTCCCAAGGGCAAAGCCGGGGCTCCGGCTCCAGCACGATAACGCACGACGGTTCCCTCAAGAATTGCAATCGCAGCGCCGCTCGCGCCCGTGATTTTTGCGACTCTCTCCGCAACCACTGCCATCGCCTTATCCAATTCGAGATGGCGCGTTTGAATCTGGCGCTGCGCTTCGACGATCTCCGCCAGCGTGAGCGTGTAATCGCTGTTGGAGCGAGAAGTCTCTTCCGATTTTGCTTGGCTCCGATCGAGCGGAGCCTGACTCGCTGACTCCTGCTCGCGGAGCCTTGCGCTCCGGGATTCCACTCTTTCTTCCAGTTCCCGCATTCCGCGGTTGTGCTCTTGCAGCACATGAGCCGCTTCCAGCAGCCTTTCAAAAGTCTGCTGGTCGAGAACTGGTTTTTTCTCTCGGTCGGTCACGATGTTTTCTGCGCGCCCTCGTGGCCAGCCCGCGGGAGGCGGAGGTTGGCCTATCCGAAGACCAGCCTTATTCTAGTGCAATTCCTACACCAAAGGACCTATGTTATAAAGTCGACTCTGCGCCGCGCCCAGGAGTAGAAGGCCGGAAGTTCCGGCAGTGCCG
This sequence comes from Candidatus Sulfotelmatobacter sp., assembly GCA_035486795.1. Classification (GTDB taxonomy): domain Bacteria; phylum Acidobacteriota; class Terriglobia; order Terriglobales; family Acidobacteriaceae; genus Sulfotelmatobacter. The sequence continues at coordinate 12,618 of DATHMS010000178.1, read as the reverse complement.
GGAGCCATGATGAACGCGCAAAGACACTGAATTCAAGCGGCTACAGCGGACAGAACCGGGCTTCAGCGCGTTCTGATTCTACGGGAGCCACCTCGGGTTACTCTGGTAAGCTGCAAGCGTCTGCACACTTGGTCCCGGCAAACTCCCTTCGCTCTGACCACTCCCTCAACCTGCGTCTGATGCGACTTCGATGATAAGCGGTGAGATGCCCTCTTAGGCTACGGTGCGAGCCTGTGCAAAAAGTGAAGACCCTGTGACCGCGAGGGTCAAAATGAACAGAGTCACTGCTCTCTGAATTTCATTTCGGAACTTCTGTATTTCCCTATCGCAGAGAAGAAGCCTGCCTGTTCTCACATCCATCTTGCGAAGGCGTCTATCGAGTTGAGGACATGCCCAGAAGTCTGAAAGGAAAAGGTTTGTCGTGGCCAATCAGGCACTGCGTTTGTCTTCCTAGCCGGCTGGGATTTCTCGCGTGCGGAGGTCGGTCATGCCAATTCTTAAGTTGTGACCTAGGCCTGGTTCCGCCCGATTTGGAACGAACCACCGGCCACGAGGTTTTTTGATCTCCTCCGAAACCGCTGGTCATTGTCCCTAAGAGCAAGGCTGCGCTGGTGTTAGATCGTTATCCGGACGCAGAGAAGGTTTGGCGAAGGATGTGCTTTAGCGAAAGTGCGGATCGCAATCGAAAGAATGAAAGAAAAACGCGAGACCCCAGGAGAACTGACGTGATGGACCTCGATCGAATGAAAGTTACGCCCCGGGATCAGCAAGTTCTGGATTTGCTGGTTCAAGGTTGCAGCAACAAGGAAATTGCCGGTCAGTTGAGCATCAGCCCGCGCACGGTAAAGCAGCATCTGCGTACGCTTTTTCTGCGGGCCGGAATTCGCGACGGCCGCAAGCGAGTTCGTCTGGCTACCGCCGCCTTTGAAAGGGCGGAGGTGAAGTCATGATGCCGCGGGAACGCTTGACCCCCAAGGAAATTCAAGTGGCCACCCTGGTCTGGGAGGGCCTCACTAATCGCGAAATCGGCAAGCTTATGGGCACCTCCGAGCAGGTTATCAAGAATCACCTGCGCAGCACTTTCGACAAACTGGGAGTGTGGAGCCGGCTCGAGTTAGCCATGTACGTTGCCAGCCATGGCGGCAAGAATTGGCTGGAAGAGGCCGAACGGCCGGGCTTCGCACTGGCTCGCGCCGCGGCGAGCTAGGGGGCTCGGCCGGAACCAACGCAAGTTCTTGCGCGCTTCTCACAGTGACTGCACAACTGGCGCAAAAGCTTTGCACTCTAGAGGCTCGGCTCTATTCCGCAAGCTGGTTAAAACATTGAAAAAACAGTGGCTTGCTTTTTCCTGCAGTCGGCCTGCAAATTGCACTGGTTGGGCTGACCCAATAGAGCGGGCTCGCAAGCAGCCTCGAGCCGGCTCCGCAATCCCTGGGCGGGGCGGGAATGGACTACAAAGAGACTTTCTGGATGGCTTGCGACTCTACCGAGCAGCTGCGGGCGGAGTATGGCCCGTTTCACACTCGTGCCGAGGCGGAGGCCGAAGCCCGCAAATTGGGATTCAGTTACCTGCTGCGCTATGAACACATGCTCGATGAGAACGAGGAGATTCAGGAGGTCCGGTGCGTCTTCCTCGAATTGCCCGGAGCGGTTGCGGCGGAAGTAACCTCCATTAGCTTGCACACGCGCTGCGCGACATGCGGGGACTCGGCCACCCACGACAGGGCTTGGCAGGCCGAAGTATGGGCGGATATTCACGAGTTCGAACACTCCCGCCATCTGGTGCGTCTCTTCGAACACGCACGCGGCAAGGGTCTGAAGGAAATCGGCGGCTGGCGCGGGTAGTCACCCGACGCCCTGGAAGTCCTCTTCACGCCGCCGCCGACAGTTCGCTGGCCGCAGCCTTATCCACAAACCAGATCAGCTTTCCTGCACTGGGCTGCACTAACTTCGAGGGATATTTCTCAGCCGGGGCGTGGCCTTCCAGAACTTCATGCAGCACCGCTGCCTTGTCAATTCCACTTACCAGGAATGCAACACAACGAGCCGAATTCAGCGTCGGCAACGTGAACGTAATCCGGCTGGTGCCCAGCTTCTTCACCCAGTTAGCCACCACAATTCGCGAGTTCTCCTGCAAAGCCGCAGTTTCGGGGAACAAGGACGCAGTATGTCCGTCTGGCCCAAGACCCAACAAGATAAGATCAAAGCGGGGAAAGTCGCCGGGTGCCAGGGCGAAGAATTTCCGGACCGTCTGCTCGTAGGCTTCTGCCGCAGCCGAAGCGTCGGGGTTCTCCGCCGGGATCCGGAAAATATTGGCACCAGGAATGGGAACTTTTGACAGAAGGCTTTCTTTGGCCATGCGGTAATTGCTCTCCGGATCCTCCGGGGGGACATGACGTTCATCTCCCCAGAAAAAGAACATCTGATCCCAGGGCAAATTGACGCTGGCGTTGGCGGCGATCAGAGTGTACAGGCTCCTGGGAGTTGATCCGCCGGAAAGCGCAATGGTGAAGCGACCACGCTGGGCCACTGCGTCAGTAGCAGTACGTATGACTTCCTCCGCGGCCGCCTGAAAAAGATCCTGCGGGGTGGTCAGTCTGCGTAGTTCGACCGGTGCACTCACGATACTCCCCCTCGGCCGTTGCTGGATTTTGAGGCCGCACACCGCGCCGCGCCCAGCAGAGCGGCCTTATCGTTGGTGATGACTTGCACCGCGATACTCTCCAGCAGCGTCCGTAGTCTGCCCTTTTCGAGAAAGGACCGCATAAACAAAGGCCCCGTGAGTTTGGGAAGTATCTTCGGCGAGATTCCGCCGCCCAGAAAAATTCCGCCGGTTGCCATAATTTTGAGAGCGAGATTGCCTGCCTCCGCTCCGTAAACCGAGACCCAGAGATCCAGCGCCTGCTCGGCCAACGGATTTGTGCGGTTCAGAGCCGCGCCGGAAATCGCCGCCGACGCGTCTCCCTGAGAAAGCTGCGCGGCAAATCCAGAAGGCTCGTCTCCGCATCCCTTTTCGCGAAGAAACTCGTACACGTTCAGCAGGCCAGGTCCGGTGAGGACGCGTTCGAAGCTGACGTGTCCGTAACGGCGCGCGAGAAACTGCAGCAGTTCAATCTGCAGATCGCCCTGGGGTGCGAAATCTACGTGTCCGCCTTCGCAGGCGAAGACTTGATGTTGACTGCCATTCCAGAACAGGCCAGCTTCTCCCAGGCCGGTTCCCGGCGCGATGACCGCCTGATTGCCCGCGGACGGTCCAACCTGGTTGAGAGCAACCAGATCCCGCGAAGTAAGAGCCCCTATCCCCCACGCATTGGCTTCGAGATCATTGATCAACAACGTGGCAGGCAGTTGGATCTGTTTCGCCAGACGGGACTGTTCGATGACCCAGGGTAGGTTGGTTGTCTCGACGCGTCCATTGCGCACCGGCCCCGCAATGCCGAAACAGGCGGCCTCAGGCCGGGTGGCAGCATCTTCCATGAATTTGGAAACAATTTCACCCAGCTCGCTGTATTCGCGGCTAGGAAAGACGCGCTCGGAAATCAGCTGGAGATGGCCATTCTGGGGCTGAAAGTAGGCCAGTCGAGCGTTGGTTCCCCCAATATCGCCGGCCAGGATCATTTCTCGAAGTTCCTCCAGCGCCGGCCGTCGCGCTCCAACAATTCATCGGCTTCTTTCGGTCCCCAGGTGCCTGAAGCGTAGTTAGGGAAGTTTCGCGGAGGCAGCGCCTTCCACAGATCAAGCACTGGGTTGACCACGCTCCAGCCCGCTTCCACCATGTCGGCCCGTTGAAACAGCGTCTGGTCGCCGATCATACAATCGTGCAGCAGCCGTTCATAGCCCGTGCTGGGCTGCTTTCCAAAGTACTCCTGGTATTCGAAGTTCATGTCTACTGTTCCCAGGCGCATAACCGGGCCGGGCACTTTGGCAGCGAACTGCAGCGAAATGCCTTCTTCCGGCTGGATGTGCAGCACCAGCTGGTTGGGCATCAGATGTTCCACAGAAGTGTCCCGGAAAAGCACAAACGGCGCGCGTCGGAACTGGATCACGATATGAGTATTGCGTGCCGGCATCCGCTTTCCGGTACGAAGATAGAAAGGAACGTCGGCCCAGCGCCAATTGTCGATCAGCAGCTTCATGGCGACGAAGGTCTCGGTGCGCGAATCCGGCGCCACGTCGGGCTCGGAACGGTAAGCTGGAACCTGTTCTCCGTCCATGGTTCCTTCTCCGTACTGCCCGCGGACTGCGCGGCTGAGAACTTCCTCATCGTCGATAGGCTGGATGGCATGCAAAATCTTGGCCTGTTCGTCGCGCACGGCATTGGCGTCAAATGAAATCGGCGGCTCCATCGCGGTCAGGCTGATCAACTGCATGATGTGGTTGGGCACCATGTCGCGCAGCGAGCCTGCGTGCTCGAAATAGCTGCCGCGGCCTTCCACACCCACAGTCTCAGCTACTGAAATCTGCACGTGATCGATGTAGCGTCGGTTCCAGATAGGCTCGAAGATTCCGTTGGCAAAGCGGAACGCCATGATGTTCTGCACCGTCTCTTTGCCCAAATAATGGTCGATGCGGTAGATCTGGTTTTCCGCCGCGAGCTTCAGGAGTTTCTGGTTGAGTGCTTTGGCGGACTCCAGGTCGTGGCCGAAAGGCTTTTCGATGATCACCCGGCGCCAATGGTCGTTATTCTGCTCGAGCAATCCAGTCGCTGCGAGCTTTTCCACAATGGGCCCGAAGAAACTTGGAGCCGTCGCCATGTAAAAGAAGAAGTTTTGATGCGTGGAGTGTTCCTGATCGATCTTGGCCAGGCGATCTTTGATCTTCGGATAAAGCTGATCATCGTTGAAGTCGCCGGCGAAGTAATAGAAGCGGCGCGAAAAGCTTTCCCAGGTGGCGTCGTTGACGCAGTCGCCGCAATACTCTTTTACATCCTCCAGGATCTGCTTGCGGAAATCCTCGTCCGACATTGGCTTGCGGGCTACACCGAGCACCGCGAACTCCTTCGAGAGCAAGTCCGCTCGCGCCAGATTGTACAGCGCGGGAATCAGCAGGCGCGCCGTCAGGTCGCCCGCGGCGCCGAAAATCACCATCACACAAGGATCGCCCTGTTTACCGACGCGCGGTGCGGCTGCCGTAGGCTGTTCCGCCAATTGAGCCATGATCAGATCCTCAAATCCTCACTTTGAAATACGGTGCTTACGCGCTCTTCTTCTTCGAGCTAGTCTGGCTTGAGCCAGTCTGCACCGAACCGGCCTCTATGTGTCCGCCAAATTTCTGCCGCATCGCAGACAGCATTTTTTCGGCAAACGTGTGTTGCTGCCTCGAGCGGAACCGCACGTACAGCGCCGCAGTCAGAACATCTGCCGGCACAGCTTCCTCTAGCGCCGCCTGAATCGTCCAGCGGCCTTCGCCGGAGTCCTGCACATAGCCCTCATATTCCGAGAGCGTGGGATTCTCCGTCAAAGCCATGGCTGTGAGATCGAGCAGCCACGAACTCACCACACTGCCCCGTCGCCAAACCTCCGCGATATCCGGCAAATTCAGATCGTAACGGATATCTTCCGGCAAATCCTTACTTGTAGCATTCTTGAAGATGTCGAATCCCTCGGCGTAAGCCTGCATGATTCCGTATTCGATGCCGTTATGCACCATCTTCACAAAGTGACCGGAACCTGAGGGGCCGCAGTGAATGTAGCCTTGCTCGGCAGAGCCTCCAAGCTTTTCCCGGCCCGGAGTACGCGGAATATCGCCCACGCCCGGAGCCAGCGTTTTGAAAATGGGATCGAGCCGCTGCACCGCTTCTTTCGGCCCGCCAATCATCATGCAGTAACCGCGATCGAGGCCCCAGACGCCGCCGCTGGTGCCCACATCCAGGTAGTGAATGCCTTTGCCCTTGAACTGTCCCGCGCGCCGCACGTCGTCTTTGAAATACGAATTCCCGCCATCGATAATGGCATCCCCGGCTTGCATGTACTGCGCCAGCTTCTGCACTGTCTGCTCGGTGGGACCGCCGGCCGGCACCATGACCCACGCCGCCCGTGGCGGTTTCAGCTTCCCGACCAGATCTTCCAGCGACGACGAGCCGGCGGCCCCTTCACCCGTAAGCTCCTTGACGGCCTCTGCACTCAGATCCGAGACTACAAGTTGATGTCCACCGCGCATTAGACGGCGCGTCATGTTCGCGCCCATCTTGCCCAGACCCACCATTCCCAATTGCATGTATCACTCCTTAAATGCAGCGCCGAAAACGAAGCACCCGACCCGTCGCGCTCAAAACGTAGCGCCGGCAGCCTGCCCTGAGCGAAGTCGAAGGGTCCCGCAGGCTTCTCGCCGCCAAAACTACCCCAACGCTTTTTGAATCGTAGCCGCCAGCGTGGCCAACCCCGAGTCCACATCATGCAGATGCACCCGCAAGGCGCGGCGCCCACGCTCGGCCAGCACCTGGAAATCACCGCGAGCCTGCGCCGCTTTCACCACCCCAAACGTATACTTCTGTTCCGGCACTGGCAGTTCCAAAGCATCGTCGCAAGTCACCTGCAGAAACACTCCGGAATTCGGCCCACCCTTGTAAGCCTGTCCTGTGGAATGCAGAAAACGAGGCCCAAAGCCCAGACAGGTAGCCACATGCTTCTTGTCCCGCACCGCATGCCGTATCGCCTGCAGGATCTTCTGATGTTCATCATCCATCTGAACAAATGCCAGCAGGGCAAAGTAGTCGCCGGCGCGGATGCGGCCTAAATGAGCCTTTAAGTATCCGGCGACGGACTTGTCCGCACCTGCAGCCTCCGCGAGCGCGGCGGCATTCTTTTCGTCGGTGAACAGCTTCATGCCACCGTCCTCGATCACAGGTTTCTCCGCAGGCAGGGAACCGGTCTTTTCATACTCAGACGTTAAGTTGCGAGTGGCAATCTTGCTGGCTTCAACATCGGGCTGGTTGAAAGCGTTAATGCCGATGATCGAGCCGGCAACCGCGGTGGCAATCTCCCAGCGGAAAAACTCCGCTCCCAGATCGTAAATGTCGCCCATTGCGATTCGTAGCACCGCATGCCCCGCCTTTTCGAGCGCAGTCAGCTTCGCATCCTGTTTTACATCCGTCCCGTGCGCAGTGTGGACGTACGCAAACACGCGGTCATTGCCGTAAACCTCCGGCGCAGCCAGCTCTTCGCGATCCACCGGGATGATGCCTTTCCCGACTTTTCCGGTAGATTCTGCCAGCAGTTGCTCGAGCCACGCGCCTAGGTCGGAGATGTCCGAGGAAGTGACAATCGTGACCTTGTCGCGGCCGTTCTTCGCTGCCGTGCCCAGAATGATTCCCAGCATCGCTCCCGGATTCTCTTCGATGAGCGCGTTAGGTCCACAAGCTCGCACCATTTCCTGCGTGCGGTCGAGGAATTTCTTCGTGTCCAGCCCCATCGCCGCCGCCGGCACCATGCCGAAATTCGAAAGCGCGGAATAGCGGCCACCAATGGATGGCCGGCCAAAGAAAACCAGCCGGAAACGATCTGCTTCCGCCACCTGCTGCATCTTCGATCCGGGATCGGTGATGGCAATGAAGTGGCTCCCGGCCTTATCCGCGCCCACCACCTGCTTCGTACGTTCAAAAAAATATTGTTTGAAGATGTTGGGTTCGAGCGTGGTGCCTGACTTGCTCGAAACGATGAAGAGGGTCCGGGCAATATCGATCTTGTTTTCAAACGCCTTCACCTGCGCCGGGTCAGTCGAATCAAGCACGTGCAGGTCGGGATAGCCCGCAACCTTGCCGAACGTCATGCGCAGAACTTCCGGACACAGGCTTGACCCTCCCATGCCCAGCAAAAGAATATCTTTGTAACCCGCGCTCCAGACTTCCTTGGCCAGACCACGCAACTGGATCGGGTGCGCAATCTGGTCTTCGATAATGTCCAGCCATCCCAGCCAACTGGCCTCATCTTCGCCAGTCCAAAGCGTGGCATCGCGCCGCCAAAGGCGCTGCATCTTTCCGCCCGCCTTCCAATCGGCGATGTTGGTCTTTACCGATGCAGCCAGACTTTCTGGAAGCGAACTTTTCAGGCTGCTCAAGCAGTTTTTCCTTTGAGCTGAGTGCTCTTCTCCACAGCGGCCAGCAGCTTGTGGAATGCGTCCGCGAACAACTTTACTCCATCATCCGTCAGCTTCGTGGTCACTTCCTTGATCGAAATGCCCACTTTCGCCAGGTCATCCATCACCTTCTGCGCGCCAGCGACGTCCTCGGTAAGGCTGTTACGCAACTTCCCGTGATCACGAAATGCGTCGATCGTAGCCGGCGGCATGGTGTTCACCGTGTCAGGCCCAATTAATTCCTCGACATACATTACGTCACGATACGCGGGATTCTTCGTGCTCGTGCTCGCCCACAAAACGCGCTGGGTCTGCGCTCCCTGGGCGGCCAGCGCCTGCCATCGCGGCCCGCTGAAGATGCGCTGATAGCGCTGGTAGGTCAGTTTCCCATTGGCAATCGCAACCTTTCCCAGCAAGCCCTTCAACAACGTCTGTTGTTGGGCGTCGGTCGTGGCTTTCAGCTTGTCGTTGATCATCGAATCCACCAGCGAGTCAATGCGGCTGATGAAGAAGCTGGCCACGCCTCCGATCTTCTTCAAGTTGCCGCCACGCTTTGCCAGATCTTCAAGTCCGGCGATGTGAGCCTCCGCAACCTTCTCGTAAACTTCCTGCGCAAACAACAAAGTCACGTTGACGTTGATGCCTTCGCCAATCGCCTGGCGAATCGCAGGAAGTCCCTCCGCCGTTCCCGGAATCTTGATCATCACGTTCTCGCGATTCACCGCCTTCCACAGGCGGCGAGCCTCCTCGATCGTTTCCTCGGTTTTCCTCGCGAGTAGGGGAGAAACCTCAAGGCTCACATACCCATCCCGGCATTTCGAACTGTCATACACCGGGCGCAGCACGTCGGCAGCCCCTTGAATGTCGCGGATCGCAATCTGTTCGTAACGCGCAGTTGTGTCGAGATCATTGCGCGAAGCCAGCGACTTCAGAATATCGTCGTAGAGTGAGCTCTCCGCGATTGCCTTCTCGAAGATAGACGGATTCGAAGTCATCCCGCGAAGGCCGTCGTCTTCGATCATCTTCTTTAGGGCCCCGCTTGTGATCAGATCACGCCGGATGTAGTCGAGCCACATCGATTGCCCGTAGTTGAGTAACTCTTTGACGGGATTCGTTGTGCCTCTTGAGCTTTCCAGTACTCCAGTTGGCTGCATGGTGATCTCTCCTGATGAATGGTCAATGAACCTGGTTATCCCGTCAAAACCGCTGCTACTTCTCTGCCATCGCCTTGCGCGCTTCCGCCACCACCGCGTCCGCGGTGAAACCAAAAAACTTCAACAAGTCTTTCAATGGCGCCGAAGCTCCGAAACGGTGCATTCCTATCTTTCGTCCCTTCAGTCCCACAAACCGTTCCCAGCCAAAAGTAGATGCCCATTCCACCGAAACCCGCGCTGTCACGGAAGAGGGCAGCACGCTTTCCTTGTAAGCCGCATCCTGTTGCTCAAAAATTTCCCACGAGGGCATGCTGACCACTCGCGCCGCAACATTCTCCTCCTTCAGCCTTTCGTAGGCTTCGACGCACAACTGTACTTCACTGCCTGTGGCCATCAGAATCACGTCAGGTTTGCCGCCAGGCGCATCGGCGAGCACGTATGCCCCTCGCGCTGTACCCGCCGCCGCCGCATATTTCGTGCGATCAAAAGTCGGAATCGCCTGCCGCGTTAGCACCAGTGCAACTGGCTGATGCTGCAACTTAGCTATGATCTTCCATGCCTCGGTCACTTCATTCGCATCCCCGGGACGTAGCACAATCAAATTCGGCATCGCACGTAACGATGCCAGTTGCTCAATCGGCTGATGGGTTGGCCCGTCCTCTCCCAAGCCAACCGAATCGTGGGTGTAAATAAAAATGGATGGAATTTCCATTAACGCCGAAAGCCGGATGCTCGGGCGCATATAGTCGCTGAAATTAAAGAAAGTCGCACCGAACGCCCGGATTCCGGATACCGTAAGCCCATTCACGCTCGCACCCATCACATGCTCGCGTACTCCGAAGTGCAGATTGCGCCCGGCATACTGGCCAGGCTGAAAATCGCCGGCGCCTTCAAACTTCAGCGTGGTCTTGTTCGAAGTAGCCAGGTCGGCCGAGCCGCCGATCAGCCAGGGAATATTCTGCGCCAGCACGTTCAGCACTTTCCCCGAACTTTCACGCGTAGCGATGCCCTTCGCGTCTGCCGGAAACGTAGGCAGATTCTTGTCCCACTCGGCAGGTAGCTCGCGGCGCTGCATGCGATGCAGCCGCTCGGCCAACTCCGGATACTTTTGCGAGTAGCCATCGAACATCTGCGCCCAGCGATCCCGTGCGTCCCGGCCCCGCTTTCCAACCCCATCCCGAAAGTGCTCGCGCACGCCCTCCGGCACCAGAAACTTCGCATCCTCCGGCCAGCCATAGAACTTCTTCGTCAGCCGCACCTCTTCTTCGCCAAGCGGCTCTCCGTGCGCCTCATTGCTATCGTGCTTATGCGGCGATCCATAGCCAATGTGGCTATCGACGATGATCAGCGTGGGACGATCGGTGGTTTTCTGGAAGGTCTCATAAGCCCGGGCCAGCATCTCCAGATCGTTGGCGTCAGCCACGCGCGTCACATTCCATCCATAGCCCACAAAGCGTGTGGCCACGTCTTCACTGAACGACCAATCGGCCGGACCATCCAGCGTGATGCCGTTATGGTCATACATCCAGCACAGATTCGAAAGCTTAAGATGTCCCGCCAGCGACGCGGCTTCACCCCCAATGCCTTCCATCAGGTCGCCGTCCGAACACATGGCGTACACGTTGAAGTCAAAGACCTCAAATCCTGGACGGTTGAAATTCGCCGCCAGCCACCGGCTCGCAATCGCCATTCCCACGCTGTTTCCCACGCCCTGACCAAGCGGCCCGGTAGTGACCTCAACTCCAGTTGTAAGATGTGATTCAGGATGTCCCGGAGTCCGGCTTCCCAACTGCCGGAAGCGCTTGATCTCCTCCATGGGAATTGACAGTTCTTTCAGAACCTTTCCGTCTTTGTTGACTTCACGCACGCCCGCGAGATGAAGGATCGCGTAGAGCAACATGGAAGCGTGGCCGTTCGACAGCACGAACCGGTCGCGGTTCAGCCACTTCGGATCCTCCGGGTCGTAGCGCAGATACTCCTGCCACAGGCAGTAAGCCACCGGGGCCAGCCCCATCGGCGCTCCCGGATGTCCGCTGTTGGCCTGCTGCACCGCGTCAATCGCCAGGGTGCGGATCGTGTTGATGCAAAGTGTGTCCAGTTGCTTGCCGGTCACCACCGCTTGTTCACTGACTGCCATGCGATGCGCGCTCCTTCCAAAGGATTACCCCGCCTTTGCTGGCTTACCCCGCTGGCTTATTAGAGTTACCAGGGCAGAAAGGGTTGCAGATACGCATCGAGTGTACCAATTTCTTGCGGACCCATGTCGCGGGACCTGTGAAAAATAAAGAGGGCTTGCTGCTTTTTCGGGAAGAGTGGAACAGAGGAAGAAGACAGAAGAGAAACGACGTTAATTCTACTTCAGGAGTTGCAGGTAGCTGCTTTCACTATTCGATGCTCTCGTAGTTTCCTGCACATACTTGAGGAACTGCCGGAGATTCTCTTTTCCGGCGGGATCCATGCCCTCGAACCGAACCCGAACGCCCCCTGCCGGTGCGCTGCGAGTGACTATTCCGTTCAGAGCCAGACCCTTCACCCAGATCTTGCCGCTCGCGACCCAAAGTCCAATTTCCACCTTAGCGCCGCCGCTGATATGGCTTGCGGTCTCCACCTGGCATCCACCCATACTGGTGTTTGAAAGGTTCCCCCAGATAGGAGCGTCTCCGTCATTCACCCGAAGCTCCACAGCAACAAAACACTTAATCCTGGGATGCCGTCGTCGATCTTGTCCCCAGTTCGGGCTGAAGAGATCAGGCTCAAACGGAGGAGTGGCCGAGACCGGCGTAGGCACGGGCTGCGGCGAAGATTCCGTCTCCAACTTAGTCGAGGTTGCCGCGGCGGCTACGGTGTCCGCGCCCCGTTTGATCTCTCTCATGGCCGAAAGCAGAGCTTCTTCTCTGCGCTCCGGCGGGGCATCCCGATAGGTCTGCAGCAGTTTCCCTAGGTTCCGCGCCAGGTCTGGATCGGCCAGTAGCCCCGTCCAGTCTGTTCCCACCGCTGCGTTAGGCTTGGGGTCACTCATAGAGATAGCGCTTCCGCTCGTTCTCGCGAACGAGTCCCTGGTACCAGCTTGAACCAAAGGTCACCTCTCCACAAGATGACGGAAGTCATCCTCTCGGGCGTCAGACGGCCGGTTCCAGCCCTTTGATGTAGCTCCTCAGCAATTCTTGCTGCTCGCTCGTAAGTAACAGGAATTCGAAGCCGTACTGGTAACCCCGGCGATAGCGCACCACCGCTCGCACTTCCCACGGAATGGCTGACCCTGGGAGTAGGAAGCTCAAGCCCGCCACCTCACCGCTATTTAGTTCCGCCGCCAGGAGTATGCCAATTCCAGCTTCGGCGAGATCCCTGCAGTGTCCCTCAAGCCTCTGGTATTGATTTTCTAGAAGATAGC
>DATHMS010000177.1:0-5400 GCA_035486795.1 Candidatus Sulfotelmatobacter sp. | reverse complement strand
CACTGTGTCCAGGCAGAAGGAGGTAGAGCGAAGTGAATACGCCGCGGGGCTCGGCAAAATGAGGAGTAGGGGGCTCCAAGGAAATCTCGCGATGCTGGAGCGCGGAAGAAATGGAGTCGTGCGCCAGGCGCAGCAGCTGATTGCGTTCCTCGCTGGAGAATTCCTGGACGGAAGCCACTGCCGAGGACGAGTTATGTTGTAGGGGCGACATCAGCATCTGCCGGTCGGGGCGCCGGTTGCTTGCGGCGACGGCTGAGAATGAAGGCGCGACGGCGGCGTTTGGAGACCCGCCGGTCAATTTTCGACCAGAACGCGGCGAAGTAATCGATACCCGAAACCAGCGAAACACAGACCACAAACCAGATCGCCGTATAGGCGATCCAGTGCACCGGGAAGACGAAGTTTCCGTAAACCGGCCACTCTTTCCAGCGGTGGTCGAGTATTACCGCGACCACGGAAACGATCTGCACCACCATCTTGAACTTGCCCAATTCGCTGGCTTCGATCGTGAAACCCTCGGTCGCGGCGATGGAGCGCAGGCCACTCACCAGAAACTCGCGGCCAATCACGATTACGGCGATCCAGGCCGGAACCAGGCTGGGATTGAACTGCACCAGGGTTACGAAAGCGGCGGCGATCAGAAGCTTGTCCGCCATGGGATCGAGCAGTATCCCCATAGTCGTGATCTGCCCGCGCTTGCGAGCCAGGTATCCATCAATGCCATCGGTCATGGAGGCGGCGATGAACAGGGCGGAGGCCAGCAACTCCTTGGCGCCGTGTTCGCTGCTGAAGTGACTGGAGGACAAGATCCAGATCAGCAGAGGAATGCTGCAGATGCGGATCAGCGTGATGGAATTGGGCAGGTTCACTGCAGCTCAGCAACGGGAGACAGCTTGATTATCCTCCACGGTGAGGGGGAACGCAATGATCGGAAAGTCGCTGTCGCGACACGGAAGTTCCGGAGGCGGTTCCCTTGCTTAGATGAATCGCCGACTCGATTATTTCGGCGCCGGAGCCATTGCACCCGGCTTCGGTTGCTTCGCGATGATGAGGTCTTTGATCTTGTCGTATGTAGCCTGGGGAATAATCTTTTTCTGCACCAGGTCGAGTTTGGTGCGATAGGGACGGCTAGCAATGATTTTCTGTGAGTAGGCATCTCCGATGCCAGGTAAAGCCTTGAGTTGATCCGCAGTCGCCGTATTGATGTCGAGTTTGTCAGCGGCCGCAGCGCTGGGGACGGCGACCGCACTCGCATCCAATCGAGCCAGACCAACGGCTTGCAGCAAGAAGAACGCCAACAGTAACGGCAGCGCTCGCGCCAGCAGATTCTTGCTTCTCGACTTCATAAACTCCTCCCTACGCATAAATCCCTCGCTGGCGGATGGTGTAGGCCACGCGATCAATCGCCAGCATGTATGCCGCAATGCGATTGTTCACTTTGTGCGTCTCAGCGTAGCGGACTACATCTCCGAAAGAGGAAATCATGATCTCCTCCAGTTGCTCGTTGACCACAGACTCCTTCCAGAAGTAGCCCTGGCGGTCCTGCACCCATTCGAAGTAAGAAGTGGTCACGCCGCCGGCGTTGGCTAAAATGTCAGGAATCACGAAGACTCCCTTGTCGGTTAAGACGTCATCAGCGGCCGAGGTTGTAGGACCATTGGCACCCTCCGCCAGGATGCGGCATTTCACGCGATCGACGTTGCGCGAAGTGATGACATTCTCGGTCGCGGCAGGAATGAGGATTTCGCAGTCTGTGGTGAGCAACTCGGCGGGATCATACTTTTCCGCACCGGGAAATCCATGCACCGTCCCGTTCTTCTGGCGAAACTCGATCAAAGCATTCAAGTCGATTCCGTTCTTGTTGTAGAGGCCGCCGCCGACTTCGGCGATGCCCACGATCTTGTATCCCGCTTGATGCATGAGGTGGGCGGCGTTGGAGCCCACGTTGCCGAAGCCCTGCACGATCACGCGGCTGCTCTCGCGCGACAGGCCGAGCTTCTTGATGGCCTCGTCGCATACCACCATCACGCCTCTTCCGGTCGCCTCGCGGCGTCCGCGGGAGCCGCCGATGTTGATGGGCTTGCCGGTTACACACGCCGTCACGGTCTGCCGCATGTGCATGGAGTAGGTGTCCATCATCCAGGCCATGATCTGTTCGTTGGTGTTGACGTCGGGAGCGGGGACATCTTTTTCCGGTCCGATGAATTCGATCAGCTCCGAGGTATAGCGCCGCGTCATGCGTTCGATTTCGCCCATCGACATCTTGTGCGGATCACAGATCACGCCGCCTTTGGCCCCGCCGAAGGGGATGTTGACCACGGCGCACTTCCATGTCATCCAGCTGGCCAGGGCGCGCACTTCATCGAGCGTGACGTCGGGCGCATAGCGGATGCCGCCTTTGCCCGGGCCGCGCGCAATCGAGTGCTGGACGCGGAATCCGGTGAAGACCTCAAGGTGACCGTCATCCATCTGGACCGGGATGTAGACCGTGAGTTCGCGGTTGGGATAACGCAGAACCCGCCACAAGCCGTCGTCAAGATTAAGCTTCTGCGCAGCCAGGTCAAAACGCGCCCGCTGCGATTCCCATGGATTGCTTTCCTTGTCGACGTGCGGTGGGGCAGCCATCGTGGTCATAAGATTGATCTCCGGAATGATTGCGATTCGAGATGTTGGCCGGCGCCGGACGAGTTCCCGGAGTGATCAGGCAAACGTTCAGAGTATATGAGCCGGGATGGGTGGGAAGCAAGACATTGCCGGGCTCGCGAAACTGTTACGGCAATACAGCTGCTCGCTGCGCGAGCAGATAGGCTGTCCTGTCATTCGGAGCAAAGCCTTTCTGCTGTGACACCATCGTCAGCGGCGCGCCCTCGTAGTCCCGGTAGGCGTAAGACTGGCGACCATCCGCCGTGGCATCGACGAAAACGAACTCCACGGACTTCACCCGATCCGGAATTTTCGCTCCAAACCAGCGGTCGTCCTCGCGCTGGGCCCACGTCACCAGGGAAAGCACCGATCCAGTTGGATAGCTGTGCTGCGAATTCGCTCTGGCGCATCTGACGGCAACGTCATTGCCGTAGAGCGTCGACATGGTGGAATCTGCATGGTTGATCGCGGAAGTGATGACCTTCCATTGC
The DNA here is from genome assembly GCA_035486795.1 of Candidatus Sulfotelmatobacter sp. GTDB lineage: Bacteria > Acidobacteriota > Terriglobia > Terriglobales > Acidobacteriaceae > Sulfotelmatobacter. Next base: position 2,266 of record DATHMS010000177.1, on the reverse strand, counting down.
AACGGATTCGCGGGCAACTCGCCAGCCAGGGATGCGCTCTGATTGATTGTTGCCGAAACTTTGGGTTCCGCGCCGGAGCAGCCGAACGTATTGAGTAAGAACACACTCAGTAAGAACGTACTCAGTGAGAGAATCCCGGCATTTAAGCAGATCCGTTTCATCAGCGGTTTCACCGTTGACCTCGAATTGGCGAGGTAAAGACGTAGTCGGTACTGGCTAATGGGCGGTGGCAACCGACACATTCCTTGGTGAAAGTTGCGTCTTTGCCATAGGGCTTTAGGTCTGCTCCCCGCCACCTTGCCCATCCCCAGCCTTTACTTGCCGCGTATTTCTGGCTGGCCCGGATCATGAATTCCACCTGAAAGAATGGGCCCGTACGGACCACACCATTTTCGTCAGGCTGTTGGAACCATGCCACCTTGGCAAAAGCTGTTCCGTCGGGCCACGGATTAATGTGATTGCTGGCAATGGCCTGGACGGCGATATCGTTGCCCAGGATTACGCGCATCGTTCGGTTGTCGAAACGCTCGGTGCTGCTGATAGCTTTCCAGTCTTTGTATTCTGGCAGGAAGGCGATTCCGTTCGGGGCGGGAGCAATGATAGGGGTTGCGCTGCCTGATACGCTGCCTGCCTGAATCCATTGTTCGTACTGGGCATCGGCGGCACCGATCTCCGCCGCCGTGGCTGGCGGTTGCGCGGGCGGAGCTAGATAGTTTTTCAAGACCGCCAACTGTTCCCGAGTGATCACAGATTCCGGATGAACCCGCTGGTACGCGGGCAACGGCATTGCGCCCAACTCAATCTGACTCACGGCTTCAAAAAGTGTGGCTTGCTGTTGAGCCGCGGGGAGCTTGCCGATCTCCGAAAAATTAAGGTGTTTTCTTCCCTCGCGGACGTCCCGGACCACAAGCCAATACGCGGGAACTGGCAGGTCAAACCACGACAGCACCGTTTGATTGGAATGGCAGTTATAGCAAGACGTTCTGAGGATCTGCTTCACTTCGGGCGGCACTTGCAGGTCAGCAGTCACCGGAGGATTTGGCAAAGCAGGACGAATGAATTGAAGACCCGCAAATGCGACGGCCAGAGCTGCGATGATCCAAAGGATCGCTCTCCAAAGAGATTGGGGTCTCTCTGCCATATCTCCATTTCGTCTCCCGATTCGATGCCGGGATCAGCGCGGAGGCTCGGAGAGTTTTATTTCCATCCCCTCGGCGGCAGCTCGAACTTTGGGATAGTAGTTGCGCGCCTCCTTCACGACGTTGTCGATCACAACATCGGTATGGTCGGGATCGTGGTGGAACAACACAAGCTCTTTAGCGCCGCTTTCCATCACCACATTGACGGCTTCGCGCCAGTGGCTGTGTCCCCAGCCGCGGCGGCGCGCTTCGTATTCCTCGGGAAGATACTGCGCGTCGTAGATCAGCACGTCCGCGCCCTCGGCGAGCTTCCGCACAGCCTTGTCGAAGGCAGCATCGCCGGGCTCATTGTCGGTGGCGTACACGAGAATTCCATCTTTGGTTTCGAGGCGGAAGCCCATGCATCCCTGCGGATGGTTAAGCCAGGCGGTTTGCAGTTGAACGCCGTCTTCAACCTTGATGCGGCCGGCCTCGATGTCGAAGAAGTCGCGGCGCGCTTTCATCTCATCGATTTTGACCGGGAAGTAGGGCGCGGCCATCTGCTCGCCCAGGACTTGTTTCAGGCTGCGGGTTCGATTGGAGCACTGAAAAAGGAACCGGTTCTCCGCGTTGGCGTACAAAGGGCGGAAGAAGGGCATGCCCTGAATATGGTCCCAGTGAAAGTGGGAAACGAAGACATGCGCGGAAAACGGCCGGTCGCCGAACTCACTTTGCAGTTGCTGGCCGAGCACGCGGAATCCGGTGCCGCAATCGAAGATGTAGATGCGGTCGCCGAAGCGCACTTCGACGCAGGAGGTGTTGCCTCCATAACGCATATTCTCGGGTTGTGGGGTCGGCGTAGAACCGCGAACGCCCCAGAACTTAATCCGCATAGGCTCGAAACCGCACCCGGGCCCAGTTACTGGCATTTTACCCCTAACATCTTCGGACTAAGCGATGCGTCCGTCAATTGCCGAATTGGTTCACCGGCTACTATTTCCGAAGGCGACTGTCCGGCGGGGCGCAGTACCGGGTTTCTTCTTCGAGAATTGTTTGCGCACGATGCCCAGAAACGCTTCGATCGCTGGATTGTCGAGCTTAGGCCTCAATCCAATGTCAATCGAGGTCCAATGGCGAGAACGCACCTT
>DATHMS010000176.1:0-16511 GCA_035486795.1 Candidatus Sulfotelmatobacter sp. | reverse complement strand
AGAGCAATCGCTTCCCCTAGAACCTCTTTCACCGACGCGAGCAGTCTAGCCATCTGGTCGCGGGTAATGTTGGAGGCGCGACGGCGGGGTCGAATTCCGGCGCGGAACAGAGATTCATCGGCATAAATGTTGCCCACGCCGCGCAGCAGTTTCTGGTTGAGCAGCGCGCTTTTGATGGGAGTCTTGCGGCCGCGAAACAAAGGAAGGAAGCGGGTGAGATCGGCTTCCAGCGGCTCAATGCCGCCCGCTTCGAAGCCGCCGGCGCGGGCTACGCTCAACCTTCCAAAGCGGCGGGGATCGACAAAGCGCAGTTCCCTGCCCGACTTGAGCTTCAGAATCGCGTGCGTGTGCTTGAGGATTTCTGATTGCGGCTCGCAGACTTGCAGACGTCCAGTCATTCCCAGGTGGACGATCCATTGTGCTGTGTTCTGTGTGGGGCGGACGCCCTCGTCGGCTTCTGCGTGGGTTCTTGATGAAGGCCGTCCGGGTCTGGTTTTAGATCCCGTTCGCGCCGGTTTAGGGTACTGGCCTTTAGCCAGCGAGGGGGCCCGCTCCACACGACCTCGTTCAAGGTCGAAGACTATGTGCTTTCCCATGCGGCGCACCGTGGCGATGCGGCTGTGCTCGAGAGCAGCGGCGATCTCCCGGGCTGGAGATTTCAACGGCTCTGGCTTCTGACCGAGCCAGATCGATTCAATCACGTCGCCGGCGACGCACCGGGCCAGTCCGCGGGCGATGGTTTCAACTTCGGGGAGTTCCGGCATGCCTCTTAAGTGTACAAGGCATTGCGAGACGGCACGGAGGGTTAGCGAGGGATTCTGCGAGATTCGGGAGGCGAGGGGTAAGCTAGTCTTTCAAAGGCACGACGGTTTTGCCGTCGCGGCAGAAGGTGGCTACTTTCTGCAGGTCGCCGTTTGCCTGGGGCAGGGTCATTACTGGTCCGTAGCAGTAAACCGCGTGGCCGTTGGCGGCGAAGTACCAGCGTCCGCCTTTGGAATGCTGCTCGAGGTGGCCGGATAGGCGGCGGACTGGGGGCGCTGGATTGGCAACTGTCAAACTAAACAACAAGGCTAGGGTCAGAACCTTCATCGTTGCCAAACTTTCCAAAAACGCGTGGGGAGGACGCGGTGCTGCTTATCTGATCACTAAATCGTACGCAAAGTGCGACGTTGATCGACCAAATCCGAAGCCGGCACGGGAGGAAGCTGGCTCTGGGGCTTCGCAATCCTACCTGTGTGGCCTTGGGAATGGTGCTGCGGTGCTGCCTGGGTCGACGGGGCATGGGTCGACGGAGCCTGGGTCAACGGGGTCTGCGTTGACGGAATCTGGGTTGACGGAGCTTGAAGTGACGGAGCCTGCGCGCTGCCCTGCGCTTTTGTCCGGGCCGCCTGCTGATCGGCTATAGCCTTGCCTCGCATACCCCACAGCTCGGTGCTATCGCGCATCAAAATCTTGATGAGGTTGCGCTGCGACTGGATGACCGAACCTTGTTCGACAATGAGCATGGTCATCAGACCGTAAGAAAGTAGGAACACCACGGTGAGCAACGGCATTAGGGTTCGTTTCTTCTTCGGAACCGCGACCGGCATCACCGCCGTGTAACCGAACAAAGTAGTCAAGTGGCACCCCGGCCTGGCCTCACAAAGGCAGGCATAAGGGAGATTGCAGCTTGTCAGCCAATGGAGCCAGCATCCGGAAGACATTGAAATTGCTTGGTTTAGTCTGACTTATCAGGCCCTGGGCTCGAGTTCAAAGTGCAATTGAATGCATATAATGAGCAGGGTAACCGTTGCCGAAGTGACGCCCTGCGGCTCCAAAACGACCGCCTGACGCGGGTTTCAGATGAAAAGGTCCCCGCGGGGCGAGCTCACTTACCGATCTTACTTCCCGCCCAGAAGGAGTTTGGCGATGGTGGCCAACTGCATGTTGGACGTGCCTTCGTAGATTTTGCCGATCTTGGCGTCGCGCCAGTATTTCTCGACGGGATAATCCTTGGTGAAGCCGTAGCCACCGTAAATTTCGATGGCAAGAGAAGTGACGCGCTCGGCCACTTGCGAGGCAAAGAGCTTGGTCATCGCCGCTTCCTTCACGAAGTTCACGCCTGCGTCCTTCATGCGGGCGGCGTTGTAGACCATCAGGCGTGCGGCTTCGATTTCGGTTGCCATCTGGGCAATCTGGAACTGGATGCCCTGAAACTCCGCAATGGCCTTGCCGAACGCCTTGCGCTCCAGGGTATACTTCGCGGCGAACTCCCAGGCTCCGCGCGCCAGGCCGATCATCTGCGCGCCGATGCCGATGCGGCCTTCATTTAGAGTTTCGATCGCAATCTTGTAACCTTTGCCGGGCTCGCCGAGAAGGTTTTCTTTCGGAACGTGGCAGTCTTCAAGAATCAGTTCGCAGGTGGAGGAGGCGCGGATGCCCAGCTTGTCTTCCTTCTTGCCCACACTGAATCCCGCGAAGTCTTTTTCCACGAGGAACGCGGTGATGCCTTTGTATCCCGCGGCGGGATCGATGGTGGCGAACAGGACGAAGAGTCCGCCCTCTTTAGCATTGGTAATCCACAGCTTGCGACCGTTCAGTACGTAGTCGCTGCCCTTGAGTTCGGCGCGCGTCTGCAGCGCAAAAGCGTCGGACCCGGAACCAGCCTCGCTCAAGGCATAGGCGCCCACCGTGTCGGCCGCCATCTTCGGCAGATACCGCTTCTTCTGCTCGGGACTGCCCCATCGCAACAAAGCATTGTTGACTAGCGTATTTTGGACGTCCACAACCACGCCGGCGGACGCATCGACGCGTGACAATTCCTCTACCGCCAGTATCGCTTCAAAGAACTTGGCTCCGCCGCCGCCGTATTGCTCCGGGATCTCGATCCCCATTAGGCCGAGCTGGAAGAATTCATGAATGAGGTCTTTATTGAAGATGCCTTTCTCGTCCATCTCTTTGACGTGCGGACGGATTTTTTCATCGGCAAATAGGCGGATGTTGTCTCGGAAGAGAATCTCATCTTCAGTGAGCGTGGTCAGGGGCGTAGGAGGGGCGGATTGCAAGGTCGTTTCGTGCATACGTATACCTTCAAACGGAGGAATGGCAAACTTTGGATTTTAGCACCTTGGAGTTGGTTGGAAGCCGCGAAACGTTCAGCTGCGGCGGGAGTGCACCAGCTTCAGCGCATCAGCTTGCAGAATACGCTGGATCTGATTGCGGGCGTGTACGGACCATGGGCCCGTAGTATCGAGCTTGATGTAAGCCTGCCAGTGCTTCAGCGCCTTGCGAGGCTCGCGCGTTTTTTCGTAAGCCAGCGCGAGGTTGTAGTGCGCATCAGCATAGGTGGGAGCCAGCTGGATCGCCATCTTGTAGGTCTGGATGGCCTCTTGCACGCGCCCGGTTTCGTCGAGAACGTTGCCCAAGTCGAAATACGCTAGAGCATAGCGAGGGTCAGCCTGCAGAGCGGCGCGGTAGTGCTTCTCTGCGAGCGTGAAATCCTGCCGGTTGTAATAGAGCGTGCCGAGATTAATGTGCGCGGCCGCGTGGCCGGACTCAAACTCGAGCACTTTCTGGTAAGCGGCCAGTGCCTCGGTCTGGGTCGTCGGATCCTCTTCCAACGCGATACCGCGAGCGAACCAGACGGCGGCATCGTCCTCCTGCGGGTTGGCGTCGGGAGTGGGAATCGGAGTGCTGGTCACGACCTTCTCCCGAGTCGCGAAGTCCATCACGAATTGTCCCGCAATCGGCTCCAGCAGCCTGCCTTCATGGCGGAAGGCGACGCGATGCTTATTGGTGGAAGAGACTCCAGCGTCCACCAAAGGATTGCCCATGCCTGAAGCCTGCTTCTGCATGGCTTCGAGCGACTGCCGAATCACCGCCGGTCGCACCCTCATGGCGCACAGGTCGCGAACTTTCTTAACTTTCAGCAGGTCGGAAAAGGAGTAGGTCGTAGAGGCAGCAATCAACTCCGCGCGCTCCCAGTTGGTAAGCTGGCGCGGCGTGAGATGAAGAATTCTAAGTAAATCGGCTCGACTGTACACAGACTTTGTGCAACCGCCCTCACAGAGGGTACCCAAGAAGGCTACGCCGCCATTATCTGCAACTTGCGGCAGCAAACGCAACAGCAAACGCTTGTGGAAATCTGAGGAGAACCTGGTTGATTTACATGCAACCGAAATGGTGCAAAGTGCTCAGACTATCCACGGATCTTGTCATTCCGAGCACAGCGAGCAATCTTGGTTTCGGCCTACACCACCACGGCCGCCTGATATTCCTCATACGTTCCCTTGAAGTCCGTGATCTTGCGGTCGCTCTCGAAGTGCCAGATGCGAGTTGCTACCTCGTCGATCAAGTCATGATCGTGCGACACCAGGAACACCGTCCCCTGATAGCGCTGCAGGGAAATGTTCAGCGCGTTGATGGCCTCAAGATCCAGATGGTTCGTCGGCTCATCGAGCACGAGGACGTTGGGTTTCTGCAGCATCAGCTTGCAGAAGAGCAGACGTGCCGCTTCGCCGCCGGAAAGAACGCTGGTCGATTTCGTGGCTTCGTCGCGAGCAAACAGCATCTGCCCCAGCAAGCCCCGGATTTCTTCGCTGACCGCCGCCGGATTCCACTGATGCAGCCACTCCAGCACGGTCGTGCCGCCCTCGATTAGGCTGCGGTGATCCTGAGCAAAATATCCAATCGACGCTTCGTGTCCCCAGATCACTTTGCCGGAATCGACAAACGGGCCGTCGTACCCACTGGTCTTGCGCAATTCAGCTTCCGGAGTGGTCGGAGAATTCGCCAGCAGCGCATTCACCAGAGTGGTCTTCCCTGCTCCGTTGCGCCCCATCAGCGCGATTCTCTCCCCGCGAGTGATGCTGGCGGTAAAGTCACGAATGACCTGCTTGTCGCTGTATGCCTTGCCCAGGTGCTCGACCTCAAGAATGTGCTTGCCCGAAGGCCGCTTCTGCTCGAACTTGATGTAAGGGCGTGCGATGTTCGACTTCGCGAGTTCCGTAATCTGCAGCCGTTCTACTTCCTTGCGCCGCGACTGCACCTGGCTTGACCTCGTGCCGGCGGAGAACCGCGCGATGAATTCGTTCAGCTGCGAGATCTTTTTCTCGCGCTGCGCGTTTTGCGATTCAATCTGCGAGCGCACCTGCGTCTTCGCCAAGACCATCTCGTCGTACGATCCGGTGTAAGTGATGATGGTCTCGTAGTCAATATCGGCGATGTGGGTGCAGATGCTGTTGAGGAAGTGCCGGTCGTGCGAGATGGCGATGACCACGCCGTCGTAGGCGTTCAGAAATCCCTGCAACCAGTGGATCGAATCCAAATCAAGGTTGTTCGTGGGTTCGTCCAGCAGCAGCGCTTGCGGATGCCCGAACAAGGCCTGCGCCAGCAGCACGCGGACCTTCTGTCCGCCCTGCAGTTCGCTCATCTTGCGGGAATGCGCTTCGTCGGGGATGTCCAAACCCTGGAGTAAGATCGCGGCGTCGCTCTCCGCCGTGTAGCCATCTTCTTCGCCGACAATTCCTTCGAGTTCGCCGAGCTTCATGCCGTCTTCGTCGGTCATGTCGTGCTGGGAATAAATCGCGTCGCGCTCCTGCATGGCCGCCCACAGGCGTTTGTTACCCATGATGACGGTGTCGATCGCGGTGTAGGCGTCGAAGGCAAATTGGTCCTGGCTCAAAACCCCGACCTTGCGCGGACGCACCACCGTCCCTTTTTGCGGCTCCAGTTCGCCGCTCAGCAGCTTCATAAACGTCGACTTGCCTGAGCCATTGGGCCCGGTCAGGCCATAACGCTTGCCCGGCGTAAACGCCGTGGATACTTCATCAAACAGTATTTTGGCGCCGTAGCGCATGGAAACATTACTGACTGAAAGCATGATTTGTTATGCAACTCTTCTTAGGACTGCGGGGAATTTCCGCCAAGACGGTACGCAGCTGGAGTTAATAGAATATCATGCTGGTCTGAGCCGGCGACCTACTTCTGGTCGAGCAAGGTCCGAACCTTTTGCGCCAGAGTGTCCAAGGAAAAGGGCTTTTGCAGAAGGGTCGTCTGCCCGCCGACATCCGCGTCGGCTGAGGCTGCGTGATCGGGATAACCGGACATAAACAAGACCTTGATTTGCGGACGCACTTGCCGCAGACGGCTTGCCAACTCTTTACCCCCGAGGTTGGGCATCGCCATATCGGTGACGAGGAGGTGGATCAAGTCTTCGTGACCCCCGGCAATTCGGAGAGCCTCGTCGCCGTCCACAGCGTGCAGTACCATATAGCCTTGACGTCGTAGGAATTCGCCAGCCAACTCGCGAATGCCGCTTTCATCTTCCACGAGCAAGATAGTCTCCGTGCCCTTGGCGGCGGCGGCAAGATCCGCTTGTAAACCGGAGACTGATGCCAGTCCCTTGGTTTCTGTCTCTTCGGCGCAGGGGAGATAGATTTCGAACTTCGTCCCCTGCCCCGGCTTGCTATCGACGTGCGTCCAACCCCCGGTTTGCTTGACTACTCCGTAGACAATGGGCAACCCCAACCCGGTGCCTTTCCCAGGTTCCTTAGTGGTGAAGAAAGGCTCAAACATATGGGCTTGGGTTTCACTATCCATTCCGACACCGGTATCGCTAACGATAAGCGTCACGTATCGGCCGGGCTGCATCCCGTCGCGAAGCCGGAGATGGGCGCCGTTAATCTCCGCGTTCGTGGTCTCGATGACCAACTGTCCCCCCTGCGGCATCGCATCCCTGGCGTTGACCGCGAGGTTCATAATCAGTTGCCCCACTTGTCCCGGGTCAGCTTTGACCGGCCAAAGCTGAGCACCTGGCACCACGCGCAAGGCGATACTCTTGTCGATAAGGCGCTCCAGCATTTTGGCCACTTCGGTCAGGACGTCGTTCAGGTTGATGACCTGGGGTTGGAGAACCTGCTTGCGGCTAAAGGCCAACAACCGGCCGGTGAGGCTTGCCGCGCGGCTTACCGCATGTTCGATTCCCAGGGATTCCTTCTGAATGGGAGCGTCCGGCCCAAGTCCGCCGCGCAGGCGTTCATTATGAGCCTGGATGAGCATGAGCAGGTTGTTGAAGTCGTGGGCGACGCCTCCGGCGAGCAGTCCCACGGCTTCCATTTTCTGCGAATGCAGGAGTTGATCTTCGAGGCGCTTGCGCTCCGTGATGTCATACATGACGCCCTGCATCAGGTTGGGCTGGTCCTTCGCGGTGGGCAGCATCACGGCCTCGTCGCGGAACCACAGGACCCGACCATCGCGGGCAAACATGCGGTATTCAGCCTGAAACAGGTCACGGTTTTTCTGGAAGTGCTCTTCGACGGCCAGCACATTTTCGCGATCTCCGGCGTGGATGCGATCGATCCAGTTTGCGGAGTCGGAAAGCCAATCCGCGGGCGAAAATCCAAGCATCGACTCGATCTGTGGGCTCACATAGTGCCAGCGGCCGTGGGGGCCGAGCTCGGCGATGTAGGTAACCGCAGGCAGGCGCTCCACCAGCGTGCGATAGCGGTTTTCAGCCGATCTAAGTTCCGTCTGGGCCCGATCCCATTCCATGGCAACCGCTGCGAGATGAGTGGCATGAGCAATGAGTTGCAGATGCTCTTCATCCGGCGTGCGGGGTTCGCGATAGTAGATGGCAAATGTTCCCAGGATTCCGCCGTCCTGCGAAGCGATCGGCGTCGACCAACAAGCCCGTAGCCCGTGAGGAAGAGCGAGGTGCCGGTACGCTGCCCACAACGGATCAGTCGCAATATCGGAGACGATGACCGGCTGGCGTCGATAGGCGGCAGTGCCGCAGGAACCCACGCAAGGACCAATTTGAGTACCGTCTATGGCCTGACTGTATTCTCTCGACAAGGAAGGCGCAGCCCCGTGGCGCAGAGTCTTGGTGTCGGCATCAAGCAGGAGAACCGAGCACAACAGGCCGCTGTGATGGGTCTCGATGTTCGAACACAAAGTTTCCAGGATTTGAGGGAGCGGGGCATGGGCCATCACCATGGCCAGAACTTTTACGTCGAGACGCGCTAAAGCCTCCGGCGACTCTTGCGCTACGCCGACAGCTTTCTGCACTCCAGTGGACATAGTGCTTCCGCTAGCATCCTTTAAAAGTAATTGAAGAAACTGGTCCGAACCCTGGGAACCAACATCTCCCCACACCGAATATCTATTATTGATGATGAATCGTGGATGGGGACTGGGATAACTGGCCTTGCAGGGTTACATCGGTAACCAGAGATGTTGTCTGCCGGTGAGGAAGGAACATTTAGTGTCCCCCGCTGAGTTCACGCACAATTGCGCCGACGAACTGTTTGGCGTCGCCGAACAGCATCAGGGTGTTGTCGAGGTAATAAAGAGGATTGTCGATACCCGCGAAGCCGGGGCTCATGCTACGTTTGATTACCATCACGGTGTGAGCTTTGTCGACATCGAGAATGGGCATTCCGTAAATCGGGCTGGAGGCGTCGGTGCGAGCCGCTGGGTTGGTAACGTCGTTCGCGCCGATTACCAGAGCCACGTCAGTCTGTGGAAAGTCACCGTTGATCTCCTCCATCTCGATGAGCCGGTCGTAGGGAATGTCGGCTTCTGCCAGCAGCACGTTCATGTGGCCGGGCATGCGTCCTGCGACAGGATGGATAGCGAAGCGAACGTCGACTCCCTTCTTGGTGAGGATGTCATAGAGTTCACGCACCTTGTGCTGCGCCTGGGCCACTGCCATGCCGTAACCGGGGACGATGACCACTTTGTTAGCGGCCGCGAGAATGGCCGCCGATTCCTCGGCCGTGGCGCTATGCACCGGCTTGGCTTCCGCGCCGCCGGCGGCTGCGGCCTGCACCTGACCGAAGGCTCCAAACAACACATTGGTGAACGACCGGTTCATCGCCTTCGACATGATGACCGACAGAATCAGACCCGAAGAACCATCGAGCGCGCCGGCAATAATCAGCAGCTTGTTCTGGAGGACGAATCCCATCGCCGCTGCGGACAATCCGGCATAGCCGTTTAACAGGGAGATGACGGTAGGCATATCGGCGCCGCCGATCGGGATTATGAGCATCACGCCGAAGATCAGAGAAACACCGACGACCACCGGGAAGAATTGCTTTGCCTCGGGATGCAGCACCAGATAAACCGCGCTGGCGACGGCAACGCTGAACAGCAGGAAGTTGATGAGATTCTGTCCTTTATAGGTGATGGGACGCTGGGGAAGGATCTCCTGCAGCTTCCCAGCCGCCATCAAACTGCCGGTAAACGTAAGCCCTCCGAGAATCACTTCCATCGAGAGCACCGACATCATGAACCTGGGCACGTTCGGAGTGCGTAAGTAAAATTCAGCCGTGCCGACCAAGGTGACGCACAATGCGCCGAAGGCGTGGCTCAGCGCGGTTCGTTGCGGGACCGCTGTCATCTGCACCATGCCGAGTGGAATGCCGATGCCGCTGCCCAGCACCAGCCCCACGGCAATCCACTTGTAGTCGACGATGCCGTGGTGCAGCAGAGTGCCGGCAATCGCCAGCACCATACCGATTTCGCCCGCCCAAATCCCGTGGCGCGCGGTCGCCGGCGAACTCATCCATTTCAGCGACAGGATGAACAGGGCGCTGGCGATCAGGTAGATGACTTCGATTACGTACTGGCTTGCGGCGAACTCGTTCATGGTTTACCAGGTAAGACGTCGCTGAGCTATCTATTTGCTCGGACGGCTGCTCTTGAACATCTTCAGCATGCGGTCGGTGATAAAGAATCCGCCTACCACGTTGCTGGTGGCGGCGACGATAGCGATTACGCCCAGCACCGTAGCGAACGTGCTCTTGCGCTCGCCCACCAGCACAATCGCACCCACAACCGCGATGGCGTCGAGTGCGTTGGTCAGCGACATCAGCGGAGTGTGCAGCAAGGGCGAAACATGACGGATCACTTCGAAGCCGATAAAGCAGGCCAGCATGAAAATGAATAGCGCGTCGATCAGACTGTCACTCATGGGCTTCTCCGTTTCAGTTCTCGGTTCTCAGTAAGGCGGCACGTCTTGAACTTCATCCCCCAGCCGGGACCGGCGCCGGTAGTTTGTAAAACTCCCGCACCCTTGCATTCACGATTTCGCCGCCGCGGGTAACCATCGTCTCGCGGACAATCTCATCCTGCAGGTTGAGTTGCAGCTTGCCCTCTTTCACGATGTAAGCGAGAAACGTAGCCACGTTGCGGGCATACATCTGGCTCGCATGGTAGGGGACGCTGCTGGCCAGGTTAATGGCGCCGATAATCGTTACACCGAAGGCCTTCACTGTTTCTCCGGTACAGGTGAGTTCGCAATTACCTCCGCGTTCGGAGGCAAGGTCAACGATCACGGAACCGGGAGCCATCCCTTTGACCATATCGGCAGTGATCAGCACCGGTGACTTCTTGCCGGGAATCACGGCGGCGGTGATAACCACATCGCTTTCCGCGACCACGCGGGTCAGAAGTTCGCGCTGCCGTGCATAAAAGGTCTCATCCTGGACCGTGCCGTAGCCGCGGGCGTCCTGGGCGTTCTGAGCTTCGAGAGGCAGCTCGACGAAGCGGCCTCCCAGGCTTTGCACCTGCTCCTTTGCGGCCGGGCGCATATCATAGGCGGACGCCACCGCACCCAGCCGGCGCGCGGTGGAGATGGCTTGCAGTCCTGCCACTCCGGCGCCGATCACGAACACACGCGCCGGGGTAATGGTACCCGCAGCCGTTGTCATCATGGGGAAGATTCTGATGGAAGTTTCCGCAGCCAGCAACACTGCCTTGTAGCCACAGATCGTCCCCATGGAAGAAAGCGCATCCATGCTTTGCGCGCGCGTAGTGCGGGGCACGAGTTCCACGGAAAACGAGGTGACGCCGGCCGCGGCAATTTGCTGGACTACTTCGGCGGAACCGAAGGGACGCAGGAAGCCAATCAGCAACTGATCGCGCCGCAGCAGAGGAAGGTCAGCCTTGCCTGTTACGTCATTGGAGCCGTAGCAAAGCACCTGCACAACAATGTCGGCGGCCTTGAAGACGGCAGCGCGATCGGAAAGAATTTTTCCGCCCTTCTCGATGTAAATCGAATCCGGATAACCGGACCCATCGCCTGCACCCGACTCCACCACCACTTCCAGTCCAGCCTTAGCGAGGGTGGGAATCACCGCGGGAACGAGTGCGACACGGCGCTCTCCAGGATAGCTTTCCTTCGGAACTCCAACAATCACGCGGTCGTCCTTTCCCTGGGGAGAATCATCGGAGGCGTTCCTGCCACTTCAACCCTGCACATTCCGGCACATCTGACAAAGTCAATTGCGAATACTAAAGAACGGAGCGCAAGCCCGGCTGTGACGCTCGTCACATCGTAATGGCGCCGCCGTCCGGCGACTCAAAACAGTACCAGAAGGGGAGAGAACTGAAAAGTGGCGGACAGGAAAGAAAAAACAGTTGTTTGAAAGCCGGCCGCTTCCGGGATTGTTGCTGCCAGAGAAACGACCGGTTTCAGATGCGTACCTATTGCTGAGGTGGCGCGCCCTGCGGGCCGGCGTCGGGACCACCGTGATGGCCTTGCATCCACTGCTCGCGCTTGGCCTGCATTTCGTCCCACTTCTTCTGCTGGGTCGAGTCCAGGAGCCCGCGGATCTGCGCGTCGCTGCTCTTGTGGATCTCCATCATTTTGGCATGTCGATCCTGCTCGGAAAGTGAAGAGTCCTGGTGCAGGCTCTCCATCTGGGAGTGTTCAGACTGAAGAGCTTCCAGCACTTTGGGCTGCTGATCTGAGGTGAGGTTGAGTTTCTTTGTTAGCTCGGCGGCGCGGTGGGCAGGATCGAAGGGCGGGCCGTGGTGGCGGCCGCCATTGTCCTGCGCGGGCGTCGGCTGCTGAGTGTTCGACGGGCTATCCTGCGCCGCCGCAAAAGGCACGGCGATCGAGATGAGGCCGGCGGCGGCAAGAACGAGCAGGGACTGTTTGAGCATGGGGAATCTCCTTAATTTATTGAAATCGGTCTACACCTATGAACGGAATTATGAACCCAGAGTTGCGCAAGAAACCAAGATTCGGACGATCTTTGCATAACTTTACGAAAGTGGCTTCGATTTGGCGTTTACCAGATGGAAAACGATGCCGAGCCCTTGCTCTCACTGGCTAGATCCGTTGCGCGATGCATACGCGCGACAGACGCAAGGCGCGACGCCAACGAGTTAGCGCTTACCGAGGCCTCCTTTCGGATGATCAGTTTTGCAACGGGCTATGCGCGAGGGCTTGAATGCCCGGGCAGCTAAAACAAGCAATCCTGCTGTGCTCAGCCACGCGAACCAGTCAGCCAGACGCGAGTAAATCGTGCGTGCACCTCTGGTCGGGACTTCCGCGATCATCGCGTAATCGGTTGTTTGGTAGTGATCCATCGTAGAGAGAACGCGGCCCTGATAATCGAAGGCTGCGGAGAGGCCATGGCTGGTCTGGCGATCGAGATTGAAGCCTTGTTCAATGGCTCGAAAACTGGTCATCTGAGTGTGCCACGGGTCGATCGCGTGCCAATCGTTCGAAGGACTAAGCACAATGTCTGATCTCGAGGCACCCGCTTGCATCAGCAACTGTGGAAAGTCGGCATCGAAGCAAATCGCAGCGCTGATGCGGCCGAAAGGTGTGTCAAGGCTGCGCAGTTTGCCGTCTTTCGCGACGCTCATCGCGGCCTCATCGCCGGGTACCGGGTGGGTCTTGTAGTACTGCCACGCAATTTGGCCGTTCGGGTCAATCAGCACCAGCTTGTTCTCGAGAGGTTTCGGCTGCCCGGGATTCCAGATAGCCAGCGCCATGCCCAAGTAAGCGTGGTTTCTGGCCGCCAGTTGGGAGCCCCGGGCGAGGAGCGCGGCCTCGTCTTCTTTGAAAACCTCGCCATTGCCTTCAGCCCAGAAAATGATTCTTGCGCCTCCTTGCGCTTCGTGTTCGGCACGCTCCAGGAGGTCGTCGTTAACGGCCCCGGTCCAATTGCGGATTGCGGTCAGATCGCTTGGTTGTCGCTTGGTTTCTGAGAAGGCGATCCCAAACGTCCTTCCCGGGCTCGGTACCTACATTTCTTGCGGAAAGCGAGGCGATTCGGACTGTTTCCGATGAGGGCGGGAACAATGCCATCCGCAGGCCGCCTGACAGAATCACCGCCTCAATCGTCGCAACGCAAACATAGGCTGCCGCTCGAGCCCAACTGCAATTCCAGCCTTCTTCCCAAACGTAGTTGCATACACCGGCGAACCAGCCGATCAGGAATGTTATGCTCCACAACCCAGTCACCCGCCTGCGTAGTTTTTGAGCTGGCGATCTCGAACTCTCGCCAGTCGGATCTGGCCGAGTGGGGGGTAGATTCCCTGGAATTCGCCGTGGTCCTCTTCCTGTGGTGCAGTCTCTACTTCAGCATCAAGCAATGGCAACAATTGACGCAGGAAAGGGAACGCCTGCTGCGCGCCGAGACTGAGGCTCGCGAAGCCCGGCTCACCGCGTTGCGTTGCCAGCTGAATCCTCACTTCCTGTTTAATTCACTCAATGCCGTTTCCACGCTCGTTCTCGACGGGAACGCTCCTGCCGCCACTACTATGCTGGCGCAGATCGGCGAGCTCTTACGCACAAGCCTGGACAACGAAGTAATGCCGGAGGTAGCACTTTCACAGGAAATAGCGCTTACGGAACGCTACCTTGCCATTGAACAGACGCGGCTGGGAGAGCGGCTGCGGGTCGATTTGGCGATTCCTTCCAACACCCTGGATGCACTGGTGCCAACAATGTTCCTGCAACCGCTGGTTGAGAACGCTGTGCGGCACGGTGTAGCCCAGTTCGTCGGCGGTGGAAAAATTGCGATCGAGAGTGAGCTTCACCTTGACCGATTGCGAATTGTCATCCGGAACTCGGGCCGTCCTAGTTCTAACAAGCAAGACGAACATGCGAATGGAATTGGCCTGAGTAACACAGCAGAACGTCTGAAGACTCTTTACGGAACCGACCACAAGTTTTCACTGGACTGGCCGGAAGCGGGCGGTTGCGAGGTGACGGTGGAACTGCCTTTCCACAAGGCCGCACACGCACATGAGGCACTCGCGTGCGCGCACTGATCGTGGACGACGAGGCCTTGGCCCGACGTGGTGTTGTCCTGCGGCTGCGGGAATTCAAAGATGTCGAGGTCATCGGGGAATGCGGGGACGGGGCATCTGCGGTTGAGAAAATCCTGGAGCTCTCGCCCGATGTCGTGTTTCTCGATGTTCAGATGCCTGACATTAACGGCTTTGACGTTTTGCGTGCGCTACCCAGGAAAAACCTGCCCGGTGTGATTTTTCTGACCGCATATGAACAGCATGCGTTGCGGGCATTCGAGGTGCACGCATTAGATTACCTGCTCAAACCGGTGGACGACGCGCGCTTTGCGGCGGCCATCAGTCGCGCTCGAAAGCTCCTCGATTCGGCTTTGAAGGTTACGATGGCTGAGCGCCTTCTCCAAATGATCGACCAACCCTGCGAGAGGTTCGCCTCTCGTTTTACGGTGCGGACCGGGTCCAGAATTCAAGTGGTACTCGCGGAGGATATCGAGTGGATCGGAGCTGCCGGGGACTATACGGAGTTGCATTCCGGCGAGCGAACTCATTTGCTACGCGAGACCATGAATTCACTGGAGCAAAGGCTCGACCCGGCGAAGTTTCTTCGTATCCATCGTTCCCGGATCGTGCGCACGAGCGGCATTCTGGAGCTCCGTTCTATCGACAACCGGGAGTTCACGGTCAGGCTTTCCGACGGCTCCGAACATCGCTCCAGCAGGACGTATGCGGATCGTCTCGAGGATTGGCTGTCTTCTGGAAAGAGTTGATCGCCGCACGCCCTGGAAGCCATCCACTAACGGGCTTCGAGGAAGCTGGCCGGATTGGGCACTCAGAAGTCGATGCCAACCCGCAATTTTTCAGAGGTGAATACCATGTTGACGCAAGCTGAAAAGGGGCAAGCTTTTCGCGCGCTTCACCAGCGCGAGACTGCATTCATCATTCCCAACCCTTGGGACGTGGGAACAGCGCGTCTGCTGGCGAGCCTGGGCTTCGAAGCACTCGCCACCACCAGCGCCGGATATGCTTTTTCCGTTGGGCGGCAGGACAGCTCGATTCATCGGGACGAAACGCTGGCTCATGCTGCCGCCATTGTGTCCGCCAGTAACCTGCCAGTCAGCGCCGATCTTGAGAACGGCTTTGGAGACTCCCCTGAAGTTGTCGCGGAAACCATCCGACTTGCGGCAGCCGCCGGAGTTGCCGGAGGTTCTATCGAAGACAGGTCGCGAGAATCAGGTCATCCGGTCTATGCACAGGAGCATGCGGTCGAGCGAGTGCGTGCGGCGACGGAGGTCGTGCGTAATCTCCCTTTTCCGTTCACCCTGACCGCGCGTGCGGAGAACTACCTCGCTGGCCGCCCCGACCTCAAAGACACGATCAAGCGACTACAGGCCTATCAAGACGCCGGCGCCGATGTTCTCTATGCACCAGGACTGACCGGCGAGGACGAGATCATTACCGTGGTCAGCTCCGTCGACCGCCCGGTGAACGTCCTGATGGGACTGCAAGGCGTTCCGCTGAGTCTAAGCGTTCTCTCAGCGATCGGGGTCACGCGCGTCAGCGTCGGAAGCGCGCTTTCTCGTGCGGCTCTCGGTGCTTTTCTTCGTGCCGCTCGAGAGATGCGGGCGCACGGTACATTCACTTTCGCAGAAGACGCGGTTAGTTATCGAGAGATCAACGCTATGTTCAAGGCGTAACGCGGGCTGAGCAGTTGATAGTGCAGAACAAAATCGCCCGCCGTCCGGTGTGAGGGTGCTTGAAAGAATGGAGCCGACGAGCGGACTTGAACCGCTGACCTGCCGATTACGAATCGGCTGCTCTACCAACTGAGCTACGTCGGCTTAATCAATGTTTATGCGGTTGGAACGCTTGTTGCGGTTTCCTGCTGTGTCACACTTGTGTCACAAGGCATCAGCGTTTCCTCTTCCGAGTCTTCACCGTCTTGGTTACAAGTGTCTGCAACTTCCGCATTGCCTTGCGTCCCTGCTTCTGCTGTTCCAGCTTGATGTAATGCCGTCTGGTCGTCGCGCTGTCAGCATGCCGGAGAATCTTGGCGACAATCTCACTATCAACCCCAAGGTCGAACAGGATCGTTGCAAGCCCTCGGCGCCAACCGTGCCAACCGTGCCAGAGCTCTCCGACTACGGGCATTATCTCACGGCGTGCGAGGTTGTCCAAGTTGAGCGCGAAGCCCTTCTTCTCTCCGGCGAAGATCCAAGTGCTGTCTGGATTCCGCTTCCGGTGAGCATCAAGCATCGTTCGAAGCAGAGCGATCACAGGCACTTCGGCATCGCTCTCCGGTGTCTTCGTCTTATCGACATCAGTTCTCCACACGGCTCTGCGCACGGACAAGTTCTCACCGTCGTAGTCCTGCCACTGTAGACCGCGCACTTCGCTCTCGCGCAAGCCCGACAGCGCGGCAGTACCGACAACGGTTCTGGCTGGCTCATCCAACGTCGCAAGGAAGTATTCGAGGTCTT
>DATHMS010000175.1:0-9570 GCA_035486795.1 Candidatus Sulfotelmatobacter sp. | reverse complement strand
CGTCATATCGAAAACTGGAGCGACGACTTCCTCCTCGAAACCACGGAAAAGGGCATAAAGTTCGCCATCTCGCTTGGCTTGCAAGTGATGTACGTCACCGAGGACACCTCGCGCTGCGATCCGGAGACGGTGAAACGGCTTTATTCGACGGCGATCAGTTGTGGCGCGCGAGCCATCGTGATCTGCGACACTGCCGGCCACGCCACGCCCACGGGCGCATTCGCCCTGGTGAAGTTTGTGATTGAGGAAGTGGTCGAACCCTCCGGCGAAAAGATTCGCGTGGATTGGCACGGGCACAGCGATCGTGGCATGGCCATCGCCAACTCGATGGCGGCTGTGATTGCCGGGGCAAATTGTGTTCACGCCTGCGCCATCGGCATTGGCGAGCGCGTGGGCAATACGCAGATGGATCAGATGCTGGTGAATCTGAAGCTGATGAGGATAGCACCTTGGGCGGAACAGGACCTCACCAAGCTGAAGCAGTATTGCCAGGCGGTTTCGCGGGCTACGAACGTGCCCATTCCGGCGAATTATCCAGTTGTCGGGGACGATGCTTTTCGCACCGCTACGGGCGTGCATGCGGCGGCGATCATCAAGGCGTATCACAAGAATGACGTTGTGTTGGCCAACACGGTTTACTCGGGCGTGCCTTCGCATGTGTTCGGGCTGGAGCAGATCATCGACATCGGTCCTATGAGCGGGAAATCGAATGTGCTGTTCTGGCTGGAGCGCCGCGGTATTCCGGCGACGGATGAACTGGTCGACCGCATCTTTCAACGTGCCAAGGCGAGTGACCACACGCTGAGCGAGGTTGAGATTACGGAGTGTTTGCCGGCGGCGGGAGTGAAGCAGAGTTAATGCGGAGGTCAGATGCCTGAAACATTGCGACATGGGATTCTCGGGGCCGGTGGGGTTGGAGGTCTGATCGGCGCTTGTCTCGCGCACGCGGGAGATGCTGTCACGTTGGTGGTGCGGCGGGAGGCGCTGGCGCAGTATCCCAGACAACTTCATCTGGAGAGTCCTTTCGGGAATTTCACGGTGAATGTTTCTGTCGCTGGAGATGTGCCTGCCGTCGACGTGCTTTGGATCGCGCTGAAGGCCACGCAATTGGAGCCAGCACTCGGCGCCCTCAAGATGCCAGATGCAGTGAGGGCTATCGTTCCCCTGCTCAATGGCATTGACCATATCTCGCTGCTCCGCTCCAGGTATGGCTCTAGCCGGGTGATCCCGGCGACGATCGCGGTTGAGACCGAGCGGGTTAGTCCTGGGCACATCGTTCATCGTTCTCCTTTTGCGAGGTTGAATGTGCTGTCAGCAGGACGCGAGCTGCTGGGAGGAACAGTCGACCAGCTGCAGCAAATCGGATTCGAGTGCCGGTTCGTCGACGATGAACCGACGCTGATGTGGGGCAAGCTGGTTTTTCTGGCGGCGTTTGCACTGACCACGACGGCTGCCGATAAGACTACCGGCGAGATCCTAGCTGATCCCGAGTGGAGGCAGTTGGGATTAGCCTGTCTCCGCGAAGCATGTGCCGTCGCCGTCGCCGAGGGCGCAAAAATTGATGCGGAGGCTGTGATTGCTGGGGTGATGAAGATGCCGGGAAACATGCGGAGCTCCATGCAGAAAGACGTTGAGCAGCATAAGACTCCGGAGTTGGAGGCCATCGCGGGGCCGATCCTGCGGGGCGCTCAGCGGCACGGGATTGAAGTTCCAGCCACGAAGAAACTAGTGGCTGAGGTGGAGCGGCGAGCGGGGTATGTGGAGAGCCGTCTGGCCTAGAGATCTGGATCAATAAAATCACATATCGACGGGATAAAATATCTCGAATCAATAACTTAGAGATGCCACCTGCACTGGAGTCCGCCTAAAATATTGATTATAAATGACTTGCCTGTAAAATACTTACAATCAATGACTTAGCGACCTACAATTCCTGCTAAGTCTTTTGAAATCAGTCAACCTCCTCCGCAGAGCTGCTGGTTGAGCCGTAAATCTGGTGATCTTAGGAGTTAGCCGCAGGTTATTCAGTTGTCAAAGAACTTGGCGCCCTAACCAACACAGGGTGCGGCACTGCTAGCGCCCTAACTATCATGTCCCGATTTGACAAGGGCGGCAAGGTTGGTTGTCACATCGGGGTTGTGGAAAAACTTAGGTTAGCGCGGGGCTCGGCTCTTCGAAAACCGCAAAGAGCATTCGACAACGGTGAAAGATCCCACTTCTCGCAGAGAACGCGAGAAATGGGGCACCCGGCAAGGCTGGATGTCACATTAGGGGTGTGGAAGAAAGCGTGAGCCAGGGTGCCTGTGCCGTCCCGTGGGACTCGATTCCTCTTAATCCCGCTTTCCCAGCACTTACGTGCTGGGCGAATGAATGCGGTCGCTTTGCGACTCAGATGCTTTGGGGGAATGGAGATATTCTTAAATGTTTACGTCGCGTCCGATTGGATTTGTGCATAGTCCCTACAAGGACACCGGCCAGGTTCCCAAGGGGCTCGGAGCCAAACACGAGGCGGATGGGGTGCTCAAGATCCTGCCTGAGTTTGAGCTGGGACTTACTGATATTGAGGGCTTCTCGCATCTGATCGTTCTCTGGGAGTTCGATCGGGCGCAGGGGTTTGAATTGCTGGGCACGCCGCCTTCGGACAACCGGCCGCACGGGGTGTTTGCGACGCGGTCGCCGCGGCGTCCGAACCCGATTGGTTTGACGATCGTCGAACTGCTTCGGCGCGAGGGTAGCGAGTTGCATGTTCGCGGGGTCGACATGCTGGATAGGACGGCTATTCTTGATATCAAGCCTTTGCTTTCGGCTATTCCGGCTGAGAGGCTGCGACGTGGGTGGCTGGCGGAGGCTGAGGGGCGGCGGAGGGATTGATGTTGTGGCGGTTCGCTGGGGCACCCGATCCCACTTCCGGGCTTTCAGCCCGATTCGGAATGACAAAGTTTTTCAATGGCTCGAAGTAGCGAACGTTACCAACGTCCATTTCTCTTCAAGCCGGCTGGCTGATTACTTCTACGTCAAAGGCTAGGTCCGGTTCCCGTCCTAGGTAATCCCCTTTCTTTGCTATACGTTGTAATATGGGCGGATAACTCCCATGAGCCCCGTTCCCCCGCGTGCGGACATGCCGGACGTTGCGCCCACGGTGCAACAGGACGTGGCGCGTCTGGCCGCGTCGCCCGAGGTGCGCTCGGCCTACAACTGGCTGCGCATGCAGGAGCCGCAACTGGCACAGTGGCAGATGGAGATGGCGCGGATTCCGGCGCCTCCGTTTGGCGAGTCGGCGCGTGGCGCGTGGCTGGCGGAGCGCTTTCGCGAAGTAGGGCTCGACGATGTTCGCATTGACGATGTGGGCAACGTATTTGGGGTGCATCCTGGATTCGGGCAGCGGTATGTCGCGTTGAGCGCGCACATCGATACCGTGTTTCCGGCGAACACGCCGCTGAACATCCGGCAGCAGGGCACCCGGCTTTACGGGCCGGGAGTTTCCGACAACGGCGCAGGTGTGGCGGCGATGCTGGGGATTGCCGCGCTGCTGCGCGCAGTGCGCCTCCGGCATGCGCTGCCGTTAGTGTTTATCGGCAACGTGGGTGAAGAGGGCGAGGGCGACCTGCGCGGCATGCGGCATATTTTTTCGACGCCGCGCTGGAAGGATTCGATTGCCTACAGCGTGGTGCTCGACGGCGCGGGCGCGGACACGATTGTGGCGGAAGCTCTGGGCAGCCGGCGCTTTGAAGTGATTGTGCGCGGTCCTGGTGGACACTCGTGGAGCGATTTCGGCGCGCCCAATCCGATTGTGATTCTGTCGCGTGCCATTGATACCTTTACTGCTACTCCGGTGCCAGCAACCCCGAAGACAACTTTCAACATCGGAGTGATTCGCGGGGGGACTTCGGTGAATTCGATTCCCGAGTCGGCCAGCATGAAGGTGGACATCCGCTCGACCTCGATGGCGGAGATGGAGCGACTGGAGCAGGCGCTGCGGCTGGCGCTGAATCGTGCGGTGGAAGATGAAACGATGGCAGCGGAGATGCGGTCGGCGGTGCAGAGACGGCCTTCGGGAGTGAATTGCGAAGTGGTGGCGATCGGCAACCGCCCGGCAGGAGAACTGGCGGCGGGGGCGCGGATCCTGCATGTGATTCGCGCTGTGGATGCGCAGTTGAACAACGCGGCGCAGGTACAGCGGGCGTCGACCGATGCGAATATCCCGTTGTCGCTGGGGCTGGAGGCTGTTGCCATCGGCGGCGGCGGTTCGGGCGGCGGAGCGCACACCCTGCAGGAATGGTTCGACAGCAACGGACGCGAGCTGGGGCTGAAGCGAATTCTACTGACGTTGCTGGCGCTGGCAGGAGCGGGGGTGGGGGAATGACGAGGAGACTCGAGACCTCGGTGGCTAAAGCCCGTTGTAAGTGCGCACATTTTTTCGCAGAGCTGAAGCGCTGCGCTACCCGAACGCTGCGGGCAGTTCTGGAATCACACTTCTCGCAAAGAACGCGAGAAATGGGGCACCCGGCTTTCTTGGTTGTGTTTATCGCCATCGTCTGCGGGGCGCAGGCACCCGCCCCTACTGGTGCGCCTGAGAAGACCGACGCCAGGCCCCGAGCTGATGCGATCTACGTTCACGCTAATGTCTACACGGGCGTGCCCTCGAATTCGCCGTTCAGTTCGATCCAACGCGAAGAAGCCATCGCGGTGCGCGGCGACCGCATTCAGGCAGTAGGCAAGAATGTGGACATCCTGAAGCTGAAAGGGCCGCAGACGGAGGTCATTGATTTGGGCGGGCGCTTCGTCATGCCGGGATTCAACGATGCGCACCTGCACCTGGCGGATGCCGGGATGCAGAGGTTGAGCGTCGATTTGACTGGGGTGAAGACGCTGGATGAACTGCGCGCGCGGATCAAGGCCAGGGTGGAGAAGGCAAAACCAGACGAATGGATTCTGGGCGGAGGATGGGACGAAACTCTCTGGCCAATACCGAATCTGCCCAGCCGCTGGGACATTGACGAGGTCTCAGACGGACATCCGGTGCTTCTGGATCGCGTGGATGGGCACCTTGCGCTGGCCAGTACCCGGGCACTGCAACTGGCGAGCATCACTCTGGCCAGCCGCGATCCTGAAGGCGGCAAGATTGATCGCGATGCCAACGGCCAGCCTACGGGGATTCTGCGCGAGACGGCCAAGAAGCCGGTGCAAGCGGCGATTCCGCAGCTGACACGTGACGAGCGACGGCGGGGAATTGAAGTCGCACTTGAAGACCTGGCCGAGCACGGAGTGACCTCTGCGCAGGATTATTCACCAGAATTTGAGAGCTTCCAGATTTACGAGGACCTCGAAAAAGAAGGCAAGCTGACGGCGCGCATCTCTGAGTGGCTGCCTTTTGATGATGTTATCGACGAACTGAAGGTTAAGCGCAGCTTGCATCCCGGGACGGACTTGATGTTGCACACGGGGATGGTGAAGGGCTTTATGGATGGCTCGCTGGGCGGGCATACGGCGGCGCTGCTAGAGCCCTATGCGGATGACCCCAAGAACTCCGGATTGCCGCGCTACGAAGCAGCGAAGCTGAATGAAATGGCGAAGGAGCGCGTGCTGGCGGGCTTCCAGTTGGGGTTTCATGCGATTGGGGACAAAGGCATCCAGATGGCGCTGGATGCTTTTGCCGAGGCGGAGAAAGCGGCGAAAGAAGCCAAGGTGAAAGCTCCGAACGGCGGCGACGATTTTCGTCTGCGCATTGAACATGCGCAGGTCACTACGCCGGCGCAGATCGCGCGATTCAAAGCGCTCAAAGTCATTGCCTCCGTACAGCCCAGTCACCTGCTTACTGACATGCGTTGGGCGAACGACCGACTGGGGCCGAAGCGGGCCGCGACTTCCTATGCATGGGCATCGTTCCTAAGTAAGGGTGTGACGCTGGCCTTTGGCACAGATTATCCGGTGGAACCGGTGTCGCCGTTTCGTGGACTGTATGCGGCTGTTACGCGGAAGAGCGAGAACGGCAAGCAGGAATATTTTCCCGAGCAGAAGCTGACCATGGATCAGGCCATCAGCGCTTACACGGTTGGCTCGGCATTTGCCGAGTTCGAGGAGAAGGAAAAAGGCAAGCTGGCGCCGGGGATGCTGGCGGACTTCGTGGTCCTCGACCGCGATTTGACGGCGACGTCGGCGGAGAAGGTGCTGGCGATCAAAGTGCTGCGGACCGTGGTGGGCGGGAAGACGGTGTACGAGGCGAAATAAGTAGAGCATTAGATTGTTGCTTGTATGACGGTTTGGGATTCGTCGTCAGCAGCTGATCTCTTTGTATTATCAGTACTTTGCCACTAGTTATTTCGACTTCCCATAAAACGAAAAGCGGCGTCGGTGCGTCTAACACGGTGGGATTGCTCGAGGTGATTGCGTGCCCAGTGGAAGTCTCAGGTGCTGGGGCTGAGGCTTTTGCAAACGGGTATAATTAGATATTCGTATCGATTCCGGAGGGAAGCAGGCATATGGTTTCGCAGGCAATTTGGGTGCGTTTAAAGACGCACCGGTGGGTCTATTCGTTCAGCATTGTGGCTACGCTGGCGCTTGGCATTTTAATCGGTACCGTGGTTTCCTCCGGAGTGAAGGGTAAGGAAGGGCAGAAGCCTTCTGATGCGACTCCACTCTCGGTTCCCTCGCCGCAGCAGCTTTCCAACGCATTTTCGCAAATCGCAAAGCAGTTGGGGCCGAGCGTGGTCAACATCAACACGGAATCGACCATCAAGACGCAACGCCGTCGCCGGGGCACGCAGAATCCGGATGACGATGACAACGGCGGTAACGGCGGGATGGATGACTTCTTCAATCATTTCTTCGGTGGGCCCGGCGGGCAGGGTGGCGATGGTTCGATTCGCGAGCGGTCGCTGGGTTCGGGCGTGATTGTGGATCCGAAGGGCTACATCGTGACCAACCGGCACGTGGTGGAGAAGGCGGACCGCATCCGGGTACAACTGCAGGATGATCCTCCGGGCGTACAGCATGATGCCAAGGTGATTGGGGAAGACCAGGAAACCGATCTGGCTGTGATCAAGGTTGACATGGACCGCGCCGTGCCTTCGGCGAAGATGGGGAACTCCGACAGCATGCAGGTGGGCGACTGGGTGTTGGCTATCGGCAGCCCGTTCGGGCAAATAGGTACGGTAACGGCGGGTATTGTTTCGGCCAAGGGGCGGGATATTGTGCAGGGCCGGCAGTTCCAGAACTTCATTCAAACCGACGCAGCCATTAACCCTGGGAACTCGGGCGGGCCGCTGGTCAACATGAACGGCGAGGTGATTGGGATAAACACGGCAATTCTGAGCGAGACCAATGCGTATGCCGGCGTGGGCTTCTCGCTTCCTTCGAACACTGTGGTGCAGGTTTACAACCAGCTGATTGGACCAGACCACCGGGTAGCGCGCGGGTCGATCGGAATTCAGTTCGATGCGGTCGAGAATCCCGCGATCAACCGCGTCTATGGCGCCGGCAGCGGCGTGACCGTGGCGCACGTTGTGCCGGGGAGCCCGGCGGATCAGGCGGGACTGAAAACGGGCGACACCATCACTACGGTGGACGGCAAGAAGGTCACGAAAGGAACCGAACTGGTCGCGGAGATTGCCTCGCGTAAACCGGGATCGAAAGTGGAGCTGGGCTTCCTGCGCAACGGAAAGCAGCAGAATGCGAGCGTAACCATCGCAGACCGCGCCAAGCTGTTTGCTGCGCGCTTGAATGAGGATGATAGCGGAAACGACGAAAACACGCCCCGGCAGAGCAAGTTCGGCATCACGGTGCGCAAGCTGACTCCGGAGATGGCCGACCGGCTGGATCTGCAGTCAGACAAAGGGGTAATTGTGCAGGACGTGAAGCCCGGTTCGTTTGCCGAGGACATTAACGTGGGCCGCGGCGACGTGATCCTTGAGATCAACAAACAGCCGGTGAACAGCGAGGAAGATTTCGCCAAGGTGGAATCCAGCATGAAGAGCGGTCAGGACGTGGTATTCCTGGTGCGCCCGCGCGGCTCGTCGCGCCAGGATGGAACCATCTTTATGGCGGGGACACTTCCGTAACCTGGAGCTACCCCAACCGGAACTGGCATTGCCCCCTGGGATGGGGGATGATTACAATGCCGGTTCTAGTTGGGTCTTTATTTTTGCGGCTAAGGTTATTTCTTGACCTTCGGAATGCACGCGTTCGGGACTTCGAGGGCTGCGCCGAAAAACATGCAGAAACAGAATCATGGTGCGGGAGTGCGGAGATGGTTGGGAGCGGGCTGCACACTGGCGCTGATTTGTGCCTGCGCGACGCCGCACCCGGCGCTGGCGCAAGCGTCTGATCCGGCCGCGAAGCCCGCTTCGAGCTCCGTTTCGAACTCTGCTTCGACCTCGGGCGGCGACAAGGTTACGCCGACGAAAAAGTCGAATACCCCTGTTACCCACAAAAGCACAGCCAAGCGCTCAAGCTCTCACCGGAGCGGGAAGAAAAAGACGATCGCGCGGGGGCAGCAGAAGATTGATCCTCAGCGGGCGCAGGAGATCCAGGAGGCGCTGATTCGCGAGCATTACATGAGCGGTGAAGCGACCGGAACCTGGAATCAGTCCAGTGAAGATGCGATGCGGCGCTATCAGGCCGATCACGGGTGGCAATCGAAGACGGTGCCAGATGCGCGCGCGTTGATCAGCTTAGGGTTGGGGCCGAGCCACGATCACCTGCTGAATCCGGAGAGCGCTATGACTACGGGACCAGTGACGCATGCGGCGTCGTTGACCCCGGTGTCGCACAGCCCTGATCCGGGAGCGCGCATGAGTACGACTCCACCGGCTACTGCACAGCCGGCCACAACTCCCGATCATGATGCGTCGGGTCCTCAGTGAAGTTCGACAGGAATTAGCGGTTGGCAATTAGCAGTTAGTCTCTCCGGTTTCTTCCTTCAATCTTCTTCCATAGTCCGATTCTGGAGTCCGAAGTGTCTCCGGATCTGTTCGAAGACCGTCCCTGGCTGGGGCCCATTTCCAATCGCTAATTGCCTATTGCTAATTGCACCTAGGCGCCGGGTGTTCTGCGGTAGCTTCCCAGCACTGGGCGGGGGAAATAGGGCAGGGGCTGCGAATTGATGATGGCGGCCGGGTTGCCCTCGACCAGTGCGTCTGCCACTTCCTCGCCACAGAGTTCCGCGGCGGCATCGCGAGCGGTGGAAAGCACAGGGACCCGTTTCTCGGTATCGTGCGCGTCGGTTGCCAGCACGTGGACGGCATCGTGCTCCAGCAGCCATCGGGCGGCGCGACGCACGCGCTCTCCCCAGAACCCGGTGAGCGCTGAACCGGTCACCTGAATCACGCAACCCTGCTCGGCCCACTCGAGCACGCGCTGCGGGCTCTCGCGCAGAATCGGGTTGCGCTCGGGATGAGTGATGACGGCGGTGATGCCCCGGTCGCCCAGCTGCGTAAAACAATCGGTAGTTTGCTGCGGGACGCTGTAGTTGCTGAGCTCGACCAGCATGTAATGCGAGCCGCCGATGGTGTAGCGGGCAGGATTGGCGAGCACATCCTGCATGTTGTCGTAGGAGAGATGGAAGTCGCAGCC
>DATHMS010000174.1:0-5906 GCA_035486795.1 Candidatus Sulfotelmatobacter sp. | reverse complement strand
TGCTTTCGGAAGACGAGCGGCATGCCCTGGCGGAATACTACGGCGCGGGTCTGGGGCTTGAGCCCGCAAGTTTAACTGCGCCGAAATAGGCCCGAGCCTTGATATGCATTGGAGGACAGCGGATTCTTCACTGGGCCCTCGGTCCATTCGGAATGACAAGTGGTTCACCGAAGCCCGCCAGCCGAAGCCTGAAGCCCGGGCTTACCTTAACTCTTCCATCGCCGCCGCCAGCACTTCCCTGCCCGGCCGCGTCAGCGATTCCGGCAGCGTAGCCAGCGGCTGATCCACCATATTCAGCATGTCAAGGAAGCTCGGCGCCTTGGTATTCACATAAAACACTCCTGTCAGCACTTCGCCCTTGTCGTGCGCTTCCGAGAGTCGCTTCATGGCTGCGATCCGGTGGGTCGGGTCATAGTCTTCTTCCAGCTTGCGCAGCCGTAGACTGGATCCATCGTGCATGGTGACGTTCACCGTCGTCCCTGCATCGTATTCAACGTCAATCTCCTCGAAGTGCGGCACGAAGCTCATTTCTTGCAACGTCTCTTCGTGATCTTTCACGTACTTGTAGGATTTCGTCGAACCCTCGTGGTCATTGAAGGTCACGCACGGCGAAACCACGTCGAGCATCACCGTGCCCTGGTGCGCGATGGCGGCTTTCAGCATGGTGCTCAGTTGCTTCTTGTCGCCCGAGAACGACCGTCCAACAAAGGTTGCGCCCAGTTCGATAGCCAGCCCACAGGTATCAATCGGAGGCAGATCGTTGATCACTCCCGACTTCAGCCTCGATCCCAGATCAGCAGTGGCCGAAAACTGGCCTTTGGTGAGTCCATAGACACCGTTGTCCTCGATGATGTAGATGACGGGTAAATTGCGGCGCATGAGATGAACAAACTGGCCGATGCCGATTGAAGCCGTGTCGCCATCGCCGCTCACGCCCAACGCAATCAGGTTGCGATTCGCCAGCATGGCTCCCGTGGCCACAGACGGCATGCGTCCGTGAACGGAGTTGAAGCTGTGCGAACGGTTCATGAAGTAGGCCGGACTCTTCGAGGAGCACCCGATACCGCTTAGTTTCGCTACCCGCTCCGGCTGCACCCCCATGTCATACATGGCTTCGATGATGCGCTCGGAAATAGCGTTGTGGCCGCAGCCCGCGCACAGCGTGGTCTTGCCGCCCTTGTAATCAATCACGGTCAAGCCGATGTGGTTGGTCTTTGGTTCTGGAGATCTAGGTTCAGCGGGCGTGGTCGCCATTACTTGCCCTCCATGGTGCTCAATTCGTCAGTAACGGAGCGCGCATCGAGCGGCAGCCCGTCGAGATGGCTGATGCTGCGCAGCCGCGTTATCAATTCAGGTTTCAGGTCGAGCTTGAGCAAGCTGAGCATCTGCGCGTCGCGGTTCTGCTCGACCACATACACGCGGTCGTGCTGCTCGATGAATTCATGCACTTCCCGCGTAAAAGGATAAGCCCGCAGCCGCAGGTAGTCGGTTTCAATCGAGTATTCAGCTCGCAACTGGTCACGGCTTTCGATAATGCCCCAATGCGACGTGCCATATGCAATGATCCCGATCTTTGCGTTCGTGCCCTTCAGAATCTCCGGGCGCGGCACGAACGAGCGTACGGTTTCGAACTTGCGGTTCAGCCGCTCCATGTTGTTTTCGTAATCGTCAGGCCGCTCGCTGTAGTTGGACTTATCATTATGTCCGCTGCCGCGGGTAAAATACGCCGCGGCTGGATGGTTCGTTCCCGGCAGGGTGCGGTAGCCCACACCGTCGCCATCCAGGTCTTTGTAGCGGGCAAACCCACCCAGCTTTTCCAGATCGGCCTTATCCAAAACCTTGCCGCGCTTGATCGGAGTAGTCGGATATTCAAATGGATCTGACATCCAGTTGTTCATCCCGAGGTCCAGGTCGGACATCACGAAAACCAGCGTCTGGAACTGCTCCGCCAGATTGAAGGCGTCCGAAGCCATGCTGAAGCACTCAGCCGCTGAGCACGGAATCAGCATGATGTGCTTGGTATCGCCATGCGAAAGAAAAGCCGTGGCCAGGATGTCGCCCTGCGAAGTGCGCGTGGGCAGGCCGGTCGAGGGTCCAACGCGCTGAATGTCCCAGATCACTCCCGGAATTTCCGCGTAATAAGCCAAGCCGGCAAACTCCGACATCAACGAGATGCCCGGACCCGCAGTCGCGGTCATGCTGCGCGCTCCAGCCCAACCAGCGCCAATCACCATGCCGATCGCCGCCAGTTCATCCTCGGCCTGAACAATGGCGAAGGTTGCTTTACCGTCGGGTCCGATGCGGTATTCCTTCATGTATTCAATCATCGTCTCTACCAGCGAAGACGATGGCGTGATGGGATACCACGTCACCACCGTGCATCCGGCAAACATGCAACCCAGTGCCGCAGCTGAGTTGCCGTCGATGATGATCTTGCCTGCGGTCTCATTCATGCGTTCGATGTAGAAAACTCCGCGCTTCTCGAGACTCGCTTTGGCATAGTCGAACCCCGCCTGCGCCGCGGCCAGGTTCAGGTTGGCAGCTTTTACCTTCGTGGCAAACTGTTTGCGGATCGCCTTCTCCACCTCGCCCATATCGATGGTGAGCAGCTGCGCGACCACGCCCACGTAGACCATGTTCTTGACCAGCTTTCGCAGCTTCGCCTCCGGGCAAACCGTCGCGACCAGCTTGTCGTAGGGAACCGAATAGAAAACCAGGTCGTGCCGCAGCTTTTCCAGTGCCAGCGGCTCGTCATAGAGAACAGAGGCGCCCGGCGCTAGCGACATCACGTCGTCCTGGGCGGTTTCGGCATTCATTGCAACCAGGAAATCAATTTCTTTCTTGCGGCCGATGTAGCCGTCCTTGTTGGCGCGAATCGTGTACCAGGTAGGAAGTCCGGCGATGTTTGAGGGAAACAGATTCTTGCCCGAAACCGGTACCCCCATTTGGAAAATCGCCCGAAGCAGTACCGTGTTTGAACTCTGAGAGCCTGAGCCATTCACCGTGGCAACCTGAATGCTCATGTCATTGACGATGCGCTTACGCCCCAATTGCCCGCCCGTACCCTGGGGCGCAACATCCGTAGTGGCCATCCCTGCACCTTCCTTAAGATTATGGGGCGGAATGATCCGCCCAGATTCTAACTTGGGGGAAACATTCAATTATACGGCGATGGCGCTCCCTCAGTACACCAAATCGCGCGCCCGAAGCCGGGGAGGAACCTATTTGTGAACGAGAAGCAGGAGGAAAAACAACTGCGGATTCACTACTCGGCTTTGAAGAACTGGGCAATCGTGCGGAACTTATTGTATCGCGACGTGACTAACTCGGCGGGCGGGATTTTCTTCAGCTCCGAGAAGTGCTTCTGCAGGCCGACATCCAGCAGGTTCGCCGCTGCTTCATGATCGCGGTGCGCTCCACCTTCCGGCTCGGGCACGATGTCGTCAACGCAGCCCAACTCACTCAGATCCGTGGCCGTAATGCGCATCGCCTCTGCCGCCAACTCCTTCTTGGTGGAGTCTCTCCACATGATGGCGGCACAACCCTCGGGGGAAATGACGGAATAGATCGAGTTCTCCATCATCAGCACGCGGTCGGCGACGGCGATCGCTAACGCGCCGCCGCTGCCCCCAACCCCTATGACCGTCGCAATAATGGGCACTTCCAGCCGCGCCATTTCACGCAGGTTATAGGCAATCGCTTCGGCTTGTCCGCGCTCTTCCGCGTGAATTCCAGGGTACGCCCCGTCGGTATCCACCAGCGTGAAGATCGGCCTGCGAAACTTCTCCGCCACCTGCATCACCCGCAGCGCCTTGCGATAACCCTCCGGATGAGGCGTTCCAAAATTGCGGTACACGCGTTGCTTCATGTCCCGCCCCTTCTGGGTGCCGACGATCAGAACCTCCTCGCCATGAAAGCGGGCCATCCCGCATACGATCGCCGGATCGTCGCCGAACCCGCGGTCGCCATGAATCTCGCTCCAGTCCGTGAACACGCGCTCGATATAGTCGAGCGTCTGCGGGCGCTGGGGATGCCGGGCCAGTTCGGTTTTCTGCCAGGCGGTTTGCAACGCCTTCATCTCCTGCCTGAGGGTGTGGACGCGCTCCTGCAGCTTCGCCAACTGGCGGCGAGTTGCCTCATTCTGCCCGGCCGTGGCCTCGATCAGCGCCACCTGCCGCTCGATCTGCTCCAGTTCCTGCTGCGCCTTGTCGGTGGCTTCCATGGTTAAACTGACTGGTTAAACTGACCTGCCGAACTGATTGGTTGAACTGATGACGAACTAGCTGATTACGCGCACACTGCCCCTGCCGCACAACTCCTCGACTCGCGTGATGAAGTTGCGATCAGGCAGCACATTATAACCTTCCGCTTCCATCACCACCATGAAATCCCCGGCGCGTTCCACGTCAAACAACACCCGTGCTTCGCCCCTGCGCTCCTTGAAAAGCCTATGAAGATCGTCCACCGTGCCCGCGCCAGCGGTCTCCAGCGGCACTCGAATCCGGATCGCCCGCGGCAGCGGAACTTTGGCATCTTCTAGCGGCATAATCTCGGCCGCCGTAATCTTTGGATTGGCTCCTTCTTCGATTCTCACTCCAGCCTTCACCAGCACTGGAACTTCCAGCTTCACCTTGTCGCCCAGACGCTTGTAGGCTTCCGGAAAAACGATCATGTCGATCGAGCCTGACATGTCCTCGAGTGTCGCCTGTGCGTAGAATTCCCCACGTTTGGACCTCAGCACGCGTACGTTGCCGATGATGCCGGCCGTCGCGATGGTTTCATCCTTGCCCGTGGATTTCGTCAGTGCGCCGATTTCCGCGATGCTCAGCGCCTGCAGATCGGCCAGCTTATCTTTGAATTTCTCCAGCGGATGCCCGCTGATGAAAAAACCCAGGATTTCCTTCTCCGCGGCCAGTCGCGCCTGCTCATCCCAGTCCGGGATATTCGGAAGCCTGTCGTTGTTCGCTTCAGCTTCCTCCTCTTGAAAAACTCCGAACAGCCCGTGCTGTCCCGATTCCACGTCGCGTTGCGCCTTCTGGGCCCGCTCCATGGCACGGTCGAGCACGGCCATGACTTGCGCACGCCGGCCCAGTGAGTCCATAGCCCCGCTCTTGATCAACGACTCCAGCACGCGCTTGTTGAGCAGCCGCAGATCAACGTTCTCGCAGAATTCGTAAATGGATTTGAATCGTCCCAGCCTCTTGCGCGCCGCAACGATCGATTCAATGGCGTTGCCCCCCACATTCTTCACGGCCGCCAGGCCAAACCGAATCGCGTCTCCATGCGGCGTAAAGTTCGCATCCGAAACATTGATGTCCGGCGCCTCAACCGCAATGCCCATCTCGCGGCATTCGTTGATGTATTTCACCACGTCATCGGTACTGCCCGTGAGCGAGGTCAGCAAAGCCGCCATGAATTCGACCGGATAGTGCGTCTTCAAATACGCCGTGTGATAAGCCAGCAGAGCATAAGCGGCTGAGTGCGACTTGTTGAATCCGTATCCCGCAAACTGCGCCATGAGATCGAAAATCTTCTCGATCTTCTTGGGCGGAAACTTGCGCTGCGCCGCGCCTTCCACAAATCGCTCGCGCTGCTGTGCCATTTCTTCGGCTTTCTTCTTGCCCATGGCGCGCCGCAGCAGATCCGCATCGCCCAGCGAATAGCCCGCCAGGCGGTTGGAGATCTGCATCACCTGCTCCTGGTAAACGATTACGCCATAGGTCTCCTCCAGCAGCTCTTTCAATTCCGGCAGATCGTATTGCACCGCGCGCCGGCCCCACTTGCGCTCAATGAAATCGTCCACCATACCGCCCTGGATGGGACCCGGGCGATAGAGGGCATTGAGCGCGGTGAGGTCCTCCAGGCGGCTGGGGCGGTAGCGGCGCAGAATATCCTGCAT
This sequence comes from Candidatus Sulfotelmatobacter sp., assembly GCA_035486795.1. Taxonomy (GTDB): domain Bacteria; phylum Acidobacteriota; class Terriglobia; order Terriglobales; family Acidobacteriaceae; genus Sulfotelmatobacter. The sequence continues at coordinate 7 of DATHMS010000174.1, read as the reverse complement.
GCCGCTC
>DATHMS010000173.1:0-4997 GCA_035486795.1 Candidatus Sulfotelmatobacter sp. | reverse complement strand
CGCCGTCCACCCCGGGAGCCGCATTCTTGTTCAATGCGTCAAAACTCTCCCGCAGTAGATTTACCGTCACATGATGCGCAAAGCAGTGAACTGCTCTTACTTCCTTGTCCGCGCCACTGGGTGCACGCCGCTCAATCCCCGGGGACCTACTCTTCGCCGTACGCCTCGCGACGTACCACGCAAGACTCACAGTCAGACTAGGGTCGCTGCTCCTTTTCTGTAGGGCTCTGGTCGTCGTTGCTGGGGAGCACTTTCAGCCCCGCAGCCAGGTAAGAGTATACTTCGTGACCCGGTGCTGGACGGCTTAAGTTCGGTTTCGCGTAGTGAGCTTCGATGTCCAGAATGCGCATCAGCCGTTGTGTGTGTTTAAGTGATCGGCGACAATTAGAACTCCCGGGCGACGACAATTAAAATTCCCAGTCAGCGACAACTATCAACGACCATCGAAACTTGCGCCGGAGGGCGCGGCGGAGATGGTAACCGACGCACAGGTCAGGAGGTTGAAGAGGTTGTCGAAAACAGAGACGAAAGAACTGGCGGCCGCCAAGGCCGGCATGGATGTGAAGACGGCGCGGAAGTATCTTGCCGACGGCAGATTGCCAAGTGAGGCGAATCCAGAGCGAAACTGGCGCACCCGGGAAGACCCCTTTGAGCAGGTGTGGGATCAGATCCGCGAACAGATCCGGACCAATCCGGGCCTGGAGGCCAAGACGATCTTCGAGGCGCTGCAGCGCCAACGTCCTGGCGAGTTTGCCGACGGTCAGTTACGCACATTGCAGCGGCGCATCAAACGCTGGCGCGCAACGGAAGGGCCAGGCCAGGAAGTGTTCTTCGCACAGCAGCATGTGCCGGGACGGCTGGGGCAGTCTGACTTCACCAGCATGAACGAGATGGGCGTGACCATCGGCGGGCAAAGGTTTTCGCACCTGCTGTATCACTTCGTGTTGACGTACTCGAACTGGGAAGACGTCACAATCTGCTACTCGGAGAGCTTCGAGAGTTTGAGCGAAGGGTTGCAGAACGCGCTGTGGGAACTGGGCGGGGCACCGCTATCGCACCGTACTGACCGCATGTCGACGGCGGTGAACAACATGACGGAGGAGAAGGAGTTCACCACGCGCTACGAGGCGCTGCTGCGGCACTACCGGATGGAGGGCCAGAAGATCCAGGCGCGCAAAGCCAACGAGAATGGCGACATCGAGCAACGGCATCACCGGCTGAAGCGAGCCATCGCGCAAGCGGTGCTGCTGCGAGGTAGCAACGATTTTGTCGGCGTGGCCGAGTACAAACTGTTCCTGCGCGAGTTGGTGAAGCAGTTGAATGCCGGCCGCCGCGAACGATTGCTGGCGGAGATGCAGTATCTAAAGGCGCTTCCGGAGCGCCGCCTGGAAAGCCTGAAGCGTGTGCACCTGAAGGTGGACTCGGGCAGCTTGATCTACGCGGACCGGAACATCTACTCGGTGAACAGCCGCCTGATCGGCGAAGAAGTGGAAGCTCGGCTGGGCCTGGAGACGGTGGAGATCTGGTACGCGGGTCGCCAGATGGAGGTGCTACCGCGCTTGCGAGGCCGCGGCAAGCATCGCGTCGATTACCGGCACATCATCGATTGGCTGGTGCGTAAACCGGGCGCGTTTGAAAACTATCGCTATCGCGAAGACCTGTTCCCCACCAGCCGCTTCCGCATGGCGTGGGACGCGTTGCGTGAACTGGTGCCGGCGCGAGCCAACAAGACGTATCTGGAAGTTCTGCAACTGGCCGCGCAAGAGGGCGAAGCGCGTGTGGATGATGCCCTGCGCACGCTGCTGGAACAGGGCGAAATCAGCGCCGGGAAGCTGAACAAGGAAGCCGTTCAGGCCATGCTGAGGCTGGAATCCCGCCTGCCACCGGTGACGCAAGTTGCGGTGGCCGAGGTATCGCTGGCGAGCTTCGACGATCTGTTGAGCACCGCTGTGTCAAGCAAGGGGGCGATGCCATGAGTCAGCAACGCAACGTTGCCACGGAGCTGAACGAATATCTAAAAGAACTGCACCTGCCCACCATCCGGAGCTGCTTCGAAGAAAGGGCTCGGCGAGCGACGCAAGAGACGCTAAGCTACGAGCATTTCCTGCTGGAGTTGGTGGAGCAGGAATGCCAGGAGCGCCGGGCCCATCGTATCGAACGGCTGCTGCGGAGCTCGCGTTTGCCTTTGGACAAAACACTCTCCAACTTCGACCTGAAACGCCTGCCCGCCAAAGCCGCGCGCCAGCTCAAAACGCTCGCCGATGGGGCATTCCTGGACCGGCGCGAGAACGTGCTCGCGTTCGGCAATCCCGATCCTGCGACATTCTACACCTCCTTGCTACATAGCTGAAATCAATAGATATTCATCCGGCGGTTTCAGGCCGACGGACCCACCGCCCTCAGTTCAATCCTCCAGTATCTTCTCCCAGTTCAGCAAACATCGGCATGGATGGTCCGTTAGCGGCCGTCAGGTTCCGTGGGCGTCGCTTCGCGCGGGCGACTTCCTGCACGACTTCCGCAGACTCGATCGCCTCTATCGGAATCTCCCACGGTGCCCACGGTACGACTTGAGTAGCGGGTATTTTGTTTGATTCGATCAGCCGGCGGATGACCTTGTGGCTGATGCCCAGTCGCTCGGATGCCTGCTCCAGGGTAACGGTCTGACGGGGCACCATGGCAGCGTTATAGGTGGGCAACTCATGATAGCTACGGACCGAGCGGACGCGGCCCTCATTCCAGGTGTTACCGGTTCCGGTCTTCACACCCAGCCGATTTAGGGTCGCGGCGATCTGATCATCCGGAAACCTGCCGGACATCCGGCGCAGGACTTCAATCGTTTCCAGATCTGTGCAACGGCTGTGCCTGCCAGTGAGGTTCTTCTTCATGCGAAGCTCGGAGTGCCGGCCTCCGGTCCAGTGAATCAGCAACACGATCTCACTGGCGGCGTCATCCACATCGGCGATGATCTCTTCGATCAGAATCCGGACGATCCTCTGCTTCAGGCGCATGTCTGTTGCCGGCGAGTTCCACACGGCAGGCAGGTCCTGCGCCAAGCTGTAGAGCGTCTCTTTATCGGGAATCCGACTGGCATTGGCCGGCAGTTCGTTGTCGCGCAATCGCTGTTCCACCTCTCCCACAGTGGAGAGCGCGGCATTCCAACGCGCCTCCAGTTCCCCTGCGACCAGACGGTTATCCGGATCGACGGCTTCATATCGCCGGGCCGCAAGGCGCGCTTCATAACGCGCTTGCTCCAGTTCCAATGACAGCGCGCGATGCCGTTGGCTTTGTTGTTCGGCAGCACGTGCCGCGACTTCCAATGCTGCCTCGATGGCGTTGCCCTCCACGGCCTTGAGGATCTCTGCCGCGACGCCTCGATCCGGCTTCAATCCGCCGAACGAGATGCACCAGTCCGTTCCGTGATTGATCTGCGCCCCGCGGCAATGATATCGGGGCACTTCTCCGTGCGTGCCACTGTAGGCCACATGGAGCATCCTCCCGCACCGCCGGCAGCGCAACAGCCCGGCTAATAAGCTCCGCCCTCCACGGCCGGCCTTCGGCTCCATGCGCGATTTCATATGCGCGTTATCGGAAAGCATCGCCTGGTTGCGTTCGAACTGCTCCCAAGAAATGTAACCGGGATGATGGTCGTGAATCAAGACCATCCATGTATCACGCGACTTGAAATGCCCCTCGCTCTTTCGGGCGCGTCCATCAATGACCTTGGTTCGGGATTCCGTTTTGCCGAAGGCATAGGCGCCCGCGTACGTCGGATTCCTGAGCATGTGCCAGATGGTGTTGTACACCGGCAGTTTCCAGACGACGTCATGTCCCGGCGTATCCAGAACCAACGCGGGCAGATTCGTATTCTCGCCCCGAAACCACAGCAGCACTTGTCGGGCGCTGTCCAGTTCCACCATCTTGGTGAAGACCAGATGCACTGCCTCTTGCACACGACGGTCGGGATCGATCTCGACTTTGCCGTTGGGGGCCCATCGGAAACCGATGGGTAACCGGAACTGGAGTTCCCCGCGGCGTGCTTTCTGGCGGATCGCTTCCAATGATCGTTGCCGTAGCAAGTTCAACTCGAACTCGCTCATCGTTCCTTTGAGCCCCAGCAAGAGCCGATCATTGAGGATGCCCGGATCGTAGACGCCATCTGGATCGATCACGAGGGCGCGTACCAAGCCGCAGAGTTCGATGAGATGATGCCAGTCTCGACCGTTACGGGCCAGGCGCGAAGCCTCAATGCAAAGCACAGCGCCAACCTGTCCCGTGCAGACTTCCGCAACCAGATGCTGGAATCCGGGGCGCTCCACATGGCCGGACCCAGAGCGTCCAAGATCCTCGTCGATTATCTCGACCTGTTGGAAGCCAAGTTGGCGAGCGTGGTCGGCCAAGCCATATTGCCGGCGCTGGCTTTCCTGGTTGTGAATCACCTGTCCAGGCGATGACTGACGAACATAGACAATAGCTCGCCGCTTCAAATGGTCTGCCGATATTTTGGGATTCATGCCTTCTCCCCAAGATCCGGCTCGCTCGGTTCAGTGGCCGCATTCAACAACAGGTCGGCCAGTGCGATTGCCAGTTCCCGTTTTTTGTCGTCAGGTAACATCATCGGTTTGCTGTCACAAAACAGCAGATTCATCGGGGTCGACTCCGGTGTTTTTCTCGGTAGCATTCGTCCTCCCGTCGCTTCTCTTTCAGTGATGCGCTATCGCGTTGGGAGTTCGAATGCAAGCTGTCCAGCAATTTACGCAGTTCGGCGAGTGCGGCCGCAGATGTCATCGCGGGCCCAATAGTAAAGTTGGGACCCTTCGTAGGATCGGCAATCCACGACGGGAACCCGCCTATGGTGCCGTCGGGCAACTCGCAGAAAATGTATTCACCCTTTGGGAGCTTTGCTCGCCGCTCAACGCGAAGGCTCTGACCATATAGTGGGTGAAACGGGTAGTGAATCTTGATGACCTCGGGACCATGGGCATTATGTTTCTGGCTCG
>DATHMS010000172.1:0-7004 GCA_035486795.1 Candidatus Sulfotelmatobacter sp. | reverse complement strand
CCGCGAACCGGAACTGAAGCGTCCATTCCGCGTGCCCGGCGGCTTGTTCGGTGCGATTGCCATCGGCATTCCGCCCATGCTGCTGGTAGGTTTTTCCGTGTTTCGCGGCGAGCACGAGAAGATCTGGAATATGAGCTTCGTCGCCTTCGGGATGCTCTTGATCGCGGCGGGCTTCGTCGTCTACTTCATCAATCATGCGCTGAAGCCGGCCGGATGGACGGCGCCGGCAGAACACAAGCCGCAGCCAGCCGCGTAAGCAACAACCATCGGTCACGGATTCACGCGGATTTACAGGGATTCCAACCTGCGATCATCCGCGTTGATCCGTGGCCTTTGTATCTAGTGCGATGCGTCACGGGCGGTGTCACTCACACAAATCTGCGCGTCCGAAGTCCGAGGTCAGTCTTCACTTCTTAAGCTTTTCTTCAAGATCGGCCAGCGTGTCTTCGAGCAGGTTGCGGTGCCTCGGATTCTGTGCCGCTTCCAATTGTTGAAGCACTCTTTGGCGCGACAGCCGGAGGCTTTCTTTCTCTCGCCAGCGTGCCGCCTCTTCGGCGCTCATCGGGGCCGGCCGCTTGGACGATTTTTCGCTCGCGTCCGCCTGCTGCGCTTCGACCGATTTGCTCTCCCATCCTCGAGCCACGGAAAGATTATAAGTCCCGCCTATCTTCAGCTACTAACTACTCTCGCCTCTAACTACTCTTGACTTAGCCACGCTTGACTCTTGCTGCCAATGGGACAACCTGAAGAAAAACGTTGACTCCCTCAATTTCGTGGTTATAATTGCCGCGGTTCGGGGGCGACCGAATCAGAGGCCAGCCTTTTGAGGGGGAGGCGGCCAAGGCGGCATCGGTGTACCCCTCAAGCGCGCAACGCTTGAAAAAAATTCAGCGGCTGTGCGAGTCCACACTACCTGATGTGGCAGCGGTTCCATTCCTTCCCGATTTTTCCTGCGTACAGCAAACCGATTCGTCGGCGGAGGTGCGTCTCCATGCCGAATGAGCGCAATTCCTTCAATGCGGACGACCCGATTCCGTTGGCCCACTCTGAGCCACTCAGCGAGCCCGAAAAGCTGCTCGCCACCTATTTCAGTTCCTCTTCCGTTGGCCTTTCCTTCCTCGACTCTCAGCTTCGCTACTTAGCCATCAACAACACGCTCGCGGAAATCCATGGCGTCCCTGCTCCTGATCACCTCGGTAAGACGGTTCGTGACATTCTGGGCGATTTCGCAGACCTGATCGAGCCTCAATTACAGCGCGTGTTCTCTACGGGAGAGCCGATTCTCAACCTCGATGTTACCGCCATGTTCGCCGCGCGAACCGGGAGCGGTCACTGGGTTGCGAACCACTTTCCCATCAAAGATCACTCAGGACGGGTTACGCGAGTCGGATTGGTTGTAGTCGAAGTCAGCGCGCAGAAAGAACTGCGCCAATCGGTCAAAGATCTCAGTGGGAAGCTTCGCAAGGAAATGGGTCGACTGCAGATGCTGCTCGATATCAGCAGCATCATGGCCTCAACCTCGGATATACACCAGGTCTTTCCGAAAGTCTCGGCCCGCATCCGCCGCGTCCTGCGCCATGAGTACGCCGGCTTCGAGTTGCACGATGCCGGCACCGGATTGTTGATCCGCCAGGCCGAGGACTTTCCCCTGGGCAAAGGACTTTTGTCGGCCGTTCAAATCAGCCCCCACAACAGTCCCGGAGGTCTCGCTCTGCACGAGCGCGCCCCGCTGATTTTTTCGAAACAGCAAATGCAGGGCTTCGAGGCCGAGATTACGAAGAACCTTCTCGCCGAAGGTCTTCGCTCCCTGTGTTGCGTGCCGCTTTTGCGCCCCAAGGGTCCTTTGGGAGTTCTGGTGCTGGGCAGTACCCGCGTCGACGCATTTCATCCGGACGACCTGACTTTGCTCGATCAGGTTGCCGCGCAGCTCGCCACCGCTCTCGAGAATCAGCGGGCCGTGGTCGAAATCGATGCTCTGAAACGGCGTTTGTCGGCAGAGACAAAATATCTGGCCGGCGAATTCCGTCCCACCGGTGACTTCCCCGAAATTATTGGCGACAGTCCCGCTTTGAAGCAGGCGCTCGATCAGGTAACGACCGTCGCCCCAAGCGAGGCCACCGTCTTGCTCCTGGGGGAAACTGGTACGGGGAAGGAGCTGTTTGCGCAAGCCGTCCATCGCCACAGCCGCTGCAAGGACGGCCCTTTTATCAAGGTCAACTGCGCCGCCATTCCAACCGGCCTCCTGGAAAGCGAACTGTTCGGCCACGAGAAGGGAGCATTTACCGGAGCGGTCAGCCAGAAGGTTGGACGGATGGAACTCGCCCACGGGGGAACTTTACTACTCGACGAAGTTGGCGAAATTCCCCTCGAACTGCAGCCCAAACTTTTGCGTGTCCTTCAGGATCAGGAGTTCGAACGCCTTGGCAGCAATCGCACCATCAAGGTCGACTTGCGCTTGATCGCCGCTACCAATCGCGACTTGGCCTTAAGCATGGGGCGCCACGAATTTCGCAGCGATCTGTTCTACCGGCTCAGCGTCTTTCCCATCCGCGTGCCTCCCCTGCGCGACCGCGCGGACGACATCCCTGTGCTGGTTCGCCACTTCGTGCATAAGTTTGCCCGGCGCATGAACCGCAACATCGAGAGCATACCGAGCGAAACCATGAACGCTCTGAGCGGATGGTCGTGGCCGGGCAATGTTCGCGAGCTTGAGAATCTCATGGAACGCTCGGTGATCGTGAGCGAGGGCCCCGTCCTGCGGGTCCCGCTGACAGAACTGCAGGGCGATCCTCATGCCCCGACTGCTGCGGATCGCGGCTCAGTCTCTACCGCGGATCACAGCCTGGATAATGCCGAACGTCAGCATATTATCCGCATTCTCCGCGAAACCAACGGCGTGCTTTCCGGGCCCGGCGGAGCCGCACACCGCTTGGGTCTGAAGCGCACGACATTGCAATCGAAAATGCAACGCCTGAAAATCACTCGCCGCGACTACTTGAATTCCTGACCGGGAAAGTGCCGGCCCTGACGACTAATCGGCAGGGGTGCCCACTCGGTGACAGGCACCGGTTGACGGCTTTTATTTTTCGTTTTGGAACTCGTTCCAAACAGGGAAGTTCCCCGTTTTTCCGCTCTCTCCCATTTGCGGAACACAACGTGCACTGCACTGGTTCATCTGCCTCTGGCCGGCGAGCGTCCTTCCCCTACCTCCCCAGAAGGCCTCGGTTCCAAACCAGACCGTTGGAGCCCGGCGCACGCGGCCGGTTTTTAGGGAGTGAGAGAAGTGGCAGTCACGAATCAATATCCGCTGTTGAACTCAGGCGCTTCCCCCCGCCTTCTCCCAGCTGTCCCGCCCCCACTCAAGCTAGTTGGTTGCATCGTGGGAGATCATTCGGACCTTACTACGGGATGGGCTTCGTCGCCGCGAGAATCGACGTTGCCCAGCGGATCGAACCTGGAAAATCCGCTATCCCGCGATCTTCAGCCTTCCCCCCACATCCATCCGCACGAAGTCGATCCTTTCTACCTGTTTGCCTGTCACCTCGAGTGGGAACAGCGTGAGGAGCCCAGTGCCGCCTGGGAACTGCTGGCTGCGGCGCGGAGTTCGCACAGCGATACTCGCGCTCACGCCCGGGCCCTGCTCTCCAGTTCGCATCATCTGGGAGGTTTAGGTACGGGTTCGGGGTGCGTCCCCAAGAAGAAGCGGTCGACCGCTACGGAGCTCAACATGAAGTCGCCCAACGACCCTGAAGTCATTGACAACTGTCTAGAGTGTACGAACCCGACGAGCGGCTTTTTTTGCGGCCTTTCTGAGTCCGCACTACGGTCGCTGAGCGAAATCAGCCACAGGAGCGCCTTACCGGCGGGAGCAATCCTGTTTGTCGAAGGCCAAAGCCCACGCGGCACTTTCATCCTCTGCTCGGGAAAAGTGAACCTGTCCACGACTTCGCGCGAAGGCAAAATTCTGATTCTGAAAACCGCGGAGGCTGGCGAAGCTCTCGGCTTGAGCGCCACGATTTCGGGAGTAGGCTATGAGTCCACCGCCGAGACTTCCACACCTTGTCAGTTGAGCTTTGTGGATCGCAACCACCTGCTTGAACTCATGCAATCTCACAGCGAGGTCGGCTCGCATGCCGCGCTGTGTTTGAGTCGCGACTATCAATCCGCTTATCGCGACATTCACGATCTCGTGCTCACCCGCTCCTCCGCCGGCAAGCTGGCGAGGCTGTTGCTGTCGCATTCCCCCACGCAAGTTTCGGAAGAGGCCGAGACTCGCATTCATTCCGCCATGACCCATGAAGAGATGGCGCAGCGCATTGGCGCATCGCGTGAAACCGTGACCAGGCTGTTGAGTGGTCTGAAAAAAAAGCGGCTGATTCGTCTCGATGGATCGACGCTGGTTATTCGCGATCGCACCGCGCTGGAGGCCTTGGCGGTGTAAAGCCTTCCCCCCTAAGACCGGAGGACGGTTTGCCTTTCTCTCGCCGTCCTCCGGGTTTTTTCGAACCACTCTGGCAAGCGCGATTAACGTAGACGTTTAAGAGTCTGGGAAGAAAGGAAATGTATTCCGGAACGCTGATCAACGATCTATTCAGTCTGGTCGACCAGAAAAAGGCCGACCGGAAAAACGCCGAACGAGCAGAAGCCGAACGGTCTCGGGACGAGCGAGCCTCCGGCGAACCGGCCAAGGTCGATTCGCACAGCCCCCGCGCGGAATAAGTCTCAGATCTTAAGGCTCATGTTTGACAGTACCAGAGAGGGGTCACAGTCGGAACAGTTCCCGCAGCCGCTTGGTCTGCGCTCGGCTGACCGGAACCTCAGTCTGCTTCTTGTCGTCCATGCGCAGCTGGTAGGAACTCTTGAACCACGGGACGACTTCGCGAATGCGGTTGATGTTCACCAGGTAAGACCGGTGTGCCCGCCAAAAAAGATTCGTATCCAGACTGGCCAGCAGTTCCTCAAGCGTGCGGCAGTTGGATTGGCCCTCCATGCCCACTGGCCCTCCCGTCACAACCGTAATTACGCCGTCTTCAATCCACGCGTAACAGATGTCTCGCTGGTCCACCAGAAACATACGCCCGACGGTCTTGAGCAAAATTTTCGCGGCCGGCTGTTTTTGTGATTCGATCATCCGCACCAGCGTCTCGATTTTTTCCGCCGGCAGGGCATTGGATTCCTGCTTGGCCCGTGCCTTCTGAATGGCCTGCGCCACACGCTTCTTGTCGAACGGCTTCAGCAGATAATCGACCGCATTCACTTCAAACGCCTTCACCGCATACTGGTCAAACGCTGTGGCGAAGACGATTTTGGGCAGCGGAACTTTCTTGTCGAGCAACTTCTTGATCACGCCGAAGCCGTCCAGCCCCGGCATTTGCACATCGAGAAAAACCAGATCCGGATTATGTTCCTTGATCAGGTTGACGGCTTCGAGCCCATTCTTACCCTGGGCTACGACAGTAACGTCGTCAGAATTTTTCAGCAGGTAGGCGAGTTCGTCGCGGGCGAGCTGCTCGTCGTCCACGATCATTGCGGATAAAGACATCGATTTACTCCCGACCGGCTGCCCCACGTCTCGCGGTCTGTGCCAGACGGGGAAGTCGCCAACAGATCACTGAGTTGAGTATAGGTCCGCAATTTTTCCACCGCAATGCAGCCACCGGTAGTCCAGCCCCGGCAATCGAGCCCCCGGCAATGCAGCCCCGGCGGAAGAGCGGCCCTTTAGGGCCGCGTTAGCGCTCTAGTCTCTGAGGGCTTTAGCCCCTGCGCCGCGCAACTTACTGCGGCCGCTGCATCATGCTGCCCATATCGAATTTCGTATATCCCGCCGGAACCTCAAACAAACTCGCCGGTTGCGATCCTTCCTGGATGTTGCGCAGTTCCCAGTTCCCGTTCTTGCCTTCCCACTTCACGGGAAAACGCAGCTTAGGATCAAGCCAAACGTCGCCCGTTTCCCCCTTCGCATTCGTCCCTTCGTATTTGACGGTGTTCCGTCCGTTGACCGTTTCGTTGCCGATCTTGTGGCAGCTTCCGCCCTTGTTTTGCGGCAGCTGTATCCAGTCCGAGCAAGCCGCCTCAACGTCGCCCGTGCGGAAGAAGTTGTAGGTCATGCGCTGGCTGGCCATTTGCGGGGTCATTTCCATGTACATGTGCTGCTGGTTCATCAGCACGGTCACGGTTTGCGTCGCCAGGTTGATGATGGCCACGCCGCCGGTCCGCGGATCCTTGTTCGCCGACTCAAATCGCACCTTGTCCTTGGAGAAGTAGACTTTCCCGTTGCTGCCTTTCTGCGCATCGAACATTTCGCCCGAGAACTCGGTCTGCGCCAACGCGAAGCTCGCGGACAGCAGCAAGGCGACCAAGCAGGGTGTTCGTGTCGTCGTCCGCATCGTCCTTTGGATCGTCTTCTGGACCATCTTCTGCATCATCGATGTCAGCATGTCAGTCTCCTTCAGGGTGACGGCTTGTCCCGTTGCGCCGGGAAACGCCGGAGAAAAGAGCGGAAAAAGGATATCAGAAGGCGATCCCGCCGGAGGTTGTGTTTGCGGGTTCAACGTTGCAGGTTCGGAGCACGGTGCGCCCGCGGGGTTTGGAGTAATCCCGCGCGATCGACTTCGAGAGAAGCGTGCCGCGATGCGCGGAGGAGCAGCGCTTCAGCGCTGCGAAAAGTCCCATAGAATCAGGGCTTCAGCCCTGAGATGCCAATCTTCACAGCTCAAGCCAAAAGCCAAAGGCCAATAGCCTCGCTTCACACCACGTTCTCCAGTGCCAGCGCCATCCCCATGCCGCCGCTCACGCACAGCGTGGCCACGCCGCGTTTCGTATTGCGCTTCAGCATCTCGTGCAGCAGCGTCACTGTGATGCGCGTTCCCGTGCATCCAATCGGATGGCCGAGCGCGATCGCCCCGCCATTCACATTGAGGCGGTCACGATTAAAGTTCAGCGTGCGGTCGCACGCCAGTACCTGCGCCGCAAACGCCTCATTCAACTCGATCAGACCGAACTCG
>DATHMS010000171.1:0-4494 GCA_035486795.1 Candidatus Sulfotelmatobacter sp. | reverse complement strand
CGGCAGAATCGGCGGCCGGTTTAGCGAATGCGCTCGCTTCTGCACTTCGATCTCGGAAAACAACATGGCCGGAGCCGCGGCCGCGACCGGTACCTGCCCGGACTCCGCACCGCAAATGCCGTTGAAGACATCCGTCTTATCTCCGGTGAGCTGAATGCGGTTCATTGCAGCCAGCGGAGTACCGACGATGTCGATCCCGCGCACGAGTTCATCGGGTCTCCCATCGGGATACACGCGCCAAACCAGCACCGGTAGCACCTGGAACGCTTGCGGCGCAGAACGTTGCGTGAGCGTGAAGCCACCCTGAATGTCTTCGAAATACAGCCCGTAGGGTTTGCCTTGCTTCTTCACTTCATCAATCAAGTTCTGCCGCAGTTCGGAATCCTTGACCGTTTTCGTCGACGAGATGATCAGATTTCCCTGTCGCCCGGTCGGCATCAATCCTGCCTGTGCGCGGCCGTGACCATTGGAATCGGCAAAATTCTTTATCGGCAGCCGCGACATCAAGAAATTCTTCAGGATGCCGTCCTTGATCACATCCACCCGCATCGCCGGCATACCTTCGTCGTCGAATTCATACCAGCCGCCGAGATCCAATCCATTTAGCTTGCGCTGCGTGGGATCGTCAATCACGCTCAGGAAGTCAGGAAGCACCGCTTGCCCGACTTTCTTCGTGAACGTTTGCCCTTCCTGCTCGCCGCGCTGGCGATGACCTTCCAGGCGATGGCCCAGCACCTCATGAAAGAAAACCGCCGAGGCTCGGCCTGAGAGCAGCGCAGGGCCGTCGAAAGGCTCGGCCACCGGAGCATCTCGCAACGCCTTCAAATCGGACGCCATCTTCTCAACCCGCGCCCCGACCTCCGCTTCGGCGGGTAAATGATCGATGCTTTCGGCTTGAAACGTCTCGACCCGCATCAACTCCATGCCGTCAGTGGCGCGAGTCTCCGCTTCGATTGCGACTCGGATATACGCATTCGGCGCCACGACCTCACCGCCTTCGGTCGACAGGAAATGAAACCGCGTGTTCTGCGCGTTGATCACCACGACCGACGAGTAAATGTACGGATACTTGCGCAAGTACCCGGAATATTGCCGCGCCAATTTTTCAAGCTGCCGCTGATCGGGATTGACCGCGACATCCTTGTAGTCGGCATGGTTTGTAGGCTTCTCCTCGGAAAAATCTGGGGACGTGTCTTCTTCCTGCGCGTTTACCTGCGTTTTGGTCTTCACGTTCAGGTATGCCTTCGAAGCCTTGCGATACTCCTCGTACGTCAGCCGCCACAGTTCGCGTGCAATCGCGTTGCGGTCGTCGTCGAGCGGCAACGACCCTGAAGTCCGCGCCGACGCCCGATTCTGCGCGTGCGAGTTGTCGAGTGCTGCGGTTCCGATCCGCATCGTCACATCCGCGCTTCGGTGACGCGTCTGCAGAGAATTGATCAACTCGCCCTGGCTCCCCATCACCATCGCGGTGCGCTGGTCATAAACGGAATAGCTGAGAAAATATGGCGCAGGATCGAGTTTCCCCAGGCTGCTCTGCGCCCGCTGCATTTCGTCGTGCATGGTCGCGAGCAGCACATCAGATTTTTCCTTCGGAGCCGAAGCCGCCCGGGAGTGGGCGACCAAAGCAAGCACAACTGCGAAAAGGCATCCCAAGGCGCGATGCCGAGACCGATTCTTCATGGAGTAGCGGAGTCTCCTATCGGGAAAGAACCGTTAAGCGTAGCAGATGGTTTGTTTTGGGCCACGTATGAATCGAGCTTCCCACTGCTACAATTCCCTGTTTCGCACATGCGTGCTGTGCGCGGGTTACCACAGGTCGCGAACTTCAAGCGGCACAACAACGTACTGTCCATTGGGCCTGCAGCGGTCTCGCTAAATCAGGCCCAAGTCTCAGTTTAGGAAGCCGTAATCTCCGGGGAGTGCAAGTGGAAGACGTCCAGGTCGTTGCGATGCTGGTTCGGCGGTGTATCGCCGGCGATGCCGCCGCCTGGGAGGAAATCGTGCAGACCTATAACCGGCGTATCTACAACATTTGCTATCGCTTCGCCGGGTCCTCGGACGATGCCCAAGACCTCACCCAAGAGGTCTTCATCAAGATGTACCGCACGCTTCCGAGCTACGACCACACCAAAGGTGCATTCGTAACCTGGGTCACGACGATCACTCGAAACCTGCTCGTCGATCACTTCCGCAAGACCAAGCAGGACCGTATGACCGACTCTATGGACACGGTAGCCTCCGAGCATGAGGACGCCCAGCCGCTCAGTGAGCAAATTCCTGACCAATCTGCTCCCCCGGATGCCCGCGTACGCAGCCGGGAGGTCTCGGAAACCGTCCATGCCGCCTTAAGCAAGCTTTCTCCCGAGCTTCGGGAAGCAGTGATTCTAAGGGACTTACAGGATATGGACTACAAAGAGATTGCCGCCGTTTTGAAGGTTCCGGAGGGTACCGTGAAATCGCGAATAAATCGGGGTCGGGCGGAACTTGCCAGGCTCCTTCAACGTACCTATAGGCAGGTGATGTGATGCCAGACCACACCAGTAACGGAATGCAGTGTAACGAGTTCGAACTCCTGCTCGCGGATGCCATTGACGGCGTTCTGACCGGAGCCCGGCTCGACCGCTTCCAGTCTCACGCCAGCAGTTGCGCGGCGTGCGGACCGCTGCTCGCTGAAGCTGAAGCGGGCCGCAACTGGCTGAAGGGTCTCACGGAGGTGGAGCCTCCAGCCAGCCTGGTTAACAACATTCTGGCATCCACGACGGGCGTTGACACCCAACGTCTTCGGACAGCCGTGCCCGTTCGCCAGCCGCGCGTTTCGTGGCTGGAGCACGTGCAAGCTTCGTTCCTCGAGCCGATCTGGGCAATGGTTCGCCAGCCGCGCTTCGCCATGTCATTCGGCATGGCCTTCTTCGCGCTGTCGGTGAGCCTGACTGTCGCCGGTGTGAAACCGAGCGATCTTCGCCAGGTCAGCTTGCGGCCGTCCGCGATCCGGCACACGTACTACAATACGCAGGCTCGGGTCGTCCGGTATTACGACAATGTCCGGCTCGTTTATGAAGTGCAGGCTGCCGTTCGGGGAATCAAGCGCAACCTGACACCCGCCGAGCCCGGACCGTCGAAGCAGAAAGAACACAAGAACGACACAACACAACAGCCCGAGCAGAAGCAGGAGCGCAATTACAGCCAGACTGAGAATCAACTCATTCTGGCCAGCGCTCAGCTGGGTCCATCTCTTCGCGATCTGCCTGTAGTGTCGGTGACCACGTACAGGAGGCTCGTATGAACTGCGCCAATCACAGCGATATTGCTGCGGTGGCGTTTTGCCGCACGTGCGGCAAGCCACTTTGCAACCAATGCACCCGTGACGTCCGCGGAGTGATCTACTGCGAATCGTGCCTCGCCGCGCGCATGGACGGCGTTGCCCCGGCTGCTGGATTCGTTCCGCCGGTGCAAACCGTTTATCCGCCCGCCGGAGTCTATGCAGCCGGTCCTCGCCCGCCTATCAACTCTGGCCCGAATCCTGCCGTCGCAGGAATCCTCGCCGGATTCTTCCCCATCGGTGTCGGCGCGGTCTACACCGGCCAGTACGCCAAAGGTCTGTCCCACTTAGTGATCATGGTGCTGCTGATCCTGGGCGTGAGTGCCGACCTGCCCTGGTACGTAATCACGGTCCTTGGGATTGCGATCGGTTTCTTTTACGTCTACCAGATCATCGATTCCGTTCGCAGCGCCAAGGCGATTCAGATGGGAGAACCTGCCCCTGATCCGTTCGGCCTCGCGGCAACTTTTGGTGCCGGAGAAAAATTCGAGGGCTCCAAGGTTCCTGCCGGAGCCGCCGTTCTCATCGGCCTGGGCGTGCTGTTTCTCTTGCACACTGCCGGACTTTTTGAATTCGGCCTTGATCGCTTCTGGCCGCTGATCCTGATCTTCCTCGGCGTATGGCTCTTTGCCAAGCAGTGGGGACTGGTCACCACCAGCCGTACTCTTTGCCAGTGCCAGGTTTGCCGCACTCGAAGACTCATGGGTCCGGCGATGTTGGTCACTCTGGGCGTGCTCTTCCTTCTCGATAGCGTTTCTCGCATCGGCTTCGGTAGAACCTGGCCCGCGATCCTGCTCGTTATTGGAGTCGTCAAACTTATTCAGAGCAACGCTTCGTCCGCCGGGCACATTGGACCGCTGCCGTCGGGCCGCTCAGGCTTTCCGCCGGCAGCTCCGCCGTCAGAAGTTCAGAGTGTTCCGCAGAGTGCACCGCCCAGCTCCGCGCCGGGCGCCGATCAAGCCTCTTCTGGTGAGGTGAAAAATGTCTAGCCCAGTAATGACTCCACCTCCGATTGCTCCCTTGCCGCCGCGTCGTCATCGGTCTTTCGCCGGACCGTTCGTGCTCATCGTCGTCGGCATCATCTTCCTGCTTGGCACCATGCGAGTTCTCTCGGTCGGCAGGTTGGCGCACTTGTTCGCCAGTTACTGGCCTGTCCTCCTCATCATTTGGGGAGT
>DATHMS010000170.1:0-28165 GCA_035486795.1 Candidatus Sulfotelmatobacter sp. | reverse complement strand
AGCCAATCGTGCTCATTTGTGCAACAGTTCGCCGTACCGCGCCCGCCACAGATTGGCTGCGATCGGCTCTCGCCGCAGAGTTTCCTTGCTCGGGAAGCGCCGGAATGGCGTGCCCACTTTGCTCGCATTTTTTCGAATCGCTCTCAGGCTGCCCGCATTTTGCCTATCCCCCGATCCAGCACCCTCCCAAACCACGTCCCCGCCGCCCAGCGTCGCCCAGGATCTCTTCGTTTCAATCAGCGGAAGGTTTGGTTGCTATCCGTTGGTTTTTCTGAACCAGTTGTGAGCGATCCACGTAACATCACGCAGGGACACCCGTGCCTGTCCGTTCATGCACAGGGATGTTCGGAAGCGGACACAGCGGACGCTGACTTCGCTAGGTTTCAGTGGTATTAACGCCACGATTTGTTGCTCTTACCGAATGCTGGATTTCGGCGGCCCGGCTGCAGGGGGAACAGAGAACTTTCGTTCCAGTGCGCACAACCGGCGAGCGTTTCGAGCAGATACGGATCTTGCATATGAGGGTGATCTTCGATGGGAATACTCGGACAGAATCTTAGGTTCGCAGTTCGGCAATTGCGGCGCAATCCCGGCTTTACTGGCA
The DNA here is from genome assembly GCA_035486795.1 of Candidatus Sulfotelmatobacter sp. Classification (GTDB taxonomy): domain Bacteria; phylum Acidobacteriota; class Terriglobia; order Terriglobales; family Acidobacteriaceae; genus Sulfotelmatobacter. Next base: position 27,561 of record DATHMS010000170.1, on the reverse strand, counting down.
CGGTGATCCTCACCTTGGCGCTTTCCATTGGCGCGAACACCGCGATTTTTTCCATGGTGAATGCGCTCCTGTTGAAGTCTTGATTATCGCCTCTGTAACGCTCATTGCTGGGACGGTGCCTACGCTGCGAATTGCGCGAACGACCCTGCACGGACGCTGCGCGAAGAGTGAGACTACGCAGGGTCTATATCTGAACCGGAAACCATCCGCCGGCGATTCGCCTGGGACTGAGTGACTGGCAACCGGGGGAGAATCCGCCTCGGACGAAAATTGGTTTTGCGGCTTTACGGTCGTTTTCAAGACGCTGCGCGACGAGCATCTTGCTCAGATTCTGGACATCGAACTCGGCATGGTGCAGCAGCGCGTGCTCATGGCGGCGGGCACCAACCAGTTCGTGTTCAACTGCACCGCGGGGGCGAAGCAATTCCTGCTGAAGGAAGGCACGGATCCGCGCTACGGTGCGCGTCACCTGAAGCGCGCCATCGAACGCCATCTGGTTTTCCCACTGGCGAATCTGGTGGCGACCAGCCAAGTGAAGTTGGGAGACTTCGTCCGCGTCGACATGGCTTCAGAGAACCAGATGATCTTCGTGAAGGAAGCCGAAAACACGCTCGCGCCGGTGCTGCTGGAGCGCTACGGAGCGGCGGTCGCCGCTCTGCCCGCTGCGCGCGCTGCGCGCACCGCAGCCAACAACCGCCGCGACTTAGGGGCCAGCCCCATCGCGGAGAGCAAATAAGTTCTTTCGGATTTGTCGGACTCGCTTGACCGCATCTCGCGAGCCTCGTGGCGCCGGAACCCTCCGGCGCCTTTTTTCTTCGCCGAAATGAATCTGTTGCAATCGCGTCTCTCGGTTCAGTCTTGACACGATATATGTATGGTGATACATATGTGCAGTGATGCATGTAGAGGTACTTCAAACCCTGGGGGATCGGACTCGACTCCGCATCGTGGAAATCCTGCGAGGCGGCGAGCATTCGGTCAACGACATAGTCGAGAACGTCGATATTGACCAGTCCGGCGTATCGCGGCACCTCCGCATCCTGCAGGAGGCTGGGTTCGTGCGGGTCCGCCCCGATGGACAGAAGCGTTTCTACTCACTTTGCCCCGATCCCTTCAGAGATCTCGATGCCTGGGTGAGCCAGTATCGGCAACTGTGGGAAGGTCGTCTCGACAAGTTCGGCGAAGCCCTCGCGCGCAAGCGCGCCGCTAAAAGGTCCGGCCTTGAAACCAGAAAATCATCAAGGAGAGAACAGCATGAGTGGAAAAGCGAATAACCGTTCCGATCACAGGATCGTGATCGAGCGCACGTACGAGGCGTCGATCGAGGATGTCTGGGAGCTTTGGACGACTAGAGAGGGAATCGAATCGTGGTGGGGTCCGGAAGGGTTCTCGGTAAAGGTTCACGAGCTTGATCTGAGGGCGGGTGGCCAGATGGTATATGCAATGACAGCGGTCGATCCGCCGCAGGTCCAGTTCATGAAGAAGGCGGGGATGCCTCTCACGACGGAAGCGAGGCTGATCTATACCAAGATCGTTCCGGGCAAGACGATCGCCTATACTCACCGGGCCGATTTCATCCCCGGCGTTGAGCCATACATCGTAGGCAACATGGTGGACTTTTTCGCGGCAGGAGGCAATGTACGCATGGTCCTGACGCTTGACCCGATGCATAGCGATGAGTGGACGCAGCGGGCAGTGATGGGCATGGAGAGCCAACTGGGAAAGCTTGCCAGGGTCATTGCCAGCCGAGGCGGGAAATAGATGGCCCCCTGGACTGGGCTCGGATAGGTCCTCAAGAGTCGGCTTGAATCAGGCGTCTCGCTGCGACACGCGCAGGCTATAATGCGGGCACTCATGTCGCTTACCTCCGGCACCAAACTTGGACCATACGTGATCGTCTCGCTGGCCGGGGCAGGCGGCATGGGCGAGGTGTACCGAGCGCGCGATGGGCGGCTCAACCGTGAGGTGGCGATCAAAGTGCTACCTGCGGCTTTCGCGCGCGATCCGGAGCGGCTGCGGCGCTTTCAGCAGGAGGCGCAGGCGGTCGCGGCACTCAACCATCCCAACATTCTTGCTATTCACGATTTTGGCGACCACGAAGGCTCACCGTACATTGTGACCGAGTTTCTGGAGGGTGAGACCTTGCGCGACAGAATGCGTCCCGGCGCTCTGCCGATGCGCAAAGCCACGGAATACGGGGAGCAGGTGGCGCGTGGCCTGGCGGCAGCACACGAAAAGGGAATCGTGCACCGGGACTTGAAGCCGGAGAACATTTTCATTACCCGGGATGGCCGGGTGAAAATCCTCGACTTCGGTTTGGCCAAGCTGGCCCGATCGGAAGGAATTCCGGCGACTGACGCGGAGACTCTGGTCTCACAAACGGAGCCTGGCGTGGTGATGGGGACGGCCGGTTACATGTCTCCAGAACAGGTGAAGGGACAAACTGCGGACCAGCGCTCAGACCTGTTCAGTTTCGGGGCCATCCTTTACGAAATGCTTTCCGGGCGGCGCGCCTTTCGGGGCGACACTTCGGTGGAAACGATGAGCGCCATCCTGAAGGAAGATCCGCCGGAGCTTACGGAAACGAATCGCAGCGTGCCGCCGGTGATGGAACGGATCGTGCGGCACTGCCTGGAGAAAAACCCGGAAGAACGGTTCCAGTCGGCACGCGATGTCGCGTTCAATCTGCAGAGCCTTTCGGGAAGTACAAGCCAGGTCGCGGCGATTGCTCCGGCGAGCCGGGCTCCGGCGCGGGCGGGCCGCATGGCCGCAGTGGCGGGCGCGTCGCTGATTGTTCTGGCTGGGGTTTTCTGGGCTGGGGGAGCGCTGAGACCAATCCCTTCGCCGGTGTTCAAGCCGCTTACCTTTCGGCGGGGAACGGTGACGGCGGCGCGTTTTGCACCTGACGGGCAAAACGTGATTTATTCGGCGTCGTGGGAGAACAGCCCGCATCCGGAGGTGTTTTCCACTCGCATCGACGGTGTGGCTTCGCGTTCACTGGGTGTTAGCGACTCTGACTTGCTCGCGATCTCGCCGCAAGGAGAAATGGCGCTGCTGCAGCACTGGCGCCGCAGCCTGGGGTGGCAACGGAGCGGCATGCTGGCGCGCCTGCCGTTGAGTGGCGGAGCGTCCAAGGAAATGCTTGACGGGGTGCAGGATGCCGATTGGGCGCGGGACGGCTCGCGGCTGGCCGTGATCCGCAGTGGTCCGCCGTACCAACTCGAATTTCCGGTGGGTCGCGTGCTGGCGACGGTGTCATCGGGGTGGTACAGCTATCCGCGAATTTCTCCTGATCAGCAACACATCGCGTTCTTCGAACATCCGATCGGTGACGATCGCGGGGATGTGTGCGTAGTTGACCTGGAGGGTCACAAGAGAGTGCTCTCGCCCGGTTGGTCGTCATTGGACGGTCTCGCCTGGAATCCTTCTGGCAGCGAAGTCTGGTTTGCCGGCAGCAATACGGGGAACAGCCGTGCGCTCTACGCCGTGAGTCTTTCGGGGAAGCTGCGTCCGGTGCTGCGCGTGCCTGGTTCGCTGGTGCTGCACGACATTGCGCCGGATGGCCGCGTGCTGCTGGCGCAAGAGGACAGTCGACGGTTCATTGGAGGAATCACACCGGGTAGTGCGGAGGAACGAGATTTTTCGTGGCTGGATTGGTCGCTGGCGCGCGACCTCACGCCGGACGGGCGATGGCTGCTGTTTGACGAGCAGGGCGAAGGAGGCGGACCCAATTATTCGGTTTACGTTCGGAAGACGGATGGTTCGCCGGCGGTCCGGCTCGGTGACAATGATGCTTTCGCTATTTCAGATGACGGCAAGTGGGTGCTGGCGACAACGAACGTGGCGGGTGGTGGATCTGTGTTGCTGCTGCCGACCGGGGCCGGGGAAGCCCGCGCCATCAAGACAGGTAATCTTAAGAATCCGATCGCAAGGTTCCTGCCAGACGGAAAGCAAATCGTCGTCTTTTCCGACGATTTTCGCATGTACGTACAATCGCTGGAGGGCGATACGCCCCGCGCGGTTACGCCTGCCGGCACCACCGGCTTCGCAATCCATACGGCCGATGGTAAGTACGTGCTGGGGCAGGATGCCCGCAAGAACTGGGCCTTGTACTCTCTTGAAGGCGGCCAGTCGATCGCGCTGCCGAAGTTGAGAACGGATGATTGGGCGATCAATCACACCACCGACAATCACAGCTTCTTCGTCACGAATGGCGACATTCCGGTGAATGTTTATCGTTTCGACATTCTCAGCGGAGCGCGGCAGTTTGTGCGGCAGGTGCGGCCGGCCGATGCCACAGGGGTGGAGCGCATCACCGACGTGTTCATCACGCCGGACGGCAAATCCTACGTTTACTGTGGGGTTCGACGGCTCAGCAATCTCTTTGTGGTTACTGGGCTGAAGTAGTTTTTTAACGGCTGCGTTACTAGGTTACGAAAGACGCTGGCCTTCGAACATCCCCCAACGGGACTACAGGTTAACCCTCTCTAACCAACTTGGCGTTAACGTAGTTGAATACGGCGCTCGGCCGGTTCACGGCCGCACGGTTTCTATTCCTCGTCGAGAAGGTCAGAGCAATGCAAAATACAACAAATGTCCAAACGCCACGGCGGAGCTCGCGGGTCCCGGTCAACTTGTCGATACTCGTTACCAGCCTGGAGCCGGGAGCGCAGTTCTCCGAGGTCTGCCAGACTTTGATGGTGAACGCGCACGGATGCGCGATGCGATCTCCGATGAAGCTGGAAGCAGGAGTTCCGGTGCACTTCCACAGCCAGGAGGGCCGGGAGACGACGGCGGAAGTGGTTTACTGCCGGCCGATCGAATCTGACCGGCAGGGTTGGATGCTCGGTGCCCGGTTTGAGAGACCGGAAAATTTCTGGGGATTGAAAAGTGTTCCGAAAGATTGGGGACGGCTGCCGGCGCCGGCGGCAGAGAAGCTTTCTCCGAAGCTCTTGCCGGGCAATGTGCCGGCGATGGCGCCGAATCAGTCTCTCAGTCAGTCTCCGGCTGCGATGAAGACGGTGCTCGACAGAATCAAGAAGCAACTCTCGGACGAGAATCTCAAGGTAGTGCTTGCCGAACTTGTGCAACCAATTGGGGCCGAAGTGACGGAGCTGAAGGAGAAGCTGGCGCGAGCTGGCCAGAAGAATCGATTTGAAGTGTCGCTCTCGCAGATTCCTCCGGAGCTGGAGCAGCAGTTGGAACTCCGGCTGAAGAACGAACTGGGGCCACAGGTGCTGAAGCAGGCGCGGGAGCAGTCTGAGCAGGTACTTGAAGCGGCGAAAGCGGCCATCGACCGAAAAACAACGGAGAGCCACAACGACTTTCTGAGACAGGTTAAATTGGATCTGCAGACGGTTGAGCAAAGGACTCAGACCCTTTCGGCGGAGATTGCCAAGAATCTGCGAGAGCACCTGAACCGTGGACTGGGAGAGCTTCACCAGGAAGTGATAGACGCGGGCAACCGCATGAAGCGGCTGAGCGAAGACCTGCTAAAAGTTATGGAGCGCAGTTTGGGCGAGGAGCATGCTGCGCGGCGCCAGGAACTGGAACAGGTTCAAATTCTGGTGGCGTCGGAAGCATCGCGCCTGCAGAAGCAAATTGCTGAGCTTGATCGCCGCATGGCGAAGCTGGACGAATCCGCACGGCGGCTGGAGTCAGGGCTTGACCAGCGGCTCTCGCGGATGGCCAGCGACGCGGTGCGCACAGCGCGGAGCCAGATGGAGAGCGCGCTGGAGGCCGCGCTGCATGAACTGAGCACTCGCAACGCCCAGGAGTTGGGAAATCAGCTCGATGAGGCGAGCGCGAAGCTGAAGACTATTCAGACAGGGATTGAAGCCTCGGTTTCAGAGTCGCTGAGGGTGCAGGTTGCCGAGGGTCTGCGATATTTCGAGCACAGGATGGAAGAACTGGCACAGCAGTCGGTGGAACGGTGGCGGCTCGCGCTGGCTGGCGGCATGAACTCGCTCGCAGGTGTTCTTGGCGAGCATTTTCGCTTGCAAGCTGGGAGTGACAGCAAGGCGATTGAGGATTAGTGAAAAACCGTGCGGCTTAAGTTGTTGTACTTCTGCAACGTTCACTGCGGGCCGAAACTGAACTTTACAACCTCCACTGTTTCCTTGGAGCCGGGCTGGTACTTCCACTGCTTGACCGCGCGTACCAAGGCGTCTACGAGGAGCGGGTGCCCGCCCAGGATTTTGACTTCCTTCACGGTTCCATCGCGCTTCACCAGCGCCGACACCTGAGCGGTTCCCGACAGTTTCATGCGCTCGGCAATCTGGGGGTACTCGGGGAGGACCGTGCGCTCGACTCGCCGTGTGCCTTCAACTGGAGTGTTCGCATTTCCAGGGTTGGGACCCGGCTTGGCGAGGGCAAGAAGTTTTGCCGTGAAATGTATCTCCGAACTGTTCAGGGCTTCGGAGTTGACTTCAAAGTGGATACTTCCGTGTTCGCGCACCAGATTGATCATGCCGCCGTGCCGCAGAAAGGAGTCATCTTCACCGACCAGAAGCAGACCCCGCTGCGCCAGGCCTTCTACATCGGTCAGAGCGCGCTTTCTTTCGGGCGTGCGAAAGAAAACGATATGGCACGATTTCGCGTCCTCTTCGGAGTTGACACGGGTGACCACGACCGGGTGGTTTGCGATGATCTTTCCGGCGACGACTGCCTGCAGGACATCAATGAAACCGTCATCCGCGCCACTCACTCCGATTACGAACGATGACGAGCCGTCGGGCAAAGCGCGTTGCGGCCACTCGCCTACTTTCGCGAAGTTGAAAAGATAGGCGGCTTTGACCTGGTCCTCGGTCGCGCTTTGCTGGCCGAACGCAAGAAGTTGAAGCGTCAAGAGAGCGAGGACGGTCGCCAGAGCAATTTGCGGCGAGGGTCGCCGAAACGGCCGTTCGCGCTGGCTCGAGAACTGTGTCGTGCGCTGGGTTTGCTGCTCCAATTTGGTCTTCCTGCCTCTTAATTCTTCCTGCGCCTTTAGAACTGCCAGGTAAATTTTGCGTACGCGCTGCGTTTGATCAGGGTCGATCGAGTGCTTCCGCTGTCGTCTACGAATTCGAGGTGGTGGTCCTTCACCAGGTTTTGCCCAACCAGACTCATTCCGAGTGCTTCCGTCAACCGCCACGTCAATCCGGTATCGAGCCTGGTGTATGACGGGATCTGTCCACTCCTGAGGCGATCGACAAAATAGGCGGAGACGTCCCACCCGACTCGTCGCGCCGGATCGAAGTGCGACCGGAGTTGAGCGCCGTTGACCGGGCTGCTTCCTTCCGCGTCAAGAATAGAAGTCGTATCCCGGCTGGTGGGATCGAGGTGCATGTGAATCTGTTCGAAGGCGTATCCGGGGCTTAGTGTCCAGCGCTCGGTTGCTTTCCAGTTGGAGGCGAGCTCAAACCCATGAGACTCGCCGTGCATGAGGTTTTGATAGGTTACGGGCAAAACCAGGTGCGGAGGAGCGGGGGTGGTTTCGAAGAAGGGTGCGGCGGGTTCGGTAGTTTCCTGTGAATTGTAGGCGCCGTAGTAAGCGGTCAGCTCAATCGAGAGATCTTCTCGAGCCGCAGTTCGCCAGCCCGCTTCGTAAGCGGTCAACGCCTCATCATCGAAGTGAGGATTGCCGACCAGCGCGGCGAGAGTGGGAGTGCCGCCGGTGCCGGGGAAGCCGGCAAAGTTTATACGGCTGGCGGTGTCGATCTCCGCGGGAGTCCGATTGGCCTGGGAGATCGCTGCCCAAAGCATTTGACTCGGACCGGGCGTCCACGACACCTGTGCGCCCGGTATGGTGTTGAAGCCGGTGTAGTAGTTGTGGTCCAGCCGGGTGCCGACGGTGAGATAGAGTTTATCTGGAACCAGGGCAATTTCATCCTGAATGAATAAGCTGAACAGCTGCATATTGACGTCAGGGGGATTTAAGGAAAATGTGAGGTCTCCGTGGGTGTCGGAGTCGGTAACGCTGTAGTTCGCTCCCCAAACGACGTCTTGCCGCGAGCCCAAGGCGATGTGGTGCTGGAATTCGACACTGAACGTATCCCGGTGTTCCAGGAGCACATCGTCGCGCTTGTAACGATCGAAGGAAACTTTGAGAGTTGTCTGGGAACGCGCGGAAAAGGCATGTTCCCATAGCGACTGAAGGGAACCGCCGGACAGGGGAACCACGGAATTAACATTCTGCAGAGCTGGCGATGTAACCGACGGAAGAAACGAGGCGGGATTGCCTTCCTTCCCCGTGTAAACACCGCCTCGAAGTGTCAATTTGTCTTTTGAGGAAAGTCTGCTGTCGGTTTGGAAGCCGCCTCGTAGGATGTGCCAGCCGTCGGCTCCAGCCTGGCCGCTGAGTCCTGGCATGAAATCCTGGTTGAAGTACTTGGTATAGATGCGGTAGTCCGTGCTCTTGCCGAGGCCGCCACCGTACTGCACTGTGCCGAATCCCTGATCCAGATTGCCACCGCCTGCGATCACCATCCCGCCGCGGGTCTCTGCGGCGTTTCTGGTGATGATGTTGATCACGCCGTTCACGGCGTTGGCTCCCCAGATGGTTCCAGCCGGGCCGCGGATCACCTCGATCCGTTCGATGTCTTCGAGTGGTAGGTCGAGCACATCCCAGAAGACTCCGCCGAACGTAGGTGTGTATACATTGCGGCCGTCGACCAGCACGAGGAGTTCGTTGCTGAAACGTCCATTCAATCCGCGAATGCTGACGGCCCAGGTGTTGGCGTTGATCTGCGCCACGTCTACTCCCGGAGCCATGCGCAGGAGATCAGGAATGTTGGTGGCGCCGGAGCGTTGGATAGCGTCGGCTGTAATCACGAAAATCGCGGCGGCTGTTCGCGAAAGAGACTGCTCCTTCTTGGATACGGAGGTGACCTGAGTGCTCATCAGATCCTCGATACTCAACTGGCTCAGATCTTTTTGTTGAGCGGCTACGGGTAGGGCGAACAGGAGAAGCAGGAGCAGCCACGGGCCGACGGGGATGCGCGGCGTCGCCGGAGCCGGGAGATGGCACGGCAAGGCTGTGACCCGAACCGTTCCGGTAAAACTCATGGAGCACCCCTATGGTCATCTTCGGCAGGTTTCCGATTCTTCTGTAGGGGGTGGGAGGCGTTACTTTAGGGTTGATTGAAGGCCTGCGACGCTCAGTGTTTTCCCGGTGCGGAGTGAAACGGATCGTCTTGCGGCGAATCCGGAGTGTCTTCGGGGCTCGGGATATCCAGATTGACGACGATGGGCTCTTGTCCACTGCGAACGATTACTGCCTCTACCGGCTGGTCTTTGCGGGCGTTCAGTTCCTGATGAGGAACGTAGGGAGGAACGTAGACGAAGTCTCCGGGGCCGGCTTCATCGACGAACTCGAGATTGTTTCCCCAGCGAAAGCGGGCGCGGCCGCGCACGACATAGATGACAGTTTCGAGCTCTCCGTGATGATGTGGGCCGGTCTTGGCGTTGGGATGCACGACCACGGTTCCTGCCCATAGCTTTTGCGCGCCGACTCGAGCTCGGGAAATAGCTTCGGCGCGGGTCATGCCCGGGGTTTGCGGTGTGTTGCTATCGAGTTCGCCGCTGCGGATGATACGCAGGCCGTTGGTTTTCCAGTCGGGGGTTTCGTCTCCTGGTCCAACGGAACGTGAGTCGGTCATGGTGTATGTCTCCGGCAGCTGCAGGATAGCTGCCGCGAGGAACGTTGGCAACAATTCACTTGATCTTCTTCGCGCGATATCCCTGTCCATCAGCGGGGGAGTACACATGCTCTTCAGTGACTCGGCCGGCTTTGTCTCTGACGAACGTTGAACGGGCCATCGGGCTCACGCCGCCTCCGCGGTCGAAAAACGTATCGGCGCTCTCCGGTAGTAGTTCCGTGGGCGAATCCTCCCAGGACCCCTGGACGTAGAGTTTGTCTCCTTTCCGGGTCACAGTGTCGACGAATTGCGATCCCGCCCAGGCATATTCGCCGGTGAAGTCGTCCAGGGTGGCACCGTCGATCTTGGCCACGGGAGGGTCAGGCATTACTTCGGCAGACACGGCCAGCAGGGCCACCCACTTGTCTTGACGTTTTTCAAACGTGTCGACCTGGCGGAGGTTCTCACGGAGAGTAATTTCGCCGAAATGCTCCTTGAATTCGTAAAGGTAATCCACGAGCGCGATGTTACCTACGAACTGGAAGTGAAATTCCGAAACCAGTCTTTCGATCTTGTGGCCGGGAATTACGTGTGCCGCCTGCTGACACTCGTCCATAATCTGTTTTCGTGTGGCGGTTGCGTTGCCTTCGATGTCGCGAAAGTTCGCGTCCACAAACGTTGCCCACGTCTGCGTGTCACCCGATGCGCAGGCATTAGCCCGAGCCCGAGCCGCGGAGATGATTTGCTGTTCGTCGGTGTTAGTGGATGCACTCGTTTGCGCGGGGATGGGTGGGGCGGATTGCGCGGCTGCCTGGAGCGCCAGGAGGAAGATGAATGAAGAGAGGGTGAGACTCAGTTTGCCTAGGCTCATGTTCGTCCTTTCAGACGGGCCGATGGAGCTTGCGCCGATTCTTGAGAAAGCGTGGCCTCACCACACCTCACAGCGCTTGCTCTCGGGCCGAACCATGGCCGTATCTGCCTTGCAGCTCCACACTTTCTGAAATTCCGGCAGGTTCGAGAGCGGGCCGATGACGCGATACTTCGCCACGGGATGCGGGTCGGTCTGCATCATCTTGCGCTGGGTTTCGATGCGAGTCTCATCGCCGCGGAACTGTCCCCAGGCAATATAAAACTGCTGCTCCGGAGTGAACCCGTCGATGTCGGCGGGACGAGGCTTGCCCTTGAGCGACTTCTCATATGCCAGGAGTGCAATCTTGGCGCCGCCCAGGTCGCCAATGCTCTCGCCGAGGACCAGTTTGCCGTTGTGATGTACTCCGGGCTCAATGAAGTAGTTATCGAACTGATTGGCTACGCAAGCTGCGCGAGTCTGGAACTGCTTCAGATCGGCTTCGGTCCACCAGTCGCGCAGGCGGCCCAGGTAGTCGAACTGCGCTCCCTGATCGTCGAAGCCGTGCGAAATCTCGTGGCCGATCACTACTCCGATGGCGCCGTAGTTCACCGCATCCACAGCATTCATATCGAACGCCGGAGGCCGCAGGATGCCTGCGGGAAACACGATCTCATTCATCAGCGGATTGTAATAAGCATTGGAGGTAGGCGGCGTCATGCCCCAGCGGCCGCGATCGACCGGCTTGCCGATGGTGAGGCGGTCGTCTTCTTCCACGAACTTTCTTCCCGCAATCACATCTTCAAAGAAGGCGTCGCGGCGGACCTGCACATGGCTATAGTCCTTCCAGTTGTCGGGATATCCGATCTTGGGATTGAAGGTGGCAATCTTGGCCATGGCTTTTTCTTTGGTCTCGTCACTCATCCACGGCCGGCTGAGGATGTCATCGCGCATCGCCGCCAGCAGATTCCTCACCATCTCCTGCATGCGCGCCTTGGCTTCCGGCGGAAAATATTTCTCGACATACTTCTTGCCTAGAGCTTCACCGAAGAGCTGATCGGTCGACTCCACACAGCGTTTCCAACGCGGCTTCATTTCGGTGGTGCCGCTGAGATACTTTCCGTTGAAGGCGAAATCCTCTTCGACGAACGCCGCCGAGAGAGAACTCGCGGTCGAGTTCAGCAGATGCCACTTCAAATAGACTTTCCAGTCGGCCAGGGGCACTTCGTGCACCTGCCGGTCCAGTTCCTGCATGAATTTGGGCTGGTCGACATTCATGTCCACACCCTGCGGAATCTGCTTGTGCTTGAAATATTCAGCCCAGTCGATATGCGGAGCCAAGGCCTGCAACTGCGCAAACGTAGTGTTGTGGTCGGTGGCCGCGGGATCGCGCAGGGCCACATTATCGAGGGAAGCCTCGGCCAACTTCGTCTCCATGCCCACTATTGTGTGGGCCGCGGCTGCCGAGGTCTTCTCGTCCCAACCCGCCAGCTTGAACATGGCGACGATGTGCGCAACATATTTCTCGCGTGCTTCCTGGAAGCGCGCTTCGGGCTTCAAGTAATAGTCTCGATCGGGCATTCCCAGCCCGCTCGCGCCAATATCGGCCAGCACCCACGTCGGTTTGTGCGGATCGGTCTGGCCGCCGAGTGCGAACGGATCCGTCACCAATATGTCGTGCATGTCGGCCATCAGCCGCTGCAGTTCTTCCATATCTTTCGCGGCATCGATCCGGCCAAACCAGGGCTTCAGCGGTTCCATGCCGCGGGCATTCACCCGCGACTCATCCATACAAGCCCCGTAATAGTCGCCGATAATCTGCTCGTTGCTGCCCTGGGGCGCGTTCTGGTCAGCGGCGGCCGTCTCAAGGATGTCTTTCAGCTCGTCTTTTGACGACTCGCCGGCCGCCCAGCGCTTGCTCCAGCGATCCATCGATGCCGGAATCGGATTCTTCGCCCGCCAGGTGCCATTGGCGAACTCGTAGAAGTCGTTGCACGGATCAGCCTGGCGATCCAGATCAGTAAGGTCGATTCCGTGCAGGGAACTGGCCTGTGAGAACAAAAGTTGCGGAAGCAGCAGTGAAGAAAGAAACAAAACAAGAAACGAATATCCGAGTTTGCTCATGATGCCTCGTTCGATGAATTTGGAAGACCCTGCAAGTTGAGTGCGGCTGCCATTCTAGACGATTTCCTCAGGGCATACATTGAGTTTGGAACGAGGGTCCTTCCGTCCAGCCGACTGCGCCGGAGAGGTCGTTTTCTTCTTCAGAAAGATGGAGTGAGCGAAAATGATTTAGCATCCTTTCTCATGCACATGCCCGCGCCAGAGATGACTGCGGACCAGGTCTTGCAGACCTTTCGCCATGATGTGCCGACTCTCCTTTTCGGGGCCATGATCATGGCGGTGGGGCTGGTCGCGGCAGCGTTTTCAGAAATCCGCCGCAAGCATGATCCCATCCTGATTTACCTGGCCTTCCTGGCCGGCCTGTACGGCTTGCGCATGTGGATGCAGTCCGGCATGTTCCTCCTGATGCAACCCTGGTCTTTCTACCCGCGAATCAGTTCTGCGATCGACTACATCGTCCCCATCCCGGCATTCCTTTTTCTCGACGCCGCCGGCTTCCTGCACCGCAAGACGAGAAATGCACTTTATGCTGTGGGAATCGTGCTGGTCGTGCTGGCGGTGGCTACGCTCGCGGTGGGACGGCAAAACATCTTTTCCGAAATCAATGCCGTCTTGATTATCGCCGCGCTGACTACGCTGGTCCTGATATTCATGAACAGGAGATCGGTCGATCGGGATGCCGTCGTAGTCCGCCGGGGCCTGTTGATTTTTGCCGCTTTCATCTTCTGGGAGAACTTCAGGAACCTGCTCGGAATTCGCCTCCCCGATATCGAACCGATTGGCTTTGTAGCGTTTCTCCTGGCTTTGGGATATGTTGCCGCCCGCCAAACCCTGCAACGGGACCAGCAACTCAGCGAGATTCAAAAAGAACTTGAAGTCGCCAAGCGAATCCAGTTATCGATTTTGCCTGCCGAGTTCCCCAGTTCCGCCAACTTCCGCGTTGCCGCGCGTTACCTGCCTATGACCTCGGTTGCCGGAGACTTCTACGACTTTCTCGTGGCTGACGACGCACAGGCCGGACTGCTGATCGCAGATGTCTCCGGACATGGCGTCCCAGCCGCGCTCATCGCCTCTATGGTGAAAGTAGCGGCTACGTCGCAGCGCGCCAACGCCGTCGATCCCGCCCGGTTATTGTCGGAGATGAACGTGGTTCTCTACGGCAATACCCAGAGCCAGTTCGTTACCGCTGCCTATGTTCATCTTGACTCGACTTCGAAAACGCTGCAATATTCGGCGGCCGGGCATCCGCCTATGCTTCTGCTGCGCAACGGCAGAGTGACGGAGATTGTTGAGAATGGTTTGATTCTGGCCGCCTTCGACTTTGCCACGTACACCAATACGACACACCCGCTGCAGCCGGGCGATCGCCTCTTGCTCTATACTGACGGACTTATCGAAGCTGCCAACGCCAAGGGAGATCCGTTCGGGCAAGATGCACTATCTGGCCTGCTCCGGCAAACGGCTGAACTCTCGCCGTCTGCTGCCTCCGATCAGATCATCTCGTCAGTCCAGCAGTGGTCGGCCTCACAGGACGACGATCTGACCGTTCTTGTCTGCGACTATGCTCCGAATGCATTAAGATTGTCGGACGGAATTGGCGAGTAAGTGTCATGAGAACAATTTCTTTGCGAGGCGTACTTCTTCTTTTCAGTCTCATCGCGCTTGCCGCGACGGCCTTGGGACAAGCTGCACCCCAGCCGACCGCCGCCGACGCGCAGTACTTCTTCGTGCTCCTGAATCGTCCCGCCAACGCTCCGCAACTGAGTAAGGAAGCTGGAGACAAACTTCAGGAAGAGCACATGGCCAACATCCGCAAGATGACCGCTGAACACAAGCTTGCGATTGCCGGGCCTTTTCTGGATGACACGACGCTGCGGGGCATCTTCGTTTTGCAGGCCGAGTCAGCGGCGCAGGCGCAAGCCTGGGCTGATAGCGATCCGGCAGTTAAAGCCGGGCGGCTGTCGGCCGAGGTGCATGGGCCGTGGGATATCGACCCAAGTGCCATTCACGATCCGGCTGAGCCTCCCGCGTTCGAGCAGTACACGCTGGTTCTGCTGAAGCGGGGCGAGAAGTGGAATCCAAATGCGCTGGAGTTTATGGATGCCATTAGGCAGCATCACGCTCTGGTAAAACAGATGATTGATCAGGGGTCCCTGGCCATTGCTGGACCGTTCGCGCCCGGCGATCAGCGCGAGTTGCTGGGAGTCTCGATTTTCTGCGTGGGAGCGGAGAAGACTGCTGCGTTGCTGAAGGACGATCCAGTCGTTAAAGCCGGTTTGCTGAAGCCGGAATTACATCCGTGGGGCACGGGCAAAGGGGTGCTGGCGGCAGGACAGCCGATGCAGTGAGTCTAGGTTTGCGACGGCAACTGCAACTGCCGCCTTGTGAACTTGTGAAATGGATGAACCGGTTAGCCACCTGCCTTCAGTTCAGTTAGCACCTGCCGGGCGATTTCTTTCAAGGTTTCAAACACGCCTACCCCCTGAAACGCCACAGCTTCGACTACGGCTTCATTCTTCTTCCTGAGTTCCTTGTTGAGTGCTTCCGGGGACAGGATATTGGGCAGGTCCCGCTTGTTGAGCTGCAGTACGTAGGGAATCTTGTTGAAGTCGTAGCCGTGTTCTTGCAGGTTCGACATGAGGTTCTCAAGCGCTTCCACGTTGGCATCCATGCGCTGTTCCTGGGAGTCGGCCACGAAGACAATGCCATCCACGCCGCGCAGGATCAGCTTGCGGCTGGCGTCGTAAAACACCTGACCGGGGACGGTATAAAGATGGATTCGCGTCTTGAACCCGCGTACCGACCCCAAATCGAGCGGCAGAAAGTCAAAGAACAGGGTGCGCTCGGTTTCGGTAGCGAGGGAGATCATCTTGCCCTTCTGCTGTTCCGCGGTCTTCTGGTAGATCACCTGCAGATTCGTGGTTTTGCCGCCTAACCCGGCGCCGTAATACACGATCTTGCAGTTGATTTCGCGGGCTGCGAAGTTGATGAAACTCAAGACTTTCCTCGATAGCGCGGGGCTGCACACCTTCCGCGCGCAAAAATATCCCTTTGGGGGCTTCGGGCTTTTATATCACACGCGGTCGGTCCAAAGCAGGTTACTCAGGTGACCCCCTGCCGTCGGGCGGAACGAACCTGCATTTCCCGGTTCGGATTCGCGCGACGAGGCAGATGACGCCGCAGATTTGGATAGATCCTCTCGGCCGGGAAAACGTCTAGAATCGGCAGCATGGACGGGAATCTAACCTGCCAGATGACTCGGATGGCTGTCTCTGCCATCGTTCTCTCGGTTCTGACGTGTGCCGTTGAAACTCGGGCCGGTTCCCCAGGGCAGGCAAGTCCTGGTTGCTCGGTAGTGGGCGATTTGGAGGTACGTCCGTTCACCAGCCAGGTCTTTCACAATACGCGCATGCTCAGAGTGTGGCTTCCTGCGGAATACACCAGCCCCGCGCATCGCACCCAACGCTACCCGGTGCTGTATCTGAATGACGGCCAAGACCTGTTTGACGTCTGCACATCAATTTTCAATCCCCAGGAGTGGCGCGTCGACGAAACTGCGACGGAGTTGATTCGGAGTGGAAAGGTTCCCGCGCTCATCGTCGTCGGGATCGATAACGCAGGCAAGAGAGACCGCCCGAACGAGTACCTGCCTTTCCCGGATGACACTCTCAAGCCGGCGGTACCAAACGTCCACGGCAAGGATTTCCCTGAGTTCCTGGTCGACGAGGTTATC
Organism: Candidatus Sulfotelmatobacter sp.; assembly: GCA_035486795.1. GTDB lineage: Bacteria > Acidobacteriota > Terriglobia > Terriglobales > Acidobacteriaceae > Sulfotelmatobacter. Next base: position 11,240 of record DATHMS010000170.1, on the reverse strand, counting down.
CCGTTCATCAATCGTGAGTACCGGACCAACCCCGAGCCCGCGAATACCGGGCTTGGTGGTTCATCTTATGGCGCCGGCATTGCGCTTTATACGGTCATGATGCGTCCCGGTCGATTCGGAAAGTTGTTGCTCGAAAGCCCGTCACTGTACGTGCACGATGATTATCTTCTCCATCAAGCCGACAGGTTCACTCGATGGCCGGCGAAGATATTCATTGGGGTTGGATCAGTCAACGAACCAGTGGACGATGTGCATCGACTTCAATCCACTCTTCGCCGGCATGGCCTCGCGGGTCAGCAGTTGCTGGTGATAGAAGAGCCGGGAGCGGCGCATAATGAGGATGCGTGGGCCGATCGGTTTCCGCGCGCGTTGCAGTTCCTGTACGGGCCCTAACTGCTCAACCCTGGCTAGCCCCGCGTGCTTTGGAGTCGATGAGGGAGATCAGTTGCAATCCCGATCGAGCAACGGCGCTCTCACCGCGCCGCCGCCGGCAGGGCATAGTATCCGTCCTTGGCGTAAATCTTCAGTCCCGGCCGATGCACTATCACTTCTATGTTGCGGTAGATCGACGCGGTCTGCTGCGTCTTAGGCCGGACCGGCGTATAGCCCAGCGTGTACTGGCTACGCGCCTCGCTCATAACCTGAGCGTAAATATTCTCAATCGCGCCCTGGGTAAGCTCGCGGTCTTCCGATCCTCCCGTAGCCTTGGCATACTTCGGCAGGACGTCGTCATAACCCTGCAGCGGAATGTGCAACCGCTGGATTTTGTCATAGACGGGGAGGGCCGAGCTTCCCACCGAAACGGCCTGCACCTGGATCTCGTAGGTCTGCAGCACTCTCAGAACATCGCGGTAGCTGGCCTTGCTGCCATACTCCCGTCCGTCGCTGATCACGAAAATGACCTTCCGCCGAGCGCGGTCGCGCTTACGCAAGCCCAGAGCCGCCTGCAGAATGGCATCGTTCAGAACATGCGCCTCTCTCGGCGGCGTATTTACTGGCTCCGTCGGACTGCCTACCGGAACTCCATTGATGATCGGCCCATTCGCCAGCGGGCCGTTCAACACCGCTACTCCATCGTTGCGTCCCTGCTCCGTCTTCATCTGGTTCAACAGGGCGGTCAGCTTCCGTGTGGCTCCAGCAAAGTCGCTGACTTGACTGACCGTGCTGCTGTAGGTGTAAAGAGCCACTTCATCATAGGGAGCGAATGCCCCCACCAGCGCCGGAAACGTCTGATTGATCTTCTGCACCTCCGCATCCGACATGCCCAGGTCCAGCACGACCGCCACTGAAAGCCCGAACGGATCGGCGGTGAAAAAACTTAGCTTCTGCTCCGTCCCGTTTTCCTTCACGGTGAAGTCCGTAGAGAGCAGTCCGTCTACCCTGCGCCCTTGTTTGTCCTTCACCGTGACCGGTACCTGTACAAAGGTGGGACGCACCACCAGCGTATAAAGCTGGTCCTGTGAGCTTGGGCCCTGTTTTGCCGAACTCCCTGGCGGCACGGTTTTTACAGGGGGCATCGATGGCGGGGCAGTAGTAGATGTGTCTCCGCTCGGCGTGGCGGCAGGCTCGGAAGCTGCCGGCTTGCTGATCGGCTGGTTCGTCCACGGATCTCGCTCAACCGGCTTCTTTTCTTCCGGCTTCGGAATCGGCGGGGGCGCGGGCGGCGTCTCCGCAGGCGCTTGCACCGTCGGCGCGTCCGGAATGTCATTGTTCTGAGAGTTGTTCTGACCGTTGTTCTGAACTTGGTTGGGCGCCGGATTCTGCGCCGGCTGAGCCTGAGCCGGCTGCGTTTGCGACGCCTGACCCTCAGCCACTGGAACACTCACGCACAGCCATCCAGCCACAAATGCGAGCAACAGCGCAGCCGTCAACCGCTTCGCGCCGTGCCCACGCTGCTCGTTACCCGTCGCCTTTTCCATGCTCACAAATATCATCCGTTCTTCCTTGACCTGGGGCCCTAACCGGGGCTCCACCGCTGCCAAAATAACTTACTTTCTCTCGGATGCCCAGACTCGCCCATTTGGTGCATCTAACGTCAAGGGTTAGACTAACAAAAGTCCCAAGAGGGATTCCTAGCATGCAAAAATTATTCGCTCACCGAAGGTTCTCTCCGGTCCTGGCCGCTGCCTCTATTCTATTCTTCCTCGCAGCCTTGTTGCCCGCCGGTCCAGCGGCCGTGGCCCAGAATCCAGCTTCTTCAACTCCCGCCGCATCCCCGGCTGGCGCTCAAGCCCCCGCGGCCCAGAACCCCTCCGACGCCCAGAAGCCCGACGAAGACCAGGGGCCTGCTGGAACGGTAAAAGTCAGCGTCAACGTCGTCGGACTTTTCTTCAACGTCAAAGACAAGCACGGCGCCCTCATGCCTAACCTCACCAAAGACGACTTTGAAGTTCTTGAAGACGGCGCCCCGCAAACCATCAAGTACTTCGCCGCCGAATCAAACCTCCCGCTCACACTCGGTATCCTCATCGACTCCTCGGGCAGCCAGCTCAGAGTCCTCGACATGGAGAAGGAAGTCGGCGGCGCATTCCTCCGCCAGATTCTCACCGATAAGGACGAAGCCTATGTCATCGACTTTAACGTCGATGCCGAACTGATACAGGACTACACCCGCGACGTTCACCGCCTGCAAGCCGCTCTCAACAAAGTTAAGATCAACACCGGCTTCACTACTGGGCCATTGCCTGGTGCGGGAGGCGGACCCGTCCCCACCGCTCCAGGCTCCCAGCGCGGCACCGTGCTTTACGATGCCGTCTATCTCTCGGCCCACGACATGCTGTCCAAAGAAGTCGGCCGCAAGGCCATGATTCTGCTCACCGATGGCGAAGATGAAGGCAGCCAGCTCAAAATCAGAGACGCCATCGAAGCCGCCCAGAAAGCCGACGCCATCATCTACGTCCTGCTCTGCGCCGATCGTGGCTTCTACGGATCTTTCCAGGTGGGCTACTCCGGAGAAGGGGAGATGCGCAAACTCACCGAGGCCACCGGAGGCCGCGTCATCAACGTCGGCAACAAATTCGACAAACTGAAAGAAGCCTTCGACCAGATCGCCGCCGAACTCCGCAGCCAGTACAACCTTGGCTATACCCCAACCAACACGCTACTCGACGGCGGCTACCGCAAACTCGAAGTGAAATCGAAACAGAGCTACAAAGTCCAGTGCCGTGCGGGATACTATGCCACCCCCCGCGAGCCCCTGCCGCAATAGCGGGAGCCTATGTGGAGCGGGCGGCCTCGCCCGCTGCCTTTGACTTTGATTTTTGCTCTTGCCTTTGCCGTTGCTCTCACCCTCTAAAACTTGCCCCTAGCCCTCAAGCCCAAAAACATTTAGCCTGTACCACGCTGGATGAACCGGAGGTTCGCCATGTCCTCTAGAGATCTTTCGTCTTCCCGCCGCACGTTCTTGCAACTCTCAGCCGCCGCTGCAGCCTTCCAAATCGTCACCGAGCCCATGCTCGCTGCCGCGGCTCGTCACCGCCCGTTCTCCCAAGACGCTGTCATGATCGATTCCAATGAGAATCCTCTTGGCCCCAGCCAACCCGCGCGCGAAGCCATCTCCGCGATCGTTCCTCTCGGCGGACGCTACATGGATAATCTCACCGACGATCTCATCCACACCTTCGCCCAGCAAGAGGGCCTCAACCCGGATTACGTCCACACCTTCCCTGGCTCCACTCCCCCGCTGCGCTTCGCGGTCGTTGCTTTCACGGCGCCGCAGAGAAGCTACGTCGGCGCCGACCCCGGTTATGAAGCTGGTCCGTTCGCCGCCGAGGCCACGGGAGCCCGCGTCGTCAAAGTTCCGCTCACCAAGGCTTACGCCCATGACGTCAAGGCCATGATCGCCGCTGCTCCCGACGCCGGACTCTTCTACATCTGCAATCCCAACAATCCCACCGGCACACTGACTCCGCATTCCGACCTCGAGTACCTGGTTGAAAACAAACCCAAAGGTTCCATCGTGATGGTCGACGAGGCCTACATCCATCTGTGCGATGCTCCCTCGACGCTCGACTTCGTCAAGGCCGGTAAGGATGTAGTTGTGCTCCGCACGTTCTCGAAAGCCTACGGCATGGCCGGCCTGCGCTGCGGATTCGTCGTCGCCCGTCCCGACCTGCTCGAAAAAATCATGGACCGCTCCGGCTGGAACTTCATGCCCGTCACCGCTCTGGTCGCGGCTTCGGCGAGCCTCAAAGATCCTAGCCTCGTCCCGGAACGCAAGCGCATCAACGCCAGCGTTCGTCAACAAACCTTTGAGTGGCTCGACAGCAAGGGCTACGCTTACATTCCCTCGGTGTCGAACTGCTTCCTGCTCGACACCAAACGCCCCGCCAAGCAGGTGATCGATGCCATGGCGCAGCAAAATGTTTTCATCGGACGCATCTGGCCCATCATGCCTACCTGCACCCGTATCACCGTTGGCACGCATGAAGAAATGGAGAAATTCCAAGCTGCGCTACAGAACGTAATGCGTGGCACCGCCGCCTTCTCGCTGCGACCGGCACGCCCAACCCGGAATCCGCGAAGGGAAGCAGTCTTGCCGACCTAATAGAACCCCTCGGTGAAATACCTGCGTGGAGTTAGCTTGTGTGGAGCGGGCATTCTTGCCCGCTGCTCCTGATTTTGTTCTTGTCCCTGGTACTGCCTTAAAGCTTTCGGCCAGCCAAACAGAAAATCCAACCCATCCTCTTTACTCGCGGCGTGTTAGAGATCATTAGTTTTCTCTTACCTTTTCGACTCCAAACACGAGTGTCCGGACAAACGGTCTGTATTGACCAGCTATTCACTCGCAAGGGCCTGATACTGGAGACATACCTTTCCATCGCAAGCAGAAATTCCGGAGGACAACAAAATGTGGCAATTCAAGAGCGTGGCCCCTTGGGCCAACAGGCTCGCAATGCGCGGTCTGTTCCTGGCAGGTACAACAACCTTGCTCGTGCCCTTGGCCTTGGTGCCAGCGGCCAGCGCGCAAGTCACAGTTGGCGTAGGCATAGGCGTACAGCCCGTCTGTTCCTACGGCTACTACAACTATGCGCCATACGGCTGCGCACCCAGCGGCTTTTACGGGCCGGGATATTTCTATAACGGCATCTTCTTGGGCGTGGGCCCGTGGGCAAACTGGGGCTACGGCCACGGCTGGGGTGAGCATCGCTTCAGCGGCGGCGGAGGAGGCAGGTACAACGGAGGCCGTTACGTCGGCGCCCGTGGAAACGCCGGACACGCGTACGCAGCGAATCGACGTGGTCCAGCACCGGCACACGCCAACCACAACAGCGGCGCCCATGCGGCCGCGGCGCATAACGCAGCGGCCCACAGCGCGCCCCATGCCGAAGCAGCGCATGGCGGCGGCGAACACCACTAGGCTGCATTCGGACTGGTGGTATGACGCATGCAGCAGCGGAGCATAAGCGCTCCGCTGCTTATGCATTCTGGCCGTGTCACCCGTCTGCTATTGCCCGATGGAGCCGTTCCGGTGAACGCGTCCGCCTTCAAAGAAGCGGTGACGCACCATGCTGTGGCCGAGCAAAAAAAAGATGACTGCCAGCAGGAGTACAAACAGGAAGTGTCCAGTTCCGAACGAGGGAGGCTCTGGTCCTTCAGGGCCTGGCGAATTCAATGGACTAGCCATAGACTCACCTCCAACCACCTTGAATAATTGTAGCGCGGTTCGACACCTCAAACTGGCGTGACATCGGACGGCAATTCCACCCCTCACTCCACTGCTTCCCCCCACTCCACCGTCCGCCGCTCACGGCTGCTCTTATGCGCCAGCATCACCGCCCGCATGGTGCGCAGAGCCTGTTCAGGCGTTACGTCAAGCGTTGCCTGCTTCTCGATCGCGTCCCGCACGTTCGCATAAAATCCGCGATAGTCTCCGCGCTCGGTCTTCACCCTCACACTCGGCTCGCCCACCAGGCTCAGCGTGCCCCAACACTGTTCGTCTTCCACTCCCCAATCCGCGCCCCAATCCAGTCCCTGCGGAAAATCCTCTCCCCGCAGCCGCGCCTCCTGCGGATCCATTCCATACTTCACAAAAGATCCCTTCGTCCCGTGAATCAGGAAATGGGGCCCCGGCGCAAACGCGATGATCCGTGCCCGCCCCATTGCCCGTAAGGTGGGATACTCCAGGCAAACATCAAACGAATCATCCACCCGCGAAGTTTCGCGCTCACAGAACGCCGACGCCGTAATCGCCCGCGGCACGCCAAACAACACCAGCGCCTGATCGATCACATGCGGGCCCAGATCGAACAACACTCCAGCCCCGGGCTGATCGGCGCTCTCCCGCCAGGCATTCGCCTTCGGCTCAAGCCGGAACCGGTCATAGCGGCACTCATACTCCACCACGGTCCCCAGCTTTCCCGAGGCCACAATCTTTTTCACGGTCCCGAAATCCCCATCCCACCGGCGGTCCTGATACACAGTGATCAGCCGCCCGCGGTCCGCCGCCAGCCGCACCAGTTCCTCGGATTCCCGCAGCGTCGGCGCGAACGGCTTGTCCACCACCACATCCCGCCCTGCTATCAGACAATCCCGCGTCAAATCAAAGTGCGAATCATTTGGAGTCGCAATCACGCATAACTGGATCTCCTTGTCCGCGAGCAACTCATCCAGAGTCCGCGCCACCCGCACCTCAGGATATTTTTCCCGAGCCCGCGTCCCTCTGCGCTCTAGAATGCAAGCCAGTTCCATCCCACGCACACCCCGGATCACAGGCGCATGAAACGCCTGCCCCGCCAAGCCAAACCCAATCAATCCGACCCGCACCATGCCAGCTCCCTTGCCTCCCTATGCCCTCTACCACTCAGCACTCAGGGATTTACAGCGTTCTGCCGATACTGTGCCGCTCGTCGCCGTTTTATAAATGTAAAGATACTTTGGCGCCGCTCTAGACGGAGGCAGAAAATGAACCTCGAGCCGTTCCTCAAAATCTCTCTGCTGCTGGTTATCCTGTGGGCCGGCAGCTTTCTCGTGTTCCACGTCGCCAGCGTTTTGGTTCACATGCTATTGGTGGTAGCCGTCCTTTTCTATGTCGGGCACCTGGTCAAGGATGCCGGCACGACCTAACATCGCGCGACGATTTTATAAAGTGATACGCCCTTGGCTGACCCGGCTAACCGGCCGGCAATGCTGAGGGCGGCATCCATCACCCTTTCCGATCCTTCACCCGGCGCACAAACTTCAGCCCCGACCACACCTCTGTCACCGCGCAAACCTTCACATCCACCAACCCAGCGTCCAGACCAATTCCGCGCACCAGACTTTCATCCAGGTCCGAAGCCACGCCGGAACTCTTCTTCGGCCAACTCACCCACAACATTCCAGCAGGCGCCAGCAGTTTTGCGATCCGCGCGAACTCCCGGGCCAATTCCACACGAGACTTGGTAAACAGCATCGCGAAATCCAGCGTGTCGCCCGGCTTCGTCTTCATCTCGCACTCGGCCAGCGCCTCGCGCAATTCTGCGCGCACCTCTGCCGGAGCGTTCGCCAACCACACGCGAAACCCGGTCTTGATCCCTAACTTTTTCGGAAGTGGTGTCCCCGAATATCCCGGCATTCGATCGCCCGCAGAAAAATATCGGCTTTCCAGCCCAGGCTAGAAGCGAGAAGCTGTTTCACTGCACCGGCGCATACCACCCCCGCCGCGATCGCACGCGGAAGTTTTTCCGGTCGAGAGCTACGATCTCAATCGTGCGAAAGTGGCCGTCCGCCTTGAAGTCCGCCGGTTTATAGGACACATCATATTGGCTGCGCAATTCGTCCTGAATTTCGGCAAAGGCGTTGGCCACATCGCGAATCTGAAAGGGGAAAAACGCACGCCCTCCCGTCGCATCCGCAATCCGCTCCAGCACCTTATCTCCTGCGCCCTTGGTGCCGCTCACGTTCGTGCTGATCGTATATACGATCGCGTTCGCTCGCTGCGCCATCTCAATCGCTTCCTCGCGCGTCACGTGGCTTTGGTTGTCCTCGCCATCGCTGAGCAGTACGATCGCCCGACGCGTCGGCCCAGCCTGCGGTTGCTTCAACAACTTGTCGCGGCAGGCGAAGAACAGCGCATCGTACATAGCCGTTCCGCCTCCCGGCCGCAGTCCGCGTATGCCCTTGTCGAGCTTTTCCGTGTCATCGGTGAAATCCTGCGCTACTTCGGGTGTTACGTCGAAGTCGACCACCATCGCCTGGTCATAGCCCCGGCGGACGGTCTGGTTCAGAAACTCGACCGCCGACTCCTGCTCGAACTTGAACCGGTCCCTCACCGAATTGCTGGCATCGATCAACAATCCCACCTGCAGCGGCAGATTCGTCTCGGAGTGAAAGCTTCGAATCTCTGTTGCCGGCTTGTTGTCATCCACGAACTGGAAGTCTGACTGCTTCAGATCGGTCACCCGCTTCCCGTGTCTGTCCGTCACCGTGAACACAACATTCACTTCGTTGGTGCCCACTCTGATGCGGGGGATGTCTGGATTGTCCGCGCTCGGCTCTCCAGAATTGTGCTCGCCAGATTTCTGGTCGTCAGCGTGCGATGTTCCCGTCGCGGATGACGGAGGCTGTGCGGACTGCGGGGAAGCTTGCTGGGAAGCCTGCTGTGAAGTCTGGGATGACGGTTGCGAGCCTGACGCTGCGCTCGTCTGCGCGATTCCAATGCCGCGCAGCCCCGCCGTGAGCAACAGAACCGCCGCCCACCGCATTACCGAATCTCTGAAAACGCTCTTCGTAAGAATGCCCCCCATTTACCTGTCATTATATCCGGATCGGCTCTAAATTCGGTTTCGCCGGAAGAACGTCCTGGCAGGGCGTGGTTTCCGCCGCGCCATAACCTCAGCCTGTATGCAAAACTGGCTCTCGGGCAACAAAAAGCGGGTGGAGCAGGCCTTCCAGGCCTGCGTCTACGCCCAGCCATTTGGTCAGGGCTTCAGCCCCTGAGGATCGAGCGGAGCCGCCAAAGGAACTGATCCCAACCTGCCTACTCTTCCACTCTCCGCAAAAACTCCCGCAACTCCTCCGGCAGGTCACTCTTCAACGCCACAATCTCCTCGGTCCGCGGATGCCGGAACTCCAACTCCGCCGCATGCAGAAAATTCCGCCCCAACCTGATCACAGCATTCTTTCCCCGCGCCCGCTGCGGCGCTCCATACATCGTATCCCCCACCACGGGATGCCCCATCGCCGCCACATGCACCCGAATCTGGTGGGTCCGTCCGGTGTCAATCTTCACGTCCAGCAAACTAAACTTCCCAAACTTGGTATCCAACCGCCGAGCCACCCGATAATGCGTAACTGCCGTGCGTCCACCTTCCAGTCGCGTAGTCATCCGCGTGCGCCGCACCCGGTCGCGGCTAATGCTCTGGGAGAGCGTCCCCGAATCTTTTTTCACCCAGCCATGCACCAGCGCGACATACTTTTTCCTCACTTCCCGCGCCGCAAACTGTGCGCTCAGCTTGCGGTGCGCGTCGTCGTTTTTCGCCACCAAGATCAGCCCGCTGGTTTCTTTGTCCAAACGATGCACAATTCCCGGCCGTAACGCCCCGCCCACACCCGACAAACTCCCGAGATGATGCAGCAGCGCATTCACCAGCGTCCCGCGATTGCGCGCATCGTCGCTAGCTCCCGCGCCAGCATGCACCATCATTCCCGCAGGCTTGTTGATCACCGCGAGAGCGTCGTCTTCGTAAACAATGTCGAGCGGAATCGCCTCGGCGACAGCGTTGAGCGGAGCCCGCTGTGCCTCGCCCAGCACGCTGATATGCTCCCCCCCACGCAGCTTCAGCGAAGCCTTCGCCGGAGCATCGTTAACCAGCACTTTGCCTTCGGCAATCATCTCCTGCACCCGCGCCCGGCTGACGGAGTTAAGCCGCGCGGCGAGAAACTGATCCAGGCGTCGGCCGGAGTCCTCAGGCAATACGGGAATTGAAATGGGGAACGCTTCCGGCATCGATGGAAGCATACTAGAATGAAATGGAAGATTGGGCGCGGGGCGCGCTCGCCTTGCCCCGTGTTCCTCTGTGCCCTCTGTGTTAAAGACCTTTGAGCCCGAAGCCCGAACGCTGAGTCCTCATCGCGTGGCCCCAACTGCCTGCGCCGGCACGTCCTTGGCTCCCGGACGCAGCCACCAGATAAACCCGCCAGCCAGCACCAGCCCAATCGCGACTAACTGCGTCCCGGTCATCGCCCCGCCAAACACCGACCCGCGGCCCGGATCGTCGCGAATGAATTCCAGGAAGAACCGCGCTACTCCATAGATGAACATGAACGCGCCGAATATCTGACCGTCGAATTTCCTGCGCTTCAGCAGCCACATCAGGAAGAAGAAATTCGCCAGCTCCACCGCCGACTCGAACAACTGCGTCGGCTCCAGCGGCACATTCAGCGGAGTCCCGGTAATCTGGTTCGCCAGCGGATTGCGAAACACCACGCCCCAGAAATGATGCGTCTCTTTCCCGTAACAGCATCCGGCAGCAAAGCAGCCGATGCGTCCAATCGCATGTCCCAGGGCCAAACCCGGCGCGAACGCGTCGCAGGTTGCGAGAGCGGGCAGATGATGTTTGCGGACGTACCACCATGCCGCCAGAAACGCCGCAATCAGGCCGCCTGAAAAAACTCCCCCGGCCTGCAGCGTGGCAATGCTGAAAATGTCTCCCGGATGCGCCGCGTAAATGCTCCAATCGTTGATGATGTAGAGCACCTTCGCGCCTAAAATTCCGCACAGCACCACCAAAATCCCAAGGTTCCAGGCCTTTTCGCCGTCAATTCCCAAGCGCTCGGAGTTGCGCACGCTGACCCATAGGCCGACCAGCACTCCCAGAGAAACCAGGAAGCCATAAGTCGGCAGGAAAAACCGCCCGAAATGCACAAGTTGTGGATACACAATTAGTTGGATGCAGAAACCAGAGAATTTGTACCTGACTCAGTGTAGCAGGCGCGCGGTGCACCTCCACGAGTTGTTCGTAGAGGCGTAGCTTGCTATGTCTCGGCCGGCATCGCGTCAAACCTTGATTGGGGCACAACTCGGATGGCGCAGCGGTGGGATAAGAGAAGAGATAAGACACCTACGATGAGTCCGGGCTTCAGTCCCTGAAGTCCACAAAAATTCAAGCCGACCCACCGTGCCGTGTGACGGGCCGAGAATGAACCCGTCGGTAGACGTTGGGAACCCGCCGAGACCCTTTAGGCATCTCCGCATGACGGAGCGTCGCACACCGGATCCTAGTTCGAGTCGAGTCCCCGTTCATTCAGCATTGGTTCAA